>JAPKCC010000102.1 GCA_028823105.1 Phycisphaerales bacterium | reverse complement strand
CGAGTCGAGGAAGGCATTGTCGATCGCCAGAAAACGAATCGTTTCATGTATGTCGAGGTAGCGGGGGAGGGTGGCCTCGAGTTCATCGTCCGGCGTTTCGCGAAGCACCTTGCAGAGTTCCACTAGATCCGCCCAGTCCTCGTCGGTGGCGGAACCCGTCTTGAGCTCGTATCGGCCTCGGTAGTCATCGATGTCGTCACCGTGGTAGGTGAGGGCGGCGCCACCCGAGAAATCGGGGGGGACCTTCCAACGTACGCCCTTCTTTGATCCGTAGTGCTCCTTCGTGAAGTCCTTGTTGATCTGCTGGACGTTGGCGTAGACCCCGAGATACACGCCGTTCACCACCACTCGGACGAAATTCGCCTTGGGCGCCGGCATGTGGTCGGCCGCGATGTTCGAAAACAGGACCTCGCGCATGATGGAGTCGTCGCCGTTGGCGTTCAGCAGATTCAAGGTGCGGAATCCGTCGACGCGAAGATCATTGTCGAACGCGTCCATCGAGACGCCGAAGGATTTCTTCGCGGGCATATCAAAGGACGTGTTGCCTCGGTAGGAAACGCCGACTTCGCCGAGTTCTTGGCCGTCCAGCGAGAAGATGGCCGGGACCTCGATGTCCGTGCCATGGAAGGCGACCATTTCGTCATGCCAGTCCGGCGCTTCGAAGTCGAGGAAGATCGTGTGCAAGACTTCCGGATCATAGAGGTCGGTGCCCGTCAGCTTCGGGACTTCTTTGAGGTCCTGAGGGTCGATCCGAATCGATTTTGGGTCAGCTTCCGGACGAGTCTGAGCTTCCTGGCCGCCACGCATCCCGGGAGGACCACCTCGCCGGCCTTGGGTGGGTCGACTGGCGACCTCTTTGCGGGCAAGGTCCCGTTCAGTGCGATCAAGTCGGCCGTTCTCATCAGCATCGAACTGGTCGTGCAGTAGAACATCTTGGAATCGTCGTCCTCCGCGGTCCTGGGGCGCGGCCAGTACCAGGGCGGCCATGCCGGAAGAAGCGAGCAGGACGATCGTCGTCAGGCTCGATTTGGTCGATATTCTTCGGGAGATTCGTTGCATCATGATGGGCTCAGTTCTCTGCCATGGTTCGGGAGTTGTGACGTTCTCTAAGGAAGTTTGTCGGACTGGTCCCGGTGGTGACTACATTTTCAAGTTATCTCGATCGCCGTTCCATCGCATGCGGATCGAGTACATCATCGGGAGTCGCGGATGGTCGTCGGGAAATCGGAAGATGTCGGTTCCCGGGGCGGCTGAGAGGGCGCTGAATCGGGGGAATACCGTGTATTCGTGTTCTGCGATGGAATCGAGGGTCAGGCCGACCTTGAGAAGTGCCGTGATGACGCGACTCAACGGATGGGTCCAGCTGTAGCTGAGATTGTTCGAGGTCTTTGCACTGCGATCGCTGTAGGTCCCGCTGGTTTCATCGCGGAATGGCCGGCCATCATCGAAGTAGGACTCGGTGACGACGAGGTCGTCTTCGCCGAAGACGTCCGTAAAGGGGTGGAATTCAGACATGTAGAAGGTCCCGCCCGGTACCAGAAGCCGGACGATCTCCCGGGCCCATGCATCGAGATCAGGAATCCAGCAGAGAGCGCCGAGTCCGGTGTAGACGATGTCGAATGTTCGGTCGAGGGTTGCGGCGGTCTCGTACACGTCACAGACTTCGAACGTCGCAGGAATGTCCGCGTGCCGCGCGATCTTTCGAGCGGCCTCAATCGCCGGCTCGCTGAAGTCGATGCCGGTGACGACCGCACCACGCCGAGCCCATGAGAGCGTGTCGAGTCCGAAGTGACATTGGAGATGGAGGAGTGTCCGGCCCTCGACCGAGCCAAGTTCGCCGGGTTCGAAGTCGCGGAGCCGGCATTGTCCGGCGAGGAATCCCGGGACGTTGTAGAGATCACTCTCGACATGCAGGTCCACGCGTTCGTCCCACATCGCTCGATTGGCGCGGCGGTGTTCCGTGTCCATCATGTATCGAAGCCTACCCCGGCGGTGTGATTCCCGATGCATCGGGTCGGGGTCGAAGGGGCCGCCCTGTCCCGGCACCGGTTTTCAGCAGTACTGACAAAGTGTCAGTATAATCCCGAGATGCCCGTGACGTCTCCTGTTTCAGAATCGAGTCTCCGTCGGCGGCGGACTCCTGGAGCTGCCCGCCAAGAGATCCTCGACCAGGTCATCGACATGCTCTGGGAGCGGCCGATTCGTGATCTCTCGATCACGAGCATCATGAACGGCACTGGTTTGAGTCGTCCGGCGTTCTATCAGTACTTCTCGAACGTTCACAACCTCGTCGAGCAGCTTCTGGCTGACCTCGAGGTGGAGTTGGTCACCGCCGCCATGCCGTGGTTCACCGCGAGTGGCGATTCGAGAGCGGCACTTCGTGAGTCACTGCGAGGCATCATCGCCGTCTGCGTTGAGAATGGGCCGGTCTTTCGCGCCATCAGCGAGTCGGCCCCATTGGATGCGCGTTTGGAGATTGCCTGGGCGGCGTTCATGGGTCGATGGGACGCCGCGGTCTCCGATCGCATCGCTCTGGAGCAGAAGGCCGGCATGATCGGACCGTTGGACGGCTCGGCAATCTCCGTGGCGCTCAATCGACTCGACGCTTCGACGCTCGTCGCAGAATTCGGTCGACGACCGCAGGGAGACCCCAAAGCGGTGCTCGGCACGCTCTATCACATCTGGATCAAGACGCTCTACACGGAACCAATCGCCGGCTTCGAGGGTCTGGATTCATGACCATCGCTCCGATCCGAATGGCCATCACCTTCCGGCCGACGTCATGGTCGACTCCTTCGACCCCGGCAACCCGAATTCAACCTGCTGAATCTACTCTCTTCTGATCTCTAGTATCGATCGGATCTTCTTCTAACCGGACACTTTTATGATCCCGAAACTGACGCTTCTCTCATCCTTGTTCGTCTTCTCCGTCTGCGCCGGCGACGCTTTCGCCCAGGAAGAGACTCCACCCGGATTCAACACGCCGATCCCGAAATCCATCATGACGCCCGACAAAGTCGAGACGTCGATCGGCACCCTTCGTTTCTTCGACGGAATGCCCGACGCGGACTCGGTGGAAGCGATCTACGACAATCTCGATCTCATTCGGGGAACGGAGGTCTTCCTCAACTTCGTTCCCGCCGCTTCGCTCGAAGCGCTCCGGATCGGCATGGAGAGTCAGGGTTGCGTCGAGCCGAATCAATGCCTGATGTTCAAGCGGCTCCTCGATTCGAATCCGCTCTTCTTGACCGGCAACACCGACACGGTCTACGCGTCGGTCATGATGAACCTGGAAGCGGATGGGCCGATGGTGGTGGAGGTGCCGCCGAAGTGCGGCCCCGGCACCGTCAATGACGCCTTCTTTCGTTTCGTCGTCGACATGGGCGGCCCCGGACCCGATCGAGGGCAGGGTGGAAAGTACCTGATCCTCTCCCCCGACCAGATGACCGACATTGATGCGCCGATCGGCGGGAAACGAATCGAACTCGACGGTGAGGAGTACTTCGCGGTTCGATCGCCGGGTTATGTGAACTGGTTGATTCTTCGCGGTCTGCTGGTCGACGGAAAACCCGACGCCGCGGTGGAGATGTTCGAAACCGGTCTCAAGGTCTACCCGTACGCCGACCGCGCCGATCCGAAGAAGATGGAGTTCGTGGACGGGTCGAGGATCGTGTTCAACACGATCCACGCGAACGATTCCAACTTCTACGAAGAGATCCACGACGTGCTCGAGCGGGAGCCCGTGGGCCTGCTCGACCCCGAACTGCGAGGACTGGCCGCGTCGATCGGTCTCCAGAAAGACAAGCCGTTCGCTCCGGATGCCCGGATGAAGAGAATTCTCGAGGATTCGGTCGCGATCGGAAACGCCACGGCCCGTGCGTTGTTCCTGCGGCCGCGGGATCCCGGCGTGATTCTGTTCGAAGGCCAACAGTGGTACACGCCGTTCGTCGGTGGGGACTACCGCTGGCTCATCGCGGATGGTGCGGGCGGAAGAAATCTCGATGCCCGGACGTTCTTCTTCTACTGTGCGACCGTCAACACGCCGGCCATGGCGCTCGAGATGCCAGGGGTGGGTTCGCAATACGCCCTGGTGTCGACGGACTCCGCGGGACGCTATCTCGATGGCTCCAAGGACTACACCCTTCGCATTCCCGCCGACGTGCCGGCGAAGAACTTCTGGTCGTTCGTGGTCTATGACCCGCAGACGCGATCCGAGCTCCAGACCGACCAGATGCTGCCGAGCAAGAACAGCATCAGGGATTCGATGAAGGAGAATCCCGACGGTTCGATCACCCTCCGCTTTGGGCCCAAATCCCCAAAGGGGCCCAACACGGCGAACTGGATCCAGACCGTGCCCGGCAAGGGCTGGTTCGCATTGCTCCGGCTCTACGGTCCGCTCGAACCGTGGTTTGAGAAGACCTGGCGTCCGGGTGACATCGAACTTGTGAAGTGATCGTTCGAGTCCGGATTGATGCAGACGAAGGGGCCGTCCGTTTGGACGGCCCCTTTCTTCATTTTCTGGCGGAGCAAGAGACCGGGAGCCGGGGTTCGAAGCATCGCCGCCGGCCAGACCGTCAAGGTGCCGCGGCACGACGTCGCCGGGGAGGGGATACTGCAAAGCATGCGAGGTCTGGACCACATGATGGGCAGGGAAAAAAGTCGAGGGTGCTGGTCGGTGGCCTTGGCAAGGGTTTTTGCGATGATTCCGATCATCCCGATGACCGCGATGATCATGATGATCATGATGGGGTGCGATGAAGAAGTCCGCCCATCCGCAGTTCGAGAATTAAAACCAGTGATGGTCTTCGTCGCGGCGAGTGCCGGCGACGTCTTCGAAGACCTCGGTGCACGATTCGCTTCCACCGGAGCAGGCGAGGTGGTGATCAATTCCGCCGGTTCCTCGACCCTCGGGCGTCAGATCATCGCGGGTGCACCCGTCGACGTGTTCATCTCCGCCGATCGCGACTGGGCCCGTGTGGTTCAGGACCAGATTCCATGCGTGGGAGATGCCGAAGACCTACTTGGCAACGAACTGGTGATGGTGATTCCCAGCGATGACGAGGCGGGTTCGGCGTCCATCTCCGGGTTCGATCTCGATGCGCCTGAACCTCCGCCATCATGGCGCCGGGTTGCCATCGCCGATCCGTCGCACGTTCCGGCGGGCAGATACGCCCGCGAGGCGTTGGAATCCCTCGGATGGTGGGGGGCGATCTCCGGACGCGTGATACCCGCCTCCGACGTCCGGGCCGCCTTGCGACTGGTCGAGCTGGGCGAAGTCGACGCCGGCATCGTCTACCGAACCGACGCGATGATGAACGACTCGGTTGAAATCATCGCGACGGTTCCGGCCCTCCTGCACGAAACGATCGTCTACCCGATCCTTCAGTTTGAGCGCAGGCCGGAGGTCGACGCCTTTATTCGGTTTCTGAAGAGCGATGACGCGGGATCGATCTTCGAACGGCGTGGCTTTTCCGTCGTTTCGAATTCCGGGGAAGCTCGTTCATGATGCTCACGCCCGAGGAATGGTCGGCCGTACTGCTTTCGCTCCGCGTCGCGGTGGTGGCGGTGGGTTGCATGTTGGTGCCCGGAATCGCGTGCGGCTGGTTGTTGGCCCGTCGCCGATTCCCGGGCAAGTCGATTCTCGATGCCGCGGTTCATCTTCCGCTGGTGCTTCCGCCGGTGGTGGTCGGATACCTGCTGCTTCTCATGCTGGGACGTCGTGGGTGGCTCGGCGGTTGGCTCCATGACCAGCTGGGGATCGATCTCGCCTTCACCTGGAAAGCTGCGGCGATCGCGTCCGCGGTGATGGGATTCCCGTTGCTGGTCCGAGGAGTCAAGCTCGCGGTTGAAGCCGTGGATCCGCGTCTCGAACAGGCGGCGTCGACGCTCGGGGCGAGTCCGATCCGAGTCTTCTTCACGCTGACTCTTCCGTTGGCGCTGCCCGGCGTGCTGGCGGGTCTGGTGATGGCGTTCGCTCGAAGCCTCGGCGAGTTCGGGGCCACGATCATGGTGGCGGGGAACATCGAAGGTGTGACCCGGACCATCCCACTGGCGATCTATACCGACGTGCAGACCCCCGGCGGAGATGCCGGCGCGATGCGACTGGCGATCATCGCCATTGCGTTGTCGTTCGCCGCGTTGCTGGCGTCCGAGTTTCTTGCTCGTCGGATCATTCGTCGGACGGGGGGTGGACGATGATCGAAGTGGATGTGGAGTTTGTTCGGCCAGGTTTCAAGGCGGCGATCGCGTTCCGATCTGACGCGCCGTCTTTCGGCATCTTCGGTCCGTCGGGAGCTGGGAAATCGACGTTGCTCTCGTTGATCGCGGGACTGGATCGACCGGATCGCGGGGTGATTCGGATCGGTGATCGAACGCTGTTTGATTCCGCCGCGGGCATCAATGTCCCGGCCCATCGTCGAGACGTCGGAGTTGTTTTTCAGGATCTCCGCCTCTTTCCGCATCGCACCGTCGAAGGAAACCTTCGATACGGCATGACCAAGTCGCCATCGAGATGGACGGACGTCATTGATCTTCTGGAGGTCGGCGGACTCCTCGAGCGACGGATCGAAGATCTGTCGGGTGGTGAATGCCAGCGGGTGGCGATCGGTCGCGCCCTACTCCGACAACCGGCCATCCTTTTGCTGGACGAACCACTCGCGTCGCTCGACCATCGGCTCCGAAGCGAGATTCTCGGGCATCTCGAGCTGATCCAGGCGGCGGCATCAAAGTCCACGCAGGCCATGCAGATGTTGCATGTCAGCCATCAGTTGGAGGAATTACTCCGGCTCACCGACGATCTGCTCTTGCTCGACGAGGGCCGCGTCGTCGGGCAAGGGCGCTACGGTGAACTGCTCCATCGAACCGACGCGCTCGAGGTGCTGCGGGGACGAGGCATGATCAACCTGATGCACGGCCGGCTTCTTCGGAATGATGCGTCGGCGGGGGGGAGCGTGATCGAACTCGATGGCGGCTCACCCGTCGAATTGATCACCCCAATGGTCGAACTCGAGGCGGGGTCCGCGGTCACCATCATGCTCCGTCCCTCGGACATCGCATTGGCCCTCGATCAGGTCGTCGGGACGTCGATTGGAAATCAAATCGCCGGAACGGTGACTCGATGTACCGAGCATGGTCACGGGGTGCTGGTCGAGATTCGGCTGGCTTCAGGTGATCACCACGTCGTCGCCGAGATTGGACGTCCAAGCCGGCAAGCACTGGCGATCGAGCCAGGGCGATCGGTGGTGTGTCTGATCAAACGGCAGGCCATGCGATGTACACGGTTTCGAGGCTCGACCTGATCGGAAGAGGGCCTTCGACGCCCTGATTTCCGGTTCCGATTCGAGAAGGTTCGGTGCATTGAGCCGACTTCAGGAAACCGTGACCCCCTTCGTCCTTATACTCAGAGGCCCCTCTACCTTGGAGAACAGCTTTGAAGATGCAATACCTCGGATTCGTGATGGGATTCGTGATGCTGGTTCCCTTCATGATCGGATCGCCGGTGAACGGGCAGGACTTCCCCGATGACCACTTCTTCTCCGGTGCGGACCGATCTGCGGGATTGAAGTCACTGGAGGGCAAGCCAGCGCCGGAACTCTCGCTCGACGCTTGGATCGGGGATGAGACCTCACTCGCGGATCTGCGCGGCAAGGTGGTGGTCGTCGACTTCTGGGCGACCTGGTGCGGTCCCTGCATGGCGGCAATTCCCAAAAACGTCGCCTTGGTCGAGAAGCTTGGGTCCGAAGGGCTTGCCTTCATCGGCGTCCACGATTCGAAATCCGGATGGGATACCGCGGACGCGGTCGTCAAGGACCAGAAGATCAATTATCCGGTGGCTCGTGATGCCGGTGGTGCGAGCGTCAAGGCCTACAACCTTTCCTTCTGGCCGACCTACGTGGTGATCGATCGCAAGGGTGTGGTTCGAGCCGCGGGTCTGCTTCCCGATAAAGTTTCCGCGGTGGTCGAGAAACTGCTCGCGGAACCGGGTGGTTCGAGTCGCGTGGCGACCTCCGGCTCGGAATTCCCCGCGGACTGGTTCGTGGGAAGAGAACAACGATTACCGGGAATGGCGAAACTTGAAGGACGGCCCGCGCCAGCGATCCAATCCGAGGAGTGGATTGGAACGGCGCTCGATACGGACGCTCGAGCCGGGCGGGTGACCGTGGTTCGATTCGTATCGCCGTTGAGCCGGACCACTCGCGAGTCGATGTCAAAGTGGCGAAAAATGTCCGCTGAACTCGGCCCACAAGGCGTGGTGTTCATGGGGGTCTGCGATCACCTCGCAGATTGGAAACGGATGCAGGCGTTGATGGGCGACCAAGACCCGCCGTTTCCCATCGCCCGAGACCGACCACCGTCCGAGGGGCGGCTGCCGCTGGGCGCCATGGCCGCCGAGTACGGCGTTCGAATGTGGCCGACCAACGTGGTGATTGATCGATCCGGCCGGGTGCGGGCCGCCGGAATCGAGGAAGCACGCATCCCGGAAGTGGTGGGTCGGCTCATGGCCGAGCCGATGGACGCCGCCCCTCCATCCGATTCATGAAAATTGTTTGGACGGCGGTCCAGCCGTCGCCATTTCCATCGACTGCCACTTCATCTTCCAGGGATTCGACCAGATCATGACCGAACGCCACAACACCGCCGATGCCTTGACCCTCGGCCTCGGTTCGACCTTTGCAGAGACCGTCGCGGCCAGCGTCGCCAAGACCGTGGTCGGTCAGGAAGTCGTCGTCGAACGGGTCCTGATCGCGCTCCTCACCGGAGGCCACCTTCTGCTCGAAGGCGTTCCAGGAACTGCCAAGACGCTCCTCGTACAGGCGGTCGGCCGGGCGATCGAACTCGACTTCAAACGAGTCCAGTTCACCATCGACCTGCTTCCTTCCGACATCGTGGGTTCCGAGATCCTGGATCCGGAGACGGGCCGCTTTCGAATCCACAAGGGGCCGGCTTTTACCAATCTTCTGCTCGCCGACGAGATCAATCGGGCGTCCCCCAAGGTCCAGTCCGCTCTACTCGAAGCAATGCAGGAGCGGCGAGTGTCAATTGGTGACACCACGCATGATCTGCCGGCACCTTTTCTAGTGATCGCCACGCAGAATCCCGTGGAGCAGGCGGGTACCTTCGAACTCCCGGAGGCCCAGCTCGACCGATTCATGCTTCGACATCGATTGGACTATCCGACGTTCGAGCAAGAGACCGAAGTCGTTCGAAGAGGGCTCCAGTTGAAGTTGAAGCGGCAGGGTGACGGTGCGGTGCCGATGTCTGCGTTCGACGCCATCGAGGAGGCCAGCCCGTACCAAGTGAAGGACCTCACCTCTGCAATGGAGCTCGTGCTGCAGGTGCACGTCAGTGATGTGTTCGTCAGGGACTGCGTGGAACTGGTCACGATGACTCGGAATCATCCGGATCTCGAACTGGGCTGCTCACCGCGAGCGGCGATCGCACTGGTGAACGCCTCGCGAGCGCGGGCGTTCATCCAAGGACGCGACTTTGCGATTCCCGAAGATTTTTTAGCCCTCGCCGAAGACGTCGTGCTTCACCGGATCCGACTCACCTACGAAGCGTTGGCTGATGGTCGGCGTGGCGAGGACGTCCTCCGCGAGATCTTGGCGAATCTCGCCTGATGACCGGCACGGCCCACGAACCCGGAAGTCGACTCGGTCCCCCCGAAGAGCTGTCTCACGGCGACTTCGAGATGGTGATTCGTCGACTCGCCGACGATCTGGCCTTCGGAACGGATACGTCGCTGTTCACGGGAAGCGGCATCGAGTACGCGCAGTCCCGACCCTACGAGCCGGGCGATCCCATCAAGCAAATTGATTGGCGAATGACGGCGAGGACCACGCGGACCTACGTCAAGGAATACGAAGCGCTCAAGCGAACGTCGGTCAATCTGGTGGTGGATACCTCGGCGTCCATGACGGTGTCGTCGATCCCGCTCACCAAGCATGATCTGGCCGTGTGGATTGCTGCCGCCATTGGTGTTCTGGCCCAGCGCCGATTGAGCCCCTGCGCGGTGATCGGGGCGGGCGAGCGTCGAACTCGCGTCGAACCAAGCCTCCTTCGGTCGGATCTCTACCAAGCCTTGGAACCGCTTCGTCAGGGCGGCGTCAGCGAAACCACCCGGCTTGGAGAACGGCTCCGGGAACTGGTGGTCCGATCACGCCGGTCCAGTGTGATGGTCATTCTGAGCGACCTTCACGATCCGGACGCGATTTCATCGATCAAACACGCGGCGCAAAAGCACGATGTGATGGTGATCAAACTCCGCGACCCGGCGGAACGGGGACGGCTTCAGGCCGGGTTCTTCCGGGGGCGAGAGGCTGAAACGGGCCGCGATTTCATTGGTCGTGGTCGATCTCGCTGGCGGGATCTCGCAGAATCCAAGGGCGAAGACGAGGTCGCCCGGCGTCTGGCGCGGGCCGGCGCCAGTTGTCTCCAGCTGGAGACCGATCGGCCCTTCCTTCCGCCGTTGCGGCACTTCCTCGCGGAACGTGC
>JAPKCC010000015.1 GCA_028823105.1 Phycisphaerales bacterium | reverse complement strand
GAGATCAACGATTTCAGACGGTGATCCGTCCTCACAGGAGAACGCCGCCCGAATTCCGGAGACCGGGATTCGGGCGGCGATTCTTCGATCACCCCCAAGGACGGGGGACGATGGGAGCAGGAGCTGCCTTCGCGCATTCGATCGAGACTCTCGGGGAATGGATAGCTCGCGAAGACACCGGTCGGTGCGACGTCCCAGGCGGACACTGGTGGATATAGATCGCCTTCGAATCCGGCCTTGTGCATCGCATCAAGCACGGACTCGAGGCTGGACTCATCGCCACTCTCGTGGGCGATCAGTCGATTCGACCTCGCGCCCAAGAACGACACAGTCGCGACCGGACCCCGGTCACGACGTCCTTCAAGCATGCTTGAGACCGTCCGGAATCCACGGAAGAGGTCCTCGAGGGTGAAGTGATCACGGCCCGCCGGACGAAGCAGCGCGAGGATGAGGATCTGATCAAGGTCGAACTTGAGGATGTACGGTTCCCGATCCTCGCGGGCATGGACGGAGATCGCTTCGCGGAACATCTTCGCGTAGCTCGTCGCGCTGGCGAGGGTCCACTGGCTGGTCGGGATCAACTTGAACAGTTCGCCGAGGACTCCACGGTCGTTGTTCTCGTCGTTCACGCCGCAGACCACGGTTCGATAGCGACCATCGAGGACGTCATCGAGAAGATGCTGTCCCCATTGGATCCGGATGCGCCGCTCTGCGCGGACGGTCCGGGGATCACCTGCCGGAAGGACCACGAGCCGTTGCGTCTCCCGACTCGCTTCGACCAGCCGGTCGCCGTCCCCCTTGTAGACGCGGAATGGAGGAGGGGTGCTCACTCGCCGCCGCCTTTCTTCAACGCCTCGAGCGCCTTCTTGGCGGCCGCCAGCTCGGCTTCGAGGGTTTTGACCGTCGCTTCGGCCTCGGACACCAACGCGCCCATCGCCGCGTCCTTCGAAAGGATCGTGACGGACTCGATCATCACGGCCTTCTGGGGGACGTCGGCCATGCCATTGGGGAGACGGGTCGTCGGGGTCCCGGCGATCAGATCGACCACGTCCATGCCTGCGATCACCTTCGCGAACACCGCGTATCCGGCGCCATCCCGAGGCTGGTCGAGAAAATCGTTGTCGGCGAGGTTGATGAAGAACTGGTTGGTGCCGGAATCAGGTTGATTGCCTAACCGGGCCATGGCAAGGGTTCCTCTGCCATTCTTCAGGCCGTTCTGCCATTCGTTTTTGATGCCCGGCTTATCGCCGGGCTTCTTGTGCATCGTTCCCGGATACTCACCATGAAAGTCGAAGCCGCCGCCCTGGACCATGAATCCCGGCATGATTCGATGGAACACGGTTCCGTCGTAGAAGCCTTCCTTCGCGTACTGCTCGAAGTTGGCGACGCTGATCGGCGCCTTGGCATTGTCGAGTTCGATGACGATGGTGCCAGCCGAGGTCTTGATGGTGGCGTAATCCGCGGCCGCCAGTTGGCTGATGCCGAGGACGGCGATGAAGAGAGTGATGATTTTCAGGGCGTGGTGGCGCATCGGGAGCGATCCTTCGGAGAGGTGAATGAGAGACTTGCTGGAACTCGACGTCGGGCATCGAGTGAGGTCGGATCTTACGAGGAGCCGCCGGCGAGGGGGGGCGTTCTGATGACAACCCCGGCGTTTTGGAATCTCGGATGATCGGCTGGATCTCATCGAGGTCCTCGATCGAACCCGTATCAGGGCAGAAATCGCAATGCGGCGGTTCCCTGCTCCTGCTCGGAGACATTCCCCATGGGCTGGTCCCAGAAATTAAATTTTCATCAACTGAACGATCGTGTCGGATCCTGCGCGAGCGTCAATCCCTATCATTGACCGCCTCGACCCGTCCGGGGCACGAGTCACCCTCGATCGAGGTGTCGGAGACGAGTTTCGCCGATGTTTCGATTTTCTTTCCCACGACCCGCTGGAGCGGTTTTCGCCCAATGAACGCCACCGGTTCAGAAGTCACGAAACAGGTCCTTCGACCCCGCCGGAATCCGGCGGTGTGGTTGTTTGATTTTTTCTCCAACGTCAGCGTGGGCATCGCGCTCTTGGTGCTGCTCTTCATTTTCATGAGCATTGGCTCAGCGGGAATTGTCTACCCGGTTCATCCCAACATCTTCCATCCGGAGGCCTGGGAGTACGCCCAGATCCGTCAGTGGCGAGGACTCGAGATGACCGAGTTCGAGTGGTTTCACTGGTGGCCGTTCAACGTGTTGATCGGACTGCTGTGCCTCACCATGACGGTGACCACGCTCCGGCGGATTCCCCTCAACATCATCAATCTCGGCGTCTGGATGATCCACACCGGAATCATCCTCCTCTGCCTCGCGAGCGTCTATTACTTCACGACCAAGATCGAAGGCGATGCGCCGGTCGCTCGACGAGCGGTGACGATCGCGGTGGTGGCGGACGACGCGAACGGCGATGTCATCGATCGCGGAAGCCTGCTCGCCATGCCGGGGAATACGACGAGCATTGGTCTGGGCGAGCAGCAGTACGACGTCAGTATTCAGAGCATCGATCCCGAGTGGGAACTGCTCTCAGGCGAAGATGCGGGAGAACGGGCCTTCAGCGTCAACCTCATGGTTCAACGGGGTGACGGGGAGCGTTTCATTCGCCAGGTCATCGCCGGATACCCCGAGTACACCGAGGACCTGATCTTCTCAACCGATCCGGCGCAGCCTTTTCAACGGAACATCAAGGTCAACGGAACGCGACTCTTCGATCCGAGCCTACTGGTCGGGCTTGAGTTCGCGCCGACCGATCATCTGTTCCTCCGCAACGACCTCTCCAAGAACTGGGCGCTCTACCTTCGAGAGGTTGGTGATCTGGAATGGACGGAGCGGCCGATCGACGGTGACTTCCTCTACAACGACTACATCGCCGATCGCGACTGGGTGTGGCCGGGGGGGATCGGCGAGCCGACGCTCCCGATCGACCCGATCGATGTGCCGATCCCCGCGACCGCTCCGGATGATCCCGCTCCCGACCTGGTGATTCAGGCCACGGGATTCCTCCGCTATGCCGTGATGCGGGATCGGGCGGTGCCCGGCGGAACCGACGTCCCGCTCAATCCGACCGCCTGGGTGCGGATTGCAGCACCGTCGATGGATCGGAGCAACGATTACGTGCTTCGAGCGTTCGATCCGGAGAGAAGCATGGCCGATGGCGGCTTGCTGGTCTTCCGCTGGCTCGAGTCGGAATCCGATCTGCAGATGCTGGCGACGAAGCCGACGTTGAGGTTCGAGATTCCAGACCTCGGCATCGAAATCGAACGACCGATCGCGGACGCACTGCCCGCCGAGGGAGAGGGCGAGTTCAATCGCATCGGCGAGACGGGGTACGGCTATCGAGTGCTCGCAGTCCAGGACGACCTCGCGATTGGCAGCGGCAAGGTCTCCGTCGCGATCCTCGAGATCTCCACCCCCAAGGGGCTCTTTCGACGGTGGGTCTTCGACGACCCAGCCCTGACCCGCGACGTCGTGGACGGTTCGCCCATGGACCGAGGCGATCAGCACGCCGGGCCGATTATTGGGGACGAGTCGATCATTTTCACGTACCAACGGGGAACTGGCGCGGCCCTCTTGAGCGTGCTGGCCGGGCCAGAGCCGGGTCGACTCCGCCTCGCCAATACGATCGGGGTCGAGGAGCCGGAGATCATCGAACTCAGCGTCGGCACGCCGATCGCAATCCCCGGGGGGCTCGAGATCGCAGTCACCCAGTACGAACCACGAGCCAGATTCGAGCGGAAGCCTTTCATCGTTCCGATCCAACAGCGATCGCGTGATGCGAAGGACTTCTTCTCCCGGCTTCGGATCGACATTCCAGGGCTGAGCCAATCCCCGTGGTTGCGGTTCCACATGTATCCATTCGACGGACCCGAGTGGGTGCTTCGGCGGCACATCTACGAACCGAGTGTGATTCGTCTCCCCGACGGGCGGTCGATCGAACTGATGTTCAGTCGTCGTCGCGTGCCCCTCCCTTCGGATGTGTCGCTCGAAGAATTTGTGTTGACCTCGCACATCGGAGACTTCGACGGCGACTCCTCGAATATTCGCAACTACACCAGCATGCTTCGTTTTCGGGATGCGCCCGCCGCGGCGTGGAGCGAGCCGGTGCCGGTCAGCGTCAACGAACCCGTGGAACACCAGGGTTTTTGGTACTTCCAGGCCCAGTGGGATCCGCCCGATCAACCTCGATTCCAGGGTGACGTGGCGAGCAAGGGGCTCAATTACACGGTGCTCGGCGTGGGCAATCGAAACGGCGTCGTGCTCCAACTCCTCGGCTGCATTATCGCGGTCATTGGAATGATGTACGCGTTCTATATCAAGCCGATCATCAAGCAGCGACGGCGGCGTGCGGTCTACGACCAGATGGACCAGATGGCATCCCCCGACGTGGAGGCTTCCGCATGAGCCGATCGACCTCGAACGTTCTCGTATTCCTTTTTACCCTCGTGCTGTCGGTAGGGTCGTTCGCCAGGCCCGTCGCGCCAGGCCCCGTCGCCGCAGACGTGGTCGTCGACGACTGGCGGAATGACGTCGACCTCGCTCCGGTGGGGGCGATGGCGGTTCATGTCCAAGGGCGGATCAAGAGTCTCGCGTCGCATGCGAACGCGATGATGGATGCGGTGAGCGGGCCGAGGCAGATCGCCGGTCAGTCGGCCATGTTCACCTACCTCGACATGCTCTTCCGTCCGGATGCCTACCGGGACGCGGACTGCATCTACATCAAGAACAAACTCGTCCGCAACGTCATCGCTGCGGCGATTGAGAATGCCGAGCCCGGCTTGACGGATCGCATGGACGTCTTCAGGGCATCCGGCCTGATCTCGCCTGAACTGCTCGAACGTCCGGAAGTGACGCCGATCCTTTCGCGGATGGAGTCGGATCTGATCCGCACCGCCAAACAGGTCGACGCGATCAAGACGGCGCGAGCGGTCATGTCTCCGTCGTTACTTCTGGATCGTCTTCGCGTTATCCCACCGTCCACGGACGACTCCGAGGGTGCGTGGCACGGCCTTTCCGAGGTCATGTTCCTCCCGCTGGATTCGGACGTTGCGGATGCCGCTCTAGAAGGCCTTCCGGAGCAGGCGCCGATCTTCGGGATCGACGAGGCTGGTCAGCGTCAAGCGGCCGGGGCCTGGCGGGACCTGGTCAACGCCTGGTCCGCCCAGGATTCCGTTGGCATCAATGCGGCGGCAACCAGTCTTTCTGCGTCGCTGCGGGCGCTGAATCCCGAGGCGTACCCGTCTTCCAGCCGACTGGGCTGGGAGAACTGGTACTTCGAAGCAGACCAGCTCACTCGGGGCTGGCTCCTCTACATGTTCTCGATCATCTTCTTGCTGCTCGGCGTGGTCTATCGCTGGAAGTGGGCGATGTGGACGGGGTTCGTGATCTTCTTCGCAGCCTTCGGCGTGCAGACCTTCGCGCTCGGACTCCGGTGGTGGATCGCGGGGCGGTGGCCGAACTCCAACATGTTTGAAGCGGTGACTACCGCGAGCTGGCTCGGCGTGTTGTGCGCCATGCTCCTTGAGGTTGTGTGGCTGCGACGCACCGCGCTGCGCGGACTGATTCCGCTCGGCGCCGCAGCGACCGCGATGGTGGCGTTGATGACCGCCAATTTTCTTCCGGTCTATCTCAATCCCAACATCTCCAACATGATGCCGGTGCTTCACGACGTGTGGCTCTATATCCATACGAACGTGATTATCTTCAGCTATGCATTGATCTTCATGGCGTCGGTCACGGCCACGCTCTATCTGGCGTATCGACTATTCGGTGGCAAGGCGGTCTATGCTCGCGCCGGAGGCGCCGGCGCACTCGTCCTCGCGGGTCCGGACGGTCACACCCTCGCCAATCTCGATGAGGCTCGTCGACGCGATCGGCTCGGCGAGATCCTCGACGGCAGCACCATGCTGCTGATGGAACTGAGCTTCGTCTTTCTCTGGACCGGCCTCGTCATGGGCGCCATCTGGGCGGATCACTCGTGGGGGCGTCCGTGGGGCTGGGATCCCAAGGAGGTGTTCGCCCTGAACACGTTCGTCATCTTCGCAATCCTCGTGCATGTCCGGCTCAAGGCTCGTGACAAGGGGCTCTGGACGGCGATTCTTGCGGTGATCGGCTGCGGCGTGATGCTCTTCAACTGGATCGTGATCAACTTCGTGATCTCCGGTCTCCATTCCTACGCATGAGTCAACGAACTCCGGAGAATGATCGAATGCAGGAAGTCCTCGACAAGGCGGAGCAACGGGCCGTGGCACTGGTCCAACGTGACTTCGAGCTCCTCGGGCCGATTGATGAGAAGGGGCTCAAGGAGCAGGTCAAGGCGGTGACCAGCGGGGCCCGTGGAACGCTCATCTTCGCCCTGGCCGGCGCCCAGTCGACTCGGAACGCATGGGCCGCGAAGGACAGAATCGCATTGGGCGAAGCCTACTCTCAGCTGGTCCTTCGATCGGTCGCGTGCTTTCTGGGCAGCGAAGACCCCTCCGAACTGGTCGGCATGGGGCGTGCGATGGGGGAATCAGAGGCGCTGCTCACGTTGGTGGTGGGCGAGACCGATTGATCCCGCCGGCGGACTTCAGCTGAGAAGACGCGCTTCTTCCTCATTGACGAATTGATCAAGGTACAGCTGTCGATAGCGACCCCTCTTCTGCATCAGTTCCGCGTGGGTTCCGCGTTCGATCACCTTTCCCTGATCGAGCACCAGGATGAGGTCGGCTCGACGGATCGTCGACAACCGGTGGGCGATCACCACCGCGATCCGATCCCGTAGGATTTCGTCGACCGCGGACTGGATGGTTGCTTCGGTCTCGGCGTCCACCGAGGAAGTTGCTTCATCCATGATGAAGATCTGAGGATCCGCGAGGAACGCCCGGGCGAGCGAGATGAGCTGCCGCTGTCCCTGAGAAAGATGAGCGCCGCCTTCGCCTACTTCGAACGCGAGCCCACCTTCTAGTTCGGTCACAAAGTCGAGGGCACGGACCCGCTGCAGGGCGGCGTGGATGGCGTCGTCGTCGGCGTCGAGTCGGCCGTACCCAACGTTGTCGCGAATGGTGCCCGAGAAGAGGTGGGGGACTTGCTGTACCACGCCGAACTGCGATTGCCACCAGTCGAGACCGCGTTCGCGATAGTCGACGCCGTCGACCAGAATTCGGCCTTCGCTGGGTTCGTACCAGCGAGCGAGGAGACCCGCGATGGTGGTTTTGCCACTTCCGGTCGCGCCGACCAGAGCAAGCGTACTTCCCCGGCTCAACTCGAAGGAAACGTCGTCGAGCACGCGTTCTTTGGCGACGTAGGCATGGCCGACCGACTCGAAGGTGACGGTGTCGATCGACGTTCTGCCGCCGTCGGCGGCGACGCCGGGGGTCGGCGCGGCTGCTTCCGCGGCGATCCGGGCCTCGACCTCCGGGGAGTCACGGATGGCCGGAGTCTCCTCGAGGAGTTCCTGCACCCGTTCCGCGGCGGCCTGGGCGCTTTGGAGATCGACGAACCGCTGGGCGAGTTCCTGGATCGGTTGTGAGAAGAGCACCGCATACTGCATGAAGGCGATCAGCATGCCGAGGCTCAGTCCCGTCTCGGCTCGAAACTGGATTCCTCCGGCCCAGAGGGCGAGGCCCACGCCGATCGAGCCAAGGCTCATCACGATTGGAAGATAGGTGGCTGATTGCACGGCGTTGCGAATCGTCCAGAGCCGCATCTCGGAGGAGATTTCGCCGAACTCCGCGGCCGACGCCTCCTCCCTTGCGAGCATGCGGGTGGTCCGCACGCCGGCGATTGTCTCGGTGTAGGACGCGGTGATGCGGGAGTTGGACTTCCTGATTCGACGGCTCGATTCGAGCATCCGGCGCTTGAACCACCAGGTGGCGATCGCCATCGGCGGCACGATCACGGAGACTGCGAGCCCGAGTTGCGGATCCACCAGCATCATGGCGGTGAAGATCCCGACCAGCATCGCGGAGCCCCATCCGATGTCGAGCAGAAACCATGGAAGCAGGCTCGTCACTTTCGTGACATCACTGGTGACTCGAGCGACCAACCAACCGGTCGAACGAACGTCGAAGTACCCGAACGGAAGGGATTGAAGGCGCGCGAACGACGCTCCTCGGAGGTCGAAGGCCACCCGGGTGGCAAGCGTGCCGGCCGCGCTGATGAACCGCCAGACCAGAAACGCGAAGATCACGAGCATCAAGGCGTAGATGCCGCCGAGCATGCTGATTCGCGAGCCGCGTCCCGAACCGATTGCTTCGTCGATAATCGCGGCGGTGATCAGCGGGAGCGTCACTTCCACGGCGGCGAGCACCAGACCGGAACTGACCATGGTGGTGACCGGCCACGGGTAGGGTCGAAGATGTCCGGCGATCCGACGCCAGAGACTCCAGTCCACACGCCGCGGGCTGGCGTCGGTCTCTTCTTCTTCAAAGTGCTCGCTCATGTGGCACCTCCCGCATCCGGCGTGCGCGGATCGTTCTCGTCATTCCGGTCGTTTTCCACGGCCGCCTGGATCTCCCAGAGTCGGCGATAGAGGCCGGGGGTGTCCCGGAGCGAACTGTGGGTGCCCTGCTGCGCGATCACACCGTCGGTCAACACGATGATGCGGTCCGCTTCTTTCAGGGTCGAGAGCCGGTGGGCGATGATCAATGTGGTGTGCGTTCCCCGGCGATCCCGGATCGCTTCGAGGATCGACTGTTCGGTACCGGTATCGACCGCGGATAAGGCGTCGTCGAGGATGAGCACGTCCGGATCCTGGAGCAGTGCTTGGGCGATCGCGACGCGTTGCCGTTGCCCACCGGAGAGGGTCACCCCGCGCTCGCCCACCTTGGTGTCGTATCCCGCATCGAATCGCCCGATCGACTCGTGGATGCAGGCATCGACGGACGCGGTTTCGATCATCGCTTGGTCGGCATTGGGCGCCGAGAGCTGGATGTTCTCGCGGATCGTCCGACTGAAGAGGAACGGCTGCTGAAGTACGGCGGCGATCCGGGATCGGAGCGCGTGCCTCGGCATCGACTCGATATCGACCCCGCCGAGACTGATCGAGCCTCCGTCACGGTCGTAGAAACGAAGGAGGAGATTGACCAGCGTGCTCTTTCCACCGCCTGAAGGGCCGACGATCGCGATGGTCTCGCCGGCTGCGATGTCGAGATTGATCCCGCGAAGTACTGGCGCGTCTTCCGCGTGACTGAAGACCAGATCGCGAATCTCCAATCGTCCGCCGGATGGGGGAGTCGCGTCGATGGCGACGGGGTCCTGTTCGATGGGGAGGGCAAAGATCTCGTCGAGTCTCTCGACCGCGACGGTCGCCTTGCCGAGTTCCGCGAGAATTCGCCCCATCATCCGCACCGGCCAGAGGAACATGCCCACCGCGGCGAAGAAGAAGTAGAACTCGCCGACGAGAATCTGGTCGGTGGTGAGGAGCCACGCGCCGACGAGAATGACCGACGCTTGCTGCATGAAGCAGAGGAGGTCCGAAGCGCTCCAAAATCGGGCGAAGATCAGATAGAGGCGTTCGTCGAGAGCGCGATGTTCGTCGTTGAAGCCACGAAAACGCTCGATCTCGAAGTTCTGGCGATTGAACGCTCGGACCACGCGAATGCCGACGAGGTTTTCAGTGACGTTGGAGGTGAGCCGTCCTTCCGCCTCGTCCTTCTCGCGGAACACCGATCGAACCCGGCCGAAGTAATGCAGGGAGAACCAGAGGATGCCGGGAATCAACCAGATCGCGGCGATGGTCATTCGCCAGTCGGTCGCGAACATGATCGGCAGTGGAACCAGAAACATCACGATCGCGCGGCCGATTTCGACGGCCTGCATCGAGAGGAAGTTCTGCGTGGTATCGACGTCCGACGTGCATCGCTGCAGGAGGTCTCCGCTGTCGAGTTTGTCGAGCCGACTCATCTCGATTCTCTGAACATGATCCTGCAGTTGGTCGCGTATCCGCTTGCCGGTGTTCTGGCTCGCCACCGCTGACCAGCGCTGTCGCCCGTAGGTGGCCACGCCCGCCAGGCTCGCGATGATGGTGATCCAGATGAGGGGGATCCAGAGCCGGTCCGCGACGTGCTCCCGACCGCCCATCAGATCGATGATCCAGCGGGTGGTGTCCGTCACGCGATCGGGCTGATCTCCGAGCACGCCGTCGATCACCGCTTGAGGGATCAAGGGCACCAGGTAGAGCAGGCATACCGCGACGACCAATGACGCGAGGGCGTATCCGAACCGCCACCGATCCGGCCGCATCATCTCCCAGAGGCCGGCAAGTTTGGCGGGTCGATGAGTCACGGGTGGTCAGGAGTATCGCAGCGGGGTTCGAAGGGAATTCGGACTGATCGAATCCGGAAAGGTCACGGTACCCGTTGGATCCGTCGAGGTTTCGGGGTCAGGAGGGGAATCGGGCACGAAGCGCCTTCTTGTCGATCTTGCCCGTCGAGGTCAGGGGTATCGAATCGACGAGCACCAGGTCGTCCGGACACTGCCAACGTTCGAAATCCCCCGCAAGCCTCTCCAGGAGCGTCGCCAAGTCGAGCGATGACGCGGGTGCGAGCGAGATCACCGCGATCGGTCGTTCTCCCCAGCGATCGTCCGGACGAGCGACGACCGCGCAAGCCGCGACTTCAGAAAAGTCGCCGATGGCTCGTTCGAGGGCGAGGCTGGAGATCCACTCTCCGCCAGACTTGATCATGTCCTTTCCTCGGTCGCGAATAGCCATTCGCCCGTGGTCGTCAATCGAGGCGATATCGCCGGTGTCCAGGCGGCCGTCCGGACCGAAGCATTCCTCGTCGGGATGTCCGAATGCGTAGGACTCGGCGACCCACCAGCCGGAGACCACTAAGCGACCGGTCGTCTCTCCGTCATGCGGGAGTCGCCGGCCATCCTCGTCTTGGATCTCCAACTTCAAGCCGGGGAGCGGTCGCCCTGCGACCTGCTGATGCCGGAGCCGTTGATCGGGGTTGAGGGCGGCTTCCTCCCGCGTCGTGGCCGCCGGGGACATCGTGCCGACCGGGTTGATCTCGGTCATTCCCCAGGAATGGATGACCTCCACACCGTGTTCGTCGCGGAAAGTCTTGATCATCGAGGCGGTCGGGGCAGCACCGCCGGAGACGATCCGCTCCAGATGACCGAGGTCCCAGCGGCCGGGCGATGCTGACAAGGCTGCAAGTACGGCGTTCCACACCGTCGGCACCGCGACCGATGCGGTGACTTCGTGGGCGACGAGCAGGTCGAGAATGCGTTCTGGACGGAGATCTCGATGCGGAAGCACAAGTCTCGAGCCCAGCATGCCGCAGGCGTAGGGGAAGCACCAGCCGAGTGCGTGGAACATTGGCACGATGGCCAAAAGCGTGTCCCTTCCCGACAGACGCATGCAGTCCGTCAGGCCGATCGCCATGGTGTGCAGGCACGTTGTTCGATGGCTGTATGCGACGGTCTTGGGGATGCCCGTGGTACCACTGGTCGAACACATCGCCATCACGTCGTGCTCCTCGAGATCCGGCCAATCGGCGATTGGTGGGCTCGATTGCAGGAGCTCGTCGTGGTCGGTGATGGTGACGCCGGCTCGGGCGGCCGTCGGACCGACGCCAGTTTCCAAGGGACCCATCCTCACCAGATGCTCGATCCATGGGCATCGATCGGCCAGCGCCATCGCCCGGTCCATGAGGCTGGGGTCGACGAATACGATTCGATCCCGGGTGTGCTCGAGCACCGAGGCCATCTCCTCGAGGTTCCAGCGGACGTTGATTGGATGGAGCGTCGCACCGAGGCAAGGCACGGCAAAGTACGCATCAATGTGGCGATGGTCGTTGAACGCAAGCGTCGCGACCCGATCACCGGGCTGGACGCCCCAGGCCGACAGGGCCGTCGCCAGTCGCTTCGAGCGATCCGCGACTTCCGGCCAGGTGACGAATCGCTCGCCGTCGGCGGGACTCGAGATCAACCCGTCCAGCGGCGAAATCTCCGCGGCTCGAAAGGCCAGATGCTTGAGAAGGAGTCTTCGAGAAGGGTTCATGGGCGTTCCTGCGGGCTTCCCAGACTTTTGGGACTTCCGTCCGGGCCGGTGACGCGAAGGAAAGTGAATCATAACCGGCCAGAACGGTCGATCCGAAAGATGGTGTGCATCGGGCGGGTCCTTCGCGACGAACCCGAGCGCCGCCAGCTTTGAGGGCGGGAACGTCTCGCCGGCCGTGTTCGAATTTCAATTGCTTTGTCAGGTCACCCCCCATGCTCAGCCCGGAAGATCTTGATCTCTACCGATTCGACGATCTCCTCAGCGACGAGGAACGCGTGCTTCGGGATCGTGTCCGAGAGTTCGTCCAGAATCGATTCCTTCCGGTGGTGAACGAGTACTGGGACCGGGATGATTTTCCGGCTGATCTCGTTCCAGAGATGGGGGAGATCGGGTGTTTCGGGGCGACGCTCGACGGCTGGGGTTGTCCTGGTCTCTCGTCGCGGGCGAACGGCATGATCATGCGAGAACTCGAACGAGGCGACAGTGGCCTGCGAACTATGGCGAGCGTCCAGAGTTCGCTCGCGATGAACGCGATTCGGTACTTCGGTTCCGACGCCCAACGTGATCACTGGCTTCCTCGGATGCGAACCGGGTCGGCGCTCGGTTGCTTCGGGCTCACCGAACCGGGCTTTGGCTCGAATCCCGGCGGGATGATGACGACCGCTCGGAAGGATGGCGACGGGTGGCTTCTATCGGGTGACAAGATGTGGATCGGCAATGCCGACATCGCCGACGTGGCGATCATCTGGGCAAAGACTGAGGGGATCGAAGGGGTGGAGACCACTGCGGCGAAGTCGATTCGCGGGTTTCTTGTTCCCACGGATCGACCGGGGTTCGAGGCCACGTTGATTCGGAACAAGATGAGCCTCCGGGTCGCCCGGACATCGAAGGTCAGACTGGAGGACGTGCCGCTCTCCGCTGACGATCTCCTCCCTGAAACCGATGGCCTGAGATCACCACTCACCTGCCTCGATCAGGCCAGGTATGGCATCGCTTGGGGGGTCATCGGCGCCGCCGAAGCGTGTCTCTCGGATGCGTTGGCGCATGTCGGTCGTCGCGAAGTCTTCGGTCGAAAACTCGCGTCCTTTCAGCTCACCCAGGACAAGTTGGCAGATTGCCACACGCGGATCGTGCAGGCGGCCGCGATCGCGAGCAGGCTCGCGGACTTGAAGGACCTGGGTCAGGCGACCGGGGCACAGGTCTCACTTGCCAAGAGTTCGACGGTGGACGCGGCGCAGGTCGTTGCCCGAACCTGCCGCGACCTTCTCGGCGGCGTCGGCATTCTCGACGATCACTGTGTGATGAGGCACATGATCAACTTGGAATCCGTCGCCACCTACGAAGGCACCCGTGATGTGCACCGGCTCGTTCTGGGGAGAGAACTCACCGGAATACAGGCGTTCTTCTGATCGGCCGCTGCAGCCGTTTTATCCGTCTCATCCGCCGTATCGGGCGTTGGGACCGAGGTCCTCGGCGATGCGGAGTAACTGGTTGTACTTCGCGTTGCGATCACTACGGCATGGCGCGCCCGTCTTGATCTGGCCGCAGTTGGTGGCGACCGCGATGTCCGCGATCGTCGAATCCTCAGTCTCGCCGGATCGATGGCTTATGACGCTGGCGAAGCCGAACCGCGTGGCAAGATTGACCGCGTCGAGCGCTTCGCTCAGGGTGCCGATCTGGTTGACCTTGATGAGAATCGCGTTGCCGCAACCTTCGTCGATTCCTCGCTCAAGGAAGCGGGGGTTGGTCACGAAGAGATCGTCTCCAACCAACTGGACCGTCTCGCCGAGTCGATCGGTCAAGTTGCGCCAACCTTCCCAGTCGTTCTCCGCGAGTCCATCTTCGATCGAGGCGATCGGCCAGTTGTCGCACCAGTTGGCCCAGAGGTCGATGAGGTCGTCCGAAGAGATGATCTTGCCGGGGTCGCTGTTGAAGAAACAGTAGCCTTCCTTGCCCTGCTTCTTCGCTTCGTTGGCGAGTTCGCTCGTCGCGGGATCGAGCGCGATGACGATCTGATTGCCGAAATCGAAGCCTGCGGCATTCACTGCTTCCGAGATCAGTTCGAGGGCCTGCTCGTTGCTGGTGAGGTTTGGCGCGAAGCCGCCTTCGTCACCCACCGCGGTCGAGAGTCCTCGCTGCTTGAGCACGGACTTCAAGGCGTGATACGTTTCGACGCCCGCCTGAAGTCCCGACTCAAAGTCTTCGAAGCCGGCCGGCTGAATCATGAACTCCTGGAAGTCGACGGTCGAATCCGCATGCTTGCCACCATTGAGAATGTTCAACATCGGAATGGGCAGGGTGCGTGCCGTGGTGCCCCCGATGTATCGGTAGAGAGGCTGATTCGATGCGGATGCCGCGGCGTGTGCGGTGGCGAGTGAGACCGCGAGGGTCGCATTGGCACCGAGCTCGGCCTTGGTGTCGGTGCCATCGAGCTCGCAAAGCATCGCATCCAATGTCTCCTGATCGAGCCCGTCCATTCCCTCAACGGCGGGGGCGATCCGTTCGTTGACGTTCTCGACTGCGTTGGTCACGCCCTTTCCGAGCCAGGCAGTGCCGCCGTCGCGGAGTTCAACCGCCTCGTGCTCACCAGTGGAGGCACCGCTGGGTACTGCGGCTCGCCCTCCGGATCCGTCTTCGAGCACCACTTCCGCCTCGAGGGTCGGATTTCCGCGGGAATCAAGAATCTGGCGGGCATGGACGGAGACGATTTCAAAGGACATGGGGCTATTCCTGGCGGAAAGGTGTGTCTGAAGGGGAGGGATCGTATTCGATCGTTGATACCGCGTCCCGGTATGGCATCCTCGAACGAGTAGAGCGGCTGGTAGGCCATGAAGAAAAGCCGTTTGATTTGAGAGGAGGAGGGAGTTTTCCCTTTTTTCGCGCACCAGCTTCCGATACCTTTTTGCTGGATTCCCCTGTTTCCTTGTGGAAGCAGGGGTTCCTATGACTCGTCGAACTGGAGAAGAGAAATGAAAATGGCATTTGGGGTCAGGCTCGCGTTGACCTCCATTCTTGGGGTTGGTGGTGCGGCAATGGCGGGAGATCAGGATGTGTGGGATGGCCTGAACACGCCGATCGGTGTCGAATTCGATGGGAATGGAAACATCTGGTTCACCGAGATGGGGGTCCAAGGCCCCAACAATCCCGGAAACGGCAAGATCAACTATCTGTCTCCGATGCTCGACGACACCTACGTCAAGAACACCTTCGTGGAGGGAGTCGCGGTTGCCTTCAACGGCATGGGTGAGCCGACCGGTGCATTGCAGTTGGCCTTCGATACCGACGGTTCGCTTCTCCTTGCGACCGGTGGGCCCAACATCCCGCCGTTCCCGGCGCTCGGTTCCATTCTTCGTTACGACCCGATGGAGGCCGTTCGCTGCGCAGGTCCGTACGACGTTCTGGCTTCGCCGGCGTTGATGCAGCAGATCCCGGTGTTCCCGTTCGTCGTGGGGAGCGGGTACAGCGACTCGAACACCTACGCCGTCGCGCCCGCCGGTGATGGTGATCTCTACATCGTCGACTCCGGCGCCAACGCGCTGCTTCGCTGGGATGCGAGTGCGGACCAGCTCTCGGTGGTGGTCGACTTTCCCGCGGTCGAGAATCCCAAGGGCTCGGTCCCTGGGATCTCCCAAGCGGTTCCGACGCAGGTGATCGCCGACGGTGAGGGCGGCGCGATCGTCGTGCAATTGGTCGGGTTCCCGTTCGCGGACGGGGTCGCCTCGATCTTCCAGGTGTCGGCCGCTGGTGATCTCACCACGATATTCACCGGTTTTCAGACGTTGATCGACGTCGAGATGGCGGCGGATGGCAGCTTGCTGGTGACCTCGGCAGGGTCCTTCGACCTGAAGATCGGGAATTTCGCCCCGGGTGAAGGCAAGATTCTCCGAGTGGCTCAGGATGGCACGGTCTCGACCGTCGCGGAAGGGCTCTGGTGTCCGTCTGGCCTGGCGATTGTCGGTGAGGACCTCTGGGTCGCTCAGCCGTTCGCAGGCACGCTCACCCGATTCCGTGGGCTGGCGCCACAACCCTGCCCCGGGGACCTCAACCACGACGGGCAAGTCAACGGTGCGGACATCGGACTGATGATCGGCCTCTGGGGGCCTTGCTTCTGATCATCTGAATTTCTTCTTCGAGATTCTTCGATGACGAAAAACCACGCGGGGCGGTGATCTTTTAGATCCGGCCCCGTCTCTTGTTCAGGAGCAAGGATCGTCATTCGGGAGCGGGCGCCGGGTGATTCGGCTGCTCACCTTCAAGGACTCGCCAGAGATCTTCGACCACCATGCTCATGTTCGCCATCGCGGTTGTGGTTCGACTGGCGAGGTGCGGCGCCAGATGAGCGTTGGGTAGCTGGATCAACGGATCGTCGGCCGTGAAGGGTTCGTTCGCATGGACGTCTAGTACCGCCTGTGCGGCAGGATTTCGAGTGAGCCAGTCTGCGACCGCGGACTCGTTCACGACGAAGCCCCGGCTGGTGTTGAGCAGAATTGAGTCGCTCTTCATCACGCCCAGAAGTGCGGCGTCGATCAGGCCACGATTGGACTCGCGTCCATCGACATGGATGGTGAGTACGTCGCTCTGCTCGAGAAGGGATTCCAGCGAGACGGGTTCGGCTCCCGCTCGAAGCGAAGCGTCGATGTCGAGCAGGTCGTGATAACGAACGGTGAATCCGATCGCCCCGGCCACTTCTGCGATGCGGCGTCCGATCCGGCCGAACCCCAAGATGCCGAGGCTGAGTTCGTTCATCTGCGATTGGGCGCAGATCTCGCTGCGAATCTCGTTCCATGCGGTCTGATCGATCGCCTCCTGGACGAAGACTCGAGGGCGGAGCGCATCGCACAAGAGTGCGGTGACGTATTCAACGACGGCCTGAGTGTTCGCGTCAGGAGTATGCACCACTTCGATGCCGCGTCTTCGGCAGGCGGCAACATCGATGTTGTCGACGCCGACGCCGGCCCGAGCGACGACCTTCAGCGACGGAAGCCGATCCAGCAACGCTTCGTTCACGTCGGTATAGGTTCGCACCACCAGTCCGGCGATTCTGGTTGCGACGGATTCGAACGCCCCGTCATCCGGTGCCGCGGCGAGAAACTCACAGCGCTCCGCGATCCAGGCTTCCGCCACGGGATCCAGATGCTCTGTGCGGACGACGAGCGGGGGACTCGGATTCTCGGGTTGGTCGTTCATCGAGCACCGATGCTAGCACTCCAACCTTTCGTCTGAACCGCATGACTCGCGGGCGAGTGAGGATTCCTACCAATTTTGCAACCTTGAACGAATGTCCACCAGCGATCCCCCGCGTCGTCCCTCGAATTCATGGTCCGGGGATTGAGTCGCTATCTTCCGCTGGTCCACACAACTCGAATGGAGCCGAGCATGAACAAGACTGATCTCATCGAACTCGTTACTTCCGACCTGGGAGGCCCTCGAAGCCATGCCGAGAAGGCGGTCAAAGCGGTTCTTGATGCGATCCTCGAGGGTGTGGAAAGGGACGGTTCGGTGACCATCGCGGGATTCGGGTCCTTTGAACGAAAGCACCGGGCCGAGAGATCGGGTCGGAATCCACGAACCGGCGAGTCATTGATCATTCCCGCGTCCAGCACGGTGGGCTTCCGCCCCGCCGCGGCCCTGAAGCGGGTGGCCGAGACGGTCTGATCCTCGAGGCTCGAATCGAGTGACGATCGACGCTGGTTCCGAATGAGCCGTCGTCTCCGATAAAAAACGTCCTTCCACCGCTCTCTGAGCGCGTCATCCCGCACGATTCGTACGTTCGTGTCGTCGAGGTGCAGACTCGCGTCAAGAACGCTTGCTTTCCGGTCGATCGATTCTCCTGTGTCGGGTCTTCACTCTTCGGTGGAACCCGCTGCGACAGGGAGGTCGATCGCGTCATGGATAAGGCCAGTCTCATCGGGAGCATCTTGGGAGTCGTCGTTCTGGTTGGAACGATGATGCTGGTGCTTAGTCACGGCGGGAACATCATGATGTTCTGGTCGTTGAAGGGTGCGATCATGGTTTTCGGCGGCACCATCAGCGTGCTGTTTATGGCCATGCCGATGGAGAAATTGAAGCAGGTTCCTGGATACATAAAAGCGTTCATGCGGGAGCCTTCGGTCTCCAACGCGGAGACGGTGACCTTGATGGCCAAGCTCAGCGACAAGGCTCGTCGGGACGGAATTCTCGCACTGGAAAGTGAAATTGAGAACATCAAGGACCCATTCCTGGCACAGGGATTGAAGATGGCCGTCGACGGCACGGACGAAGCAATCGTCGAGACGACGCTTCGGCTGGAAGTCATGGCGATCCAGGAACGGCACAAGGCCGGAAAGAAATTCTTCGACCTCATCAAACTCTACGGGCCGGGTTACGGCCTCGCAGCCACCTTGATCGGTCAGATCGGAATGTTCGGCTCCCTCGGTGGAAGCATCGAGCAACTCGGCGGCATGCTCGCGGTCGCGGTGACGGCGACGATGTATGGCACGGTGCTCGCGAACGCGATCGCCGGACCGATCGGTGACAAGTTGTCACTCCGCTCAGGCGAGGAAATCCTTGCCAAGGAGATGATGCTTCAAGGAATCATGAGCATCCAGGCCGGCGACAACCCCAGAACAACTACCGAGAAGATGCTCGCGTTCGTCCCCCAGTCGGGACGTAGCAGCCTCAAGTTCGCGGCCTGATCCGACGCAAGGGAGACCATGATGTCGGAGAATCAGTCAAAGCATCGACGGGGATACGGCGTCGGACACGGTGGCGGTGGCCACGATGAGGCGGAGCCCGGCGCTCCCGAGTGGTTGATCTCGTTCGCCGACATGGCGATGCTTCTGATGGGCTTCTTCGTGATCCTCTTCGCCTTGAACGTCCAACCAAAGGGCGGCAACCCCGGCGGTGGTGGTGAAGAGTCCGACGGCGCGGCGATGGAGGTTCAGGAGCTTGATCCCGAACTCGTCGAAGCGGTCCGGCGAGCCTTCCACAACCCACTCAACCCCGATGATCCACGAGATGCTCGCGTGCTTCAGGCGGTCCGTCAGCGAGGTTTGGGCGATGCCAGCACCAAGGGTGTCCGCGGGCGCGAACAGGATGTCCGATCACCGCGAGACATCGATTACTTCGGGGAGGGGACGGACGTTCCATTCGCATTCAAGTCGTTGTCGATGACGCCGCAGTCTGAGGCGATCATCACCGACTTTGCACAGTCTCAGGCCGGTCGTCGGAACGTGATCGAGGTCCGAGGTCATGCCTCGGAACCCGAGGCCTTCAATCGGCCACAGGAAGGCCGCGAGATTGCCTGGGCTCGGGCGCAGGTCGTTGTCAAACGGCTCGAGGCCGCGGGGATTCCACCGGCACGCATCCGCGTCCAGATCAGCGGCACGAGCGAACCGCGTCGCGACCACCTCGGCTTGAACACCCGGCCGAGCGAGGATGCGAGAGTCGAACTTCTGGTTCGACGCGATGCGGCACTTCCCTGATCAGGGTCGATCGGCCGAGATTCAATCCTCATCACCCGCATGATGGACGAATTCTTCGTGGGGTTCCCGGACTTTCCTCTGGACCGGCCCATTCGAAGGGATAGAGTTGGGGTGCATCTTCCCTTCCGTAGGGATTCCCTCACCGACAGGATCAAGTCATGAAGATCAGCATGTTTCAGGCCGCGCTCGGTATCGCGCCAGCTTTGGTCCTCGTGGGTGGGAGCTCTGCGGACATCTTCTCGGATATCGGATACGACGCACTCGTCGCGAGGCTGGGCTCGGAGGTTCCCTCGGGCGCCGGCGTGGGCGTGGTGCAGGTCGAGGTTCCTGCTCCCGGATACTCGCCCCACCAAGGAAACGGACAGTTCTCCGGCATCGAGTTCATCGAACGAAGCGGAGCCACCGAGCCGAGTTCTCATGCGTCCGAGGTCGGGTTCAATTTTTACGGAAGCAAGGAGAGCGTCGCGCCGGGAATTCCGACGGTGAATCTCTACGACGTCAATGATTTCATTGGTTCGGGGTACCTACGGTTCGGATCGAGCAGTCTGCCGGACAGTCCCCCCGGTGGTGCTAGGATCTTCAATCACAGTTGGATCGGCTCCCTGGGAGGTTCAAACGACGTGCTGGCGCTCCGGCGTGCGGACTACGCGGCGAACACCTTCGGGACGCTTTGGATCATGGGCGTCAACAACGGCGCGGGCAGCGATTCCTTCGCATTGCTGGCCGGAATGTATCACGGGATCTCCGTCGGCCTGAGCGATGGCGATCACGATGCGTCCGACACGGGAACGGGAACCGAGATTCAGGGTCGCATGAAGCCGGAGATCGTCGCTCCCGGTGATTTCACGAGTTTCTCAACCCCAGTGGTGTCGGCCTGTGCGGCGCTGCTCTACGAGACCGCGAGCACCACGCCCGAGTTGGATGGCAACAGCGTCGCGGATCTCCCGCAGGTTCTGAAGGCCGTCCTGCTCGCCGGAGCGGCCCGCAACGACGCCTGGACGAACAATCCCTCGAACTCCAGAGCCGACCGGGGCACGACGGCACGTCCCCTCGACGAGGTCTTCGGAGCGGGTGTGGTGGAGATCGATCGCGCTCACCGGATCTACACCGGTCTCGAGCAGTCGGGTGATTCCTTACTTCCTGAAACCCCCACCATGGTCGGGCCGGGTTGGGATTTCGAGTTAATGTCGAACGGGGAGACTCTCTGGCATCGGTTCTCGCTCACGGAGACGGCGGACGAGATCGGAATTCTCGCGACTTGGAACCGAGTCATCGCGAGCAACTTCAATTTGGCAACCCATCCTAATCTCGATCTCGAGCTCTTCCGGATCGAGGGTGGATCAGTCGTGCCGCTGGTGGGCGCTGCCGCGGAGATCTTTGAGTCTGGCAATGTGCGGAGCGACAGCGGCGTCGACAGCGTCGAACTCATCCATGTTCGAGGCCTCGCGGCGGGTGAATATGCTGTTCGATTGAATCGCGTCGATGGAAATTCCGTGTCGACCCGGGCGGCGATCGCCTGGTTGATCCCGGAGGCGGCAGCGTTCGTTCCGGCGGACCTGAACCACGACGGCCAGGTAAACGGCGCAGATTTCGGCATTCTCCTCTCCCTCTGGGGGACCTCCGATCCGTACGCCGACCTCGATGGCAGCGGCGAGGTCGGTGGGGGAGACATCGGGGTGATGCTGGCCGCATGGACCGGCTGAGGGTGGTCATGACGCGGCTCTCGAAGGGTGCGGAATTCGGGCGGCCGGAATCGGGCCCCGAACCGGGGTAGACTTTCCCCCGGATGCGGAATTCCTCGCCTGGAAAATACCTGACGCTCTACGGCATCTTCGCGCTGCTCGGCGTCGTCCTGATCTATCCGATCTGGCTGACGGTTCGAGGTGGTTTCATGTCCGTGGATGGCGGGTACACGCTCTACCACGTCCTTGACGTCTTCCGAGATGAGAATCTTCGTTGGGGGCTCTTTAACGCCCTGACCATCGCCACGGTGACGACGTTTCTCTCGATCGTCATCTCGATGCCGCTGGCCATGGTGGCCGCCCGCCACGAATTCCCCGGGAAGACGCTCTTCGGCGCCCTCGTGCTGATTCCGCTGATCCTCCCGCCCTTTGTGGGTGCCATTGGCGTCCGTCATCTGCTCGGCCGATCGGGATCCCTGAATGCGCTGCTCTCCGATCTCGGCCTGATCGACGCGCCGTTGGACCTGCTCGGCGACGGCGGGTTGTTCGGCGTCATTCTGGTGGAGGCGCTGCACCTCTATCCGATCATCTATCTAAATCTTCTCGCAGCGCTGGCGAACCTCGACCCGGCGCTCGACGAGGCGGCGCGAGATTCCGGAGCGGGTGCTTGGATGAGATTCCGAAGGGTCACCCTGCCGCTGGTGCGGCCGGGGTTGTTCGCCGGATGCACCATCACGTTTATCTGGAGCTTCACCGAACTGGGCACGCCCCTGATGTTCGAGTTTCGGCAGGTCACGCCGGTTCAGATCTTCGACGGCCTGAAGCAGATGGAGACGAGCGCCGAACCATTCGCCCTGACTGTGGTGATGTTGTCGACCGCGACGCTCTTCTACGTGCTCGGCCGAGTGCTCCCGGGCGTCAAGGGCGTCGCCGCGAGTGCCAAGGCCTCGCGGGGGGATTCCTCGGTCCGACTTGGGCCAGTGGCGGGCATTCTGGCGGCGTTGCTCTTCGCCACGGTGATCGGAATCGCGTCGATGCCGCACGTCGGGGTGATCCTCGCGAGCCTGTCGGTCGAAGGGCAGTGGTATCAGTCGATCCTGCCGCGAGCGTTCACCTTGCACAACTACACCGAAGCCCTGTCGCACCCTCTGGCGATCGGGTCGATTCGGATCAGCCTCTTCCTCGCCGCGGTTGCGGTGATCGCCGATCTGGTCATCGGGGTGATCGCGGCCCGACTGATCGTTCGGACGAAGATCCGTGGCCGAGCGGTTCTCGACGCACTCTGCATGCTCCCGCTGGCGGTACCGGGATTGGTGATGGCCTTCGGATACGTCGCGATGACCCTCGAATGGCCATTCCAAGGACCGATGCCCGGCTGGCTCGCATTCGTGCTCTCGCCTGTGCTTCCACAAGGGACCTTCTTGAGTCTCAATGATGGACCGCTCGGCTGGGCCGCCAACGTGCTCGGTGCCGATCCCAATCCGATTCCGATTCTGATCGTCGCCTACGCCGTTCGTCGCCTGCCGTACGTGGTCCGAGCGACGGTGGCTGGACTGGAGCAGACGCCGGTTGATCTCGAAGAGGCCGCCCATGGGCTGGGTGCGGGCAAGGTGACGGTCCTCCGCCGGGTGGTGCTTCCATTGGTGGCGGCGAATCTGGTCGCTGGCGCTCTTCTGGCCTTCAGTTTCTCGATGTTGGAAGTCAGCGACAGTCTCATCCTGGCCCAACGAGAGGCGGACTATCCGATCACCAAGGCCATCTACGTCCTGTTCGAGCGGCTCGGCGACGGACCTGGCATCGCCTCCGCGATGGGCACTTGGGCGATGCTTCTTCTGGCATGCACGTTGGCTGGCGCCAGCCTGCTGCTCGGAAAGAAACTTGGAGCCGTCTTCAGGGCTTGATGGCGACGTCCCGGGCTCTGGCCGCGAATTTCGGTGGTGTGAGGCGGACTTCCGAGGGCGACTTTTGGAAATTCATCGATTCCCGGTCGACTTCATGGCTGAAACCGGCCCGAAGACCGAGCCGGATCTGCCCGGGGTTCTATACTGATCGTCTCTCTTGAACCCCTCTCCGGGGCCGCATTTGCGGCCTCGTCCTTTTCGGGCCCGATCCATGCCCTATACGATGAAGCCTGACGAGGTCTACGGCCTCGACGTCGAGAACACCGACTACCTCAAGGACCATGTGAGCTCCCCCGACCGGTGGGTGCTCAACTTCGGTCCTCAGCACCCGGCGACGCACACCCAACTCCGGCTGGTGCTCGAACTCGACGGTGAGCGGATCGCTCGCTGTACGCCGCACATCGGCTACCTCCATTCCGGTTTCGAGAAGCTCGGCGAGCACCACGACTACAACCAGTACGTCTGCACCGTGAGCCGGATGAACTACGTTTCGCCGATCGGCAACGACATCGCGTGGCACACCATCTGCGAGCGGCTCTTCGACATCGATGTGACGCCGCGATGCAAAGTCATTCGAACGATCATGGCCGAACTCGCGCGGATTCAGGATCACCTGCTTTCAATCGGCGCTGCCGCACTGGACCTCGGTGCGTTTACCGGATTCCTCTACGGCTTCAACGAACGAGAGTTCATCTACGACATCGTCGAGTATCTCTCGGGGCAGCGGTTCCATCCGGATTGGACCCGGCTCGGCGGCGCCTGGCGAGATGTCGACGACGATGAAGTCTTCAAGCGGATGGTCAAGGACTTCATCCACAAGCGTCTTCCGAACGCGCAGAAGGATCTCGAGTCCTGCCTGAACCGGAATCGGATCTTCGTAGACCGCCTGAAGGGGGTCGGCACGATCAGTCGTGAGGACGCAATCGCTTGGAGTCTCTCCGGTCCGGTGGCGCGGGCGAGCGGTATCACCCGCGACATCCGCAAGTCCGAGCCGTACCTCTGCTATGAGGACAACTGGGACGGCGAAGGCGCCGAGGCCGTCAAATTCAACGTTCCGATCTCGACCGACGGCGATTCGCTGTCTCGATACCTCGTCCGGCTGGAGGAACTCCACCAGTCCGTGTCGATCATCGACCAGTTGATCGACAAGATTCCCAGCGGACCCATCGACACCCTCGCTGATTCCAAGCTCAGCATCCCTAAGAAGGGCGAGGTCTACGGTTCGATCGAAGGCACCATCCAGCTCTTCGAGCTTCTGATGCACAACCGAGGCATCGACGCTCCGGTCGGCGAGCTCTACGGCGCCGTCGAGAGCCCGAACGGCGAACTTGGCTACTACATTGTCGCCAATGGGACCAAGTACCCGACCCGCGTCCGCACCCGACCGCCATCGTTCATCAACTACTCGGTGTTCCCCAAGCTGATCGAAGGCCATTTGATCAGCGACGTGGTTGCCGTGCTCGGTTCTCTCAACATCATCGCGGCCGAACTCGACCGCTGATTTTTTCCTTTCCTTCGCCGGATCACCACCCGGCCAACGCGAGACCACACGATGTCCTGGAAGGTCGTCGATTCCGGAAACGCCAAGATCGCCCGTCGAGACGAGCCCTGGTGCACCGAGGCCATGAAGGCTCGTTGGACGTCGGACACGCTTCCGCGTTACGAGACAAAACACGGCTCCCTGATGCCGATTCTGCACGACGTGCAGCACGAGTATCGCCATGTCTCGTACCAGGCGATGATCGAGATCGCCGCCTTCCTCGGACTTCCGCCGGCGGAAGTGCTCGACACCGTCAGCTTCTATGAGGAGTACACGACGGAGCCGGTGGGGAAGTGCGTGATCGGCATCTGCCAGTCGATCGCCTGCGAGATCTGCGGGCATCAGAAGTTGCTCGACCATGTCCGCAATGAGCTGGGAATTGAACCGCATGAGACCACCGAGGACGGAATCTTCACCCTCCTCGCGATGGAGTGCCTCGGTTCCTGCGACACCGCCCCGGTGGCGCTCTTCAACGAGACGCTCCACGAGGGGCTCGACATCCTGACCATTGATCGTCTGATCGCCGAGGCGCGACAGGCGGGTGGTTCTACGGAGCATTGACGACCAGATGACCGGCTCCGATTCGAAATCAATCATGCGTTCGCTCGGCGAGTTCGTCGGGCATGTCGTCAAGGGAATCAAGACCGATCCGACGGCCCCGCAGGTCAAGGAGGTCGGTCGTTCCGTCGAGACGGAGGATCGCGGCGACGTGGTTCTTCGACGAACCACCATCGAAGAGGTCGAGCTTCGGAATCCGCCGAAACCCGATACCGACGAGCCACCTCCGAGTCCCTGAATCCAACCGTTTGAACGCGCGAATCCCCAGTTGACACCCGAACCGCACGCAAGGCCCCATCAAGATGCCCATCAACGAGCCAGTTCTTACGAAGCGAATCCCGACCGCGCCCTGGGGTGATCCCAAGGACCGTCGGACCATCGACCTTGGCGAATACGTCCGAACCGGCGGTTACCAGAGCCTCGAGAAGGCGCTGGCGAGCAAGCCGGCGGAGATCGTCGACGAGGTCAAGGCCGCCATCCTTCGTGGACGCGGCGGCGCCGGATTCCCCGCCGGATTGAAGTGGTCGTTCCTTCCCGATCCCGATGGCGGTCGCCGGTATCTGGCGATCAACTGCGATGAAGCCGAGCCCGGGACGTTCAAGGATCGACTGCTCTGCGACTTTGATCCGCACCTCGTGCTCGAAGGAATCGCGATCGCCTGCTACGCGTGTCAACTGGACACGGCGTACTTCTTCATTCGCGGCGAGTATCACCATCAGGCCAAGGTGATGCAGCGGGCGATCGAAGAGGCGTACGCCCATGGGATCTTCGGCAAGCAGGGGCTGCTCAAGGGCAAGTCAGACTTCAAGGTCGAGTGCTATCTCCATCGCGGCGCGGGTGCATACATCTGTGGCGAGGAGACCGGGCTGCTCGAAGCCGTCGAAGGAAAACGGGGCTGGCCTCGAATCAAGCCTCCCTTCCCCGCGGTGAAGGGGCTCTTCGGGCGCCCGACCATCGTGAACAACGTTGAGACGCTGGCTGCTGTGGTTCCGATCATCGAGCACGGCGTCGAATGGTGGAAGGGTCATGGTTGCGAGAGCACCACTGGCGGTTCACCGAGCTATGGAACCAAGTTGATGGGCGTCTCCGGTCATGTTGAGCGGCCGGGCGTCTACGAGTGCGATCTGGGGATTCCGCTCCGGGAACTCGTCGAGACGCACTGCGGAGGCATGCGCCACGGCAAGAAGTTCAAGGGCGCCATCGCGGGCGGCGTGTCGATGGGGGTACTCGGTCCGGACCAGTTCGACGCCCCGATGGACTTTGACATCGGTCGATTCGATGTGCTCGGACTGGGAACCGCTTGCCCGACGATCTTCGACGAAGACACTGACATGGTCGCGGTGGCGAGGAACATCTCCCGATTTTTCAAGAACGAATCCTGCGGTCAGTGCACCCCATGTCGTGAGGGATCGGGATGGATCCTCAAACTCCTGATGCGTATCGAACGTGGCGCCGGGACGACCAAGGACCTGGATCTCTTGCTCGAGGTCGCGGGCTCCATGGGGCTCACTCCCGGTACCACGATCTGCGGGCTCGCTGACGGCAACAACTGGGCCGTTCGAACCATCGTGAACAAGTATCGTGGCGAGTTCGAAGCAAGGGTGAAACCCCAGTTCATCCCCGTCACCATCACCGCGGGAGGTTGATGATTTCATGAACGCTGACGGCGACTCATCTGGAAACCCGGCAACCGAACAGGCCTGCGACGCGAGTTCCTCGGAACCTGGTCCGCAACCGGGGACATCCGACGGATGCGCGAGCACTTCCGGGGTCACGATCGATATCGCGACGCCCGGGGTCGGCGTGGAAGAGGCAGCCTGGATCCGGGATCGACTCGAGTCAGTGGTAGGGTTGGTCGAAGCGGAGATCGATCGTCGGATCGTCCGATGTTCGGTGCGGATCGTCGGAGATCCGGAGATGAAGGTCGCACATCAACGGTTCAGCGGCGTCGAAGGCACGACTGACGTGCTGACCTTCGTGACCGAGACTGAAGCCGGAATCGAGATCGATCTGCTGGCCTGCAGCGATGAGGCGGGCCGTCGGTGCTCAGAGCTCGCTCACGATCTTTCGCGGGAACTGCTCCTCTACGGAGTCCACGGGCTCATGCATGCGATCGGGCATGACGATCACGAGCCCGAAGCGCACACCTTGATGCATGCAGAAGAGGATCGACTGCTCACGAAGATCGGGGTCGGGGCGATCTTCCGAACGCCGTCGAGTGAGGGGGATTCTCAATGATCAGCCTTTTGATCCTCGGTCTGGTCGTGTGCACGCTGGTCGGCACGTGGTGCAGTTCGCTTCGACTCGCCTTGCAGGATCCGAGTCGGAGTGAACTGGAGGGCTGGCGCCGACGTCGAACGGGCAGATCCGACCTAGATGCCGAGGAACCGCGGGTCGAGTGGCTTTTTCGACGACGACTCCATCTGGTCACGGAATTCGCCTTCGTTCGAACGATGCTGAGCGTCGCGGTCACGGTGATCTTCGTGGAACTCTTCCTCAGCGGAGATGCAGATCGGCTTGCCGATCCCTGGGAATTATGGTTGGCCGGATTGGCCTCGGTCTTCACGCTCTGGATCTCCATGAGCGTGGTGGCCGGCGCGATGGCGAGCTACCTCGGGACGTCCCTCATCATGAGGGCACTTCCGATCCTGCGGTTTCTCGATCTTCTCCTCGGCCCGCTCGCCGCGGTGACCGCGGTCATGGATGAAGCGATTCGACGGCTGAGCGGCGCGAACCTACGGGAGGACGAAGCTGGGGAACGGCTCCGGCGGTCGATCGAGGACACCACGCTCGGCGGCGAACTTGATGAATCCGCCGCGGAGATGCTTGAGAATCTGGTGGACTTCACCAGCACCGAGGTGGGCACCGTGATGACGCCGCGCACCGAGATCGAGGGGATCCAGTCGACCGACAATCTTTCCGACATCCGCACCATCATCATCGAGGCGGGGCACTCCCGCATTCCGGTGTTCATGGAGAATCTCGACGACATCCGGGGCATTCTCTACGTCAAGGATCTCGTCCCGTACCTTGGAACCGAGGTGGAGGATTTTCGGCTCGATCGACTTCTCCGGCAACCGATTCGCGTGCCAGAGACCAAGCCGGTGCAAGATCTCCTTCGCGATTTTCAGCGGAGCGAGGTCCACATGGCGATCGTGGTCGACGAGTACGGCGGCACCAGTGGACTGGTGACGATTGAGGACGTGCTTGAGGAAATCGTCGGCGAGATCCAGGACGAACACGATACCGACGAGGAACTTCCTCCGGCGATCGCTCGTGTGGATGACGATCGTTGGGAGATGGATGCCCGCTTCCAGATCTACGACTTGAATGAGCTCTTGGAGACGGAGATTCCCGAGGACGATGATTTCGACACCGTCGCTGGTTTCATACTTGAACGGCTGGGTCGGGTTCCGATCGTCGGCGAAGTCGTGGAGGCGGCGGGCATTCGATTCGAGGTTCTGGAGGCGGGACCGACCCGGATCGAACGTATCTCGGTCATGCGAGTGGTACCACCAGCGGGCACGGAGAGCTCGGACGTATGAATTCCGCGGTCCTCGACCGGATCTTGAGTCCGAGCGGCTGAAATCCCCGGTCGTGACCTCCCAAGAAGATCTCATGCAAGGAATCCACTCGATGCAGTCTGAAGGTCGCCCCTCACATCCGACCTCTGGTCGCCCTGGTCGACTTCAAGCCGCCGAAGAATCTGAGACGAATCGACTCGGGCTCGTGGCCTGTCATCTCTGGCCGTTCATCGGTCTGGTGACCGGAACCCTTCCTCTGCTGTGGATCGGGATCGTCGTCTTCTGGAGCCTTCGCAAGGAGCGGTCTCCGTTCGTCGATGATCAGGGCCGGGAGTTGATGAACGTCCTGCTGACCTTGCTTCTGCTTGTGGTCATTCCGATCATCGGGTGGGCGGGACTGATCGTGTGGGTGCCGGTGTTCCTCGTGAACTCGATTCGCGGGGCGATCGCCGCGGGACACAACGAGTACTTCCGCTATCCGCTGGTGATTCGTTTCATTACCTGATTCGGACGATCGGGATCAATCGAACTCATCGCCCCGGAAGGTGCTGGCGAGATACGCTTCCTTGACCACGGGGTCGTTGATGATCGTTTTCGGATCACCGTCTCGAAGGTTCTTACCCTCGTGAATGATGTAGGCGCGGTCGCAGATCCGCATCGTCTGCTGGACATTGTGGTCGGTGACCAGCATCGCGATTCCCTCGGCGGCGAGCTTGCGAACTTCGGCTTGCAGTTCCTCGACGGTGTGAGGATCGACTGCGGCGAAGGGTTCGTCCAACAGCATCAGGCGCGGACGGGTAACGAGTGATCGCGCGATTTCGAGTCGGCGTCGCTCACCACCGGAGCAGGTTCGGGCCTGTTGCTTCCTCTTGTGCTGAAGCCCGAATTGCTCGAGCAATTCATCACAGCGACGTACCCGTGCTCCGCGGTCGAGGCCACGCGTCTCAAGGATCGCCATCACGTTCTGTTCGACGGTGAGTTTCTGAAAGACGCTCGGTTCCTGGCTCAGGTATCCAATTCCCGCCTTGGCATGCTTGTACATGGGCTCGAAGGTGACATCTCGGCCGTCGAACATGACCTGGCCCTTCTCCGGGGTCAGCATGCCGATGGTCATGCGGAAGGAGGTGGTCTTTCCGGCACCGTTCCTTCCCAGGAGACCGACGATCTCGCCAGCGTCCACGGTGAAGCTCACGCCGTCGACGACGCGACGTCCTCCGTAGGTCTTCTGAAGATCTTGAACCTCAAGCAGTGCCATGGTGTACGAATGGTACCGGAGGATGAACAGGTAACGTCGGAACTGAGGTTGCGGGGAGACCGGGCCCCGGCTACAACCAACCTTGATGACTCGAAATCGACCGAACATTCCCGCCTTCTGGATGATTCCCGTTCTCGTCGTGACGGCGTTGGCGGCATCCGGTTGCGTTCGACGGGTGGTCCAGATCACCTCCGCGCCGGAAGGGGCCCTGGTCTGGATGAATGATCGAGAGGTGGGCTCGACCCCACTCGAAATCGAGATTCTTCACTACGGCAAATATGACGTTCGGGTCGAGAAGGCCGGTTTCGAACCGGTGACCACCGGGCGATCGGCCAGTGTTCCGATCTGGGATTTTCCGGGGCCGGATCTGATCGCCGAACTCGTGCCCGCTGATTTCGAGAGCCGGACCGTCTGGCACTTCGACCTCGTGGTCGAGAATGACGACCCTGATCGGGTTCTTCTTCGCGCCGAGACCGCCCGTGATCAACTGGCGGCGGCGGATGCGAAACGGGCGGCGGATGCGAAGCCCGTGACGTCGGCTGATCTGGCCGAGGAGGTCGAAGCGGAGGACGGAACGGGGCGTCCCGGCGTCCCGGTCGAGGGTGCACCAGCACCGGTCCCGGTCGCTGAACCAGCGTTCCCGGAAGCCTCCGTTCCCGGGCAGGATCCCTCGATCGAGCCGGTTTCCGGGACCGTCTGAGTCGGCCTGAGTCCGGGTCGCAGGAAGACTGTGAGGTCGTCGAGTTCCGCGACGGGGTACCATCAGGGCGTGACGACCATTGACCGAAGAATCCCGCTGAATGTCCTGCAGACCGGTCCTTCGCGTCCGGTCTACGCCACTGGGCCTCGTTCGCTCGAATCGGTGCGGATGCTTCGAATCTCGGTCACGGATCGCTGCAATCTTCGATGCGGCTACTGCATGCCCAAGGGCGGCGTCTCCTTTCAACCCAAGGACGATCTGCTGACCCCGGTGGACCTGGCCAAGATCTCAGGCTTCGCCCATCGGCTGGGGGTGCGTCATTTCAAGATTACCGGTGGTGAACCCACGGTGCGTGGAGATCTGCTCGAGATCATTCAGCGCATCCGGGCGCTCGGTTCCTCTGACATCTCGATGACCTCCAACGGGCTTCAGATGCCTCGGTTGGCGGCTTCGTTGAAGGAGGCGGGCGTTGATCGCGTGACGCTCTCGGTCGACAGCCTCCGACCTGATCGCTATCGCGACATCACGGGTGGTGGACGGTTCGATGTGTTCCAGAAAGGCCTTGAGGCGACCGCAGAGATCTTCGGAACCGTCAAGTTGAACGTCGTGGTGATGCGAGGTGTCAATGATGACGAGGTCGCCGACTTCGCCGGCCTTGCTCGCGAGCGAGACTGGACGGTCCGGTTCATCGAGTTCATGCCGCTCGGTTCGAGCGTGCTTGCCGACGGCGATCCGGACCAGTATCTGGTCACCGCTGATGAAGTGACTTCGAGCATTGAGGCGGTTCACGGTCCCCTTGACCCGTTAGATGCTTCGGCCGATCCCGGCGTTGGTCCCGCCCGCCTCCTGGCGATGCCTGGTGGACGTGGTCGCATCGGCCTGATCCATGCGATGAGCCGACCTTTCTGCGAGACGTGCAATCGTCTTCGATTGACCTCGTCGGGCATCTTGCGGAGCTGCTTGTTCGACGGCGGAGAGGTCGACCTGATGCCGATTCTTCGCACGGGATCCGATGATTCGGAGATCGTGGACGATCGGGCGTTCCTCGAGGCATTCACGAGATGCACGGCCATGAAGCCGGACGTCCATGGTCTCAGGGGTGGCCGGGCGATGAGCAGCATCGGCGGTTGAAGACTCGGCGCTTTACAGCATGCTCCGGGGCGGTTGCAATAGACGCATGCGCATCATTCAGCACATTTTCATCGGCATTCTGACGTCCTTCACCCTCTTTGCGTTCGGGTGCGGAGATGACGGTTCGACTCGGATCATCGCGGGGGCCGGCTCGGGGGTGGCAGGCACCGGCTCGGCGGCGCAGGGCGGGTCCGTCGCTGGAGGGCTGGTCTGGGCTGACGCGCTGAATCGCTGGCCGAAAGACGGCAACTCACAGTTCGTCGCCGCGAACTCGGTCATCCGTTCGAGTTTCGATATGTGGCTCGACTCCCGACAATCGCCGCGCATGCCCGGCGACGAAGGGATTGTTGTCCTGCTGAGGGATCTCCGCAAGTTCAACATGCCGTTGACCGAACTGAACGGCGACTGGGGGGTTCCGCCGAAGGACGTCGCCATTCGGACTCAGGCGATCCGCGGCATCGGCAAGACGCTCTGGGCCGACCTGCGATTGGCGCTGATCGAAGAGGATCAAGAGCGAGCCATGGAAGTCATCACGGTGATGGCGAATCTTCCGCGAATTGCGCACGGGTACGACGGATCGAAGCGTGGTCTGATCGCGACGCTTGCCACCATCGATTCCTTCGGGTGGGGACTCACCGACCTATCGCGGCCCGGAGAGGGAATCGAACCGACGCCCGAGCAGTGCGCTCGGCTCCGCAAGGCGACATCGTGGCTCGAAGACTCCAATCCATTCGACGTCTCGATGGACGATCCGAACCAGCAACGGGTGATGGACCGGTTCCTGACCGAGACCCGCCCGAGACTACGCCGCCAGATTGCGGCGCTGTGTGACTGAGCCACGTCATGGGTGAGTGATTGTGCGTGATCGAATGCTCATTCGCCCCATGTGTCTCTGATGTATCAGATCGATCGCAGGCCCGCGCCCCATGCGTCGGGCGTATCGAGATCCAGGTGGACGCCCGGATCGTCGACCTCGACCACGCGGACGCGGACATTCGGAAGGTCCCGAGCGGATCGAAGGCCGTCGGCAAGTGGTTCGTCGAGGATCCGAACGGCCAGGCTCGAAGAGAGCACGATGGGGTGTCCGCCACGGCCTTCGCATCGAGGGTGCACGAAATCAAATGACGCCGCATCACCATCGAGCAGTCGCTCGATGGTGCTTTGGCGCACGGCGGGGTGATCCGAGAGATGAAGGATGATCCGGGACGCGTCCGCGGCGAGCGCCGCCTCGATGCCGGCGCGAGCGGAGTCGAGCATTGACCCTTCGGGATCGACGTCGAGGAAGGTCGCCGCACGTTCGCCGAGCGATTTTCGGATGGCAGGGGCGTGGAGTCCGACCGTGATGAACACCGAGCCGACGTGGGGGGAGATGGTGTCGTGAGCCGCCGCCACCACCGTGGTCGAGTGGCCGTCTCGAATCCAGGGGAGCGCCTGCTTGCATCGTCCCATGCGGGCGGATCGGCCTCCGGCCAGAAGCACGCCGATCATGCCATTCATGCCGTTCATGCCGTTCATGGCGCCATGCTGGTCTGGTGTGGTCACGCGGATTCGAAACAGCCGCGGCCGCCGCTGCAGGAGTCGGGGGTCACGCCGTTTCGATCCGGTCCGAGCTCGTCCTGGCTCAGCACGCACCAGAAACATCGCGTGGTGCTCGAATCATCGACGAGGCCTCGGTGCATGTGTTCGGTCATCACATACATGTTTTTGTGCCGAAGGTTCACGCAGGTCTCGATCAGGTTCAGCCGGATGGGGTCGTCCGTGGGTGCATCGCTCATGCGTCACCTCCTCGATCCACGCCGGCGGGGTTTGTGGCGGCGGCCACCGCCCGTCGAATGGCGACCGGGAGCAGGGTTGTCTTGTACGCCGTTCCGGGAAGGGGATCAGCCCCATCGACCGAGCGGGCGCACGCGGCGCGAATGCGAACTTCGTCGTCGATCGAAACCCCTGCGAGCGCGTCATCGACCTGCGGTAGCGGATGGGGTCGAGGCGCCACGGCGCCGGCACAGGTCCGTGCGGATGTGATCACGTCCCCGTCGAGTTCCAGGACGGCATATCCGGAGACCATCGGCCAGTCGAAGGACTGCTTCTGTTTCAACGCGATGAAGGCTGAATTTGGCGCCGACTTGAAACGAACGCCGGTGATGATTTCGGTCGGTGAGAGCACGCTGGCCGAACGCCAGTCGACGGCGGGGTCGGGGTAGAGATCTCGGATCGGAATCCGGGTTCGATCACCTCCAACGACCTCTACCTCGCCGTCGAGCACGAAGAGTGCCGGAGCAAGGTTCGAGGGGTGGACCATGAGGCATGGTCCGTTCTGGAAGATCACGTGGAATCGGTGATCGCCTTCTCGGGCCGGACAGTCATCGCCGTTCTTCCGGAGGCAATCGAACTGGGACATCCGCCAGTACCAGCAGCGGGTCTCCTGCAGCAGATTTCCGGCGACGGTTGCGACGTTGCGAACTTGGGGTGTGGCCGCGCTGCCCGACGCGGCTCCGAGGATCGGCGCAGACTTCCGGAGTGCCTCCGACTCCGCGACCATCGCAAGGGTGACTCGTCCGCCGATGCGGCCTGCGTCGAGTGTGTCGAGTGCCGGATCTTCGATGCGGGTGAGATCGATGATGAGATCGGGCTGTTCGAGGCCCTCCTTCATGCGGTCGAGAAGATCCATGCCGCCGCTCTTGAGGACCGGCAACGCGAAGTCACCGTTGGGTCCGGCCAGTGCGGAAGCGTCGGTGGTGGTTTTGGGGCTGGTGTAGGCGAAGGGATTCATGCCCGAGTCTCCCGGTCGGTGGTTCTGGGTGCGACGGCCACCACACGCTCCGCCATCGGTTCGGCGAGCGCCGCGAGTACTCGGTCCGGTCGAAGTGGGAGATCCCGTACCGGACGTCCGATCGCATTGAAGACCGCATTCGCGATCGCCGCCGCAGTGGGGATCACCGGGGGTTCTCCGAGCGCCCGGACGCCGGTCTGATCATCTCGCCAAAGCACCGGGACGATCCGAGGGCAGTCCTCGGATCCCAGGATCTTGTAGCTCTCGAGGTTCGCGTTCAACACCGCCCCCGTGCCCGGATCGAGAACCTGCTCTTCGAACAGGGCGTAACTCGTCCCTTGAATGACACCGCCCATGATCTGGCTCTCGGCAGTCTTGCGGACCAGGGGGAGCCCGCAGGACTGAATGGCGATCACGTCGCGGACGAAGACTTGACCGGTCTCGCAGTCGACTTCGACGCGAGCCGCCTGAACGCCTTCGGAAGATCCTTCGCCCCAGTACGCGCTCGCCCGTCCGTCGAACTCTCCGGTCACCGAGACGGGTTCGGAAAGCCTGCGGCAGGCGTCTTCCCAGCGAACGACCTTTCGTCCGCCCTCCATGATCACGCCGTCGTCGATGGTCAGTTGCGTGGCGTCGAGCTTCTCACGTTCTGCGACGCCCGACAGGATGCGTTCGCGTGCGAGGTCCGCGGCGGCCATCGCGGCGGGTGCCGTACTCGGCGTGCAGACCGAGCCGCCCGAGGCCGGGCCGGCGGGGAGCCTCGAATTGCCGATCGCCACCGAGATGTTCGCGAGGGGTACGCCGATGCGTGCGGCCACGAGGGCGCCCATTGCCGTGCGTTGTCCGGTTCCGATGTCCTGCGTACCCGTCCTCACTTCGAGGTGTCCGTCAGGGTGGACGACGACCTCGATCTTGGCGGGCGCTCGCCCCTTGCCCCAGTCGCAGGTTCCGATGCCGTATCCGGTTCGCATGGTGCCGGACTGCGACCCGGTATCGGATCGATTCTCCCAGCCGATGAGATCCGCGGCGACGTCGTACATCTGATGGCGGCGTTCGGAGTCGTCGAGGCGACGTCGAAGGTCGAGTGGGTCCAGTCCGCACCGATGAGCGATCTCGTCGATCAGGAGCTCTTCGACGAAGGCGCCCTGTGGGCATCCGGGGGCCCGCATCGCGCGGGGGCCTCCGGCATTGAACTGAACATCCCGGTGGTTTCGGGCATCAAGGGTTCCGAATTCAAATCGTCCGCTGGGAACTCGGGCGCCACCGCCGCGGCGTGAGACTCCGGTTCCGCCGAACGTCTCGAACCGAGCGCCGCGAATGGTTCCGTCGGCATCGTGGCCAAGGCGGACCTTGCAAAGAAGCGAAGGACGATTCCCGGTATCCAGATGCTCCTCTTCTCGATCACAGAAGGAGTAGACGGCCTCGCCGGAAGTTTTGGCGGCAAGTCCACCGGCCGCACCCTCCTTGCCGATCTGGAACTTGGATCCGAAACCGCCGCCGACGTGCTCGCAATTGATGACGATTTTCGATCGTCGTTTGCCAAGGAAGCGACCGATCTGGTCGGCGACGACGAAGGTGCCCTGGGTGGATGCGTGCACGATCGAATTCTCACCATCCGGTTCGATCATCAGACCGTGCGTCTCGAGCGAGGAGTGCGTCTGGACCGGTGTGGAGTAACTGGCTTCGAAAGAAAAATCGGCAGCGTCGATCGCCTTGGCAGCCTCTTTGGACGGATCCCCGATCGGTGCTCGAGCCTCTTGATCGTCAAGGATTCCGGTCTTGCAGTCCAGACGGGTCCACTTCGCATCCAGCGCCTGGAGGCCGCGCTCCAGCCCGCGTCTGTTCCGGGCCACGAGGTATCCGATGGAGTCACCGTGGTATTCGCCGGCGTCTCCGGATACCACGACCTCGACAACGCCCGGGGTGGCGAGCGCGGCATCGCGATCGAGTGAATCGAGCGAGGCGCGTCCCCAAGGGCAGCGAATCAACCGCACCCAGAGCATGTCCTTCTTGATTTGGTCTCGTCCGAAGCGAGCGGCGCCGGTCGCCTTCTCGAGGCCTTCAAGTCGGGTGGCGTGATCCGCGACCGACTGGCCTGCATTGATCGCTCGAAGAGCTCGTGGTTGGTGGCTCATGCGTGTCCTCCCGAAGTGGTGCGGCCACGATCGGTCGGCTCGGCGACCGGATCCTGTCCGCTGGCCACCAGCACCGCGTTGAAGATGTTCGGGTAGGCGCCGCAACGGCAGAGATTCCCGGATAACGCCGCACGAATTTCATGGAGGGTCGGTCGAGGGTTTCGTACCAGGAGCGCCTTGGCCGAGGTGACCACTCCCGGCGTGCAGAAGCCGCACTGCATGGCGTCGAACTCCGCCATCGCCTCTTGAAGCGGATCGGGAGCGTCGATCGTGCCGATGCCTTCCACCGTCGTGATCTTCCGGTCGGTCGCATCCAGTGCGAGCATCATGCAGCTTGCCACCGGTCGTTCATCGAGCAGCACGGTGCATCCTCCGCATGCGGCTCGGTCGCACACTTCCTTGGGGCCCGTGATGTCGCATCGCTCCCGGAGTGCCTCGAGAAGGGTCGTGGCCGGCTCGGCGATGAAGTCGAGTTGGCGACCGTTGACCTGAAGCGAGGTCCTCGCTGGCATCGGGCCGATGATGGTCGCCCCTCCGGGCTTCATGACGGCATCAGCGTTCGCCGCTTGTCGCTCGGCAGCAACCGTGGCGGCGGAGATTCCGATCGTCTGCAGGAAGAGGCGACGAGAGACGTCGCTCTTTGGCGATGATCCAGATGGCCCGGAAGGTGGAGACGAGTCTTCTGGCATGTGCTCGAGATCCAGATGTTGCTGGGGGTGGTCGAGAAAACGGGGGAGACGTATCGACTTGAGGGTAACACTGATCGCCCGTTCATTCGAGCGATTCATCGTTGATCGAATCAGGATTCCTGTTCGACGCCGAACCTGGCCTGGAGAAGTCGGTTCAGTTCGCCATTGGCGCGAGGCCACTCGTACTCATGGAGTCGCGCGATTGGAATCCACTGCCAGAGGCGATCGGAGTCTTTCGGCTCATCACCCTTGAGGTCTGCGAGTACGACTTCGACATGCACATGCCGCTCTCTCGTTTGCTTCTCATCGATGTCCTCCGCGACACCAAGTGATTCACGCGGAACAATGTCGATCTGCAGTTCTTCATGGACTTCGCGCTGCGCGGCGTCCGCCGCAGATTCGCCAGCATCGATCTTCCCGCCAGGAAGTTCCCAAACCCCGCCTCGAATGGCATCGATCGGCCGCCATGCAGCGAGGACGCAAGGCGTTCCGTCATCGCGGTCCGATGATGGGCGGAGGATGGCTGCGATGGAGACTCGGATCATCCCCGAAGGCTCACGGTCGCTCGTAAGATCATATGTAGCAGTGATTTACATTTTCCTCGGAGAAGGTGCCGCAGAGGCGTTGACCAATGCCCACTGGTGACGATACTGTGCTTATGTCGTCATTCGAACGCGGAAATCCGTCTGATTCGAAGCTCGACGACAGACGGTACAGGATAGGCCGGTAATTTGAAGCGAGAACGAGCCTTTAGGCATCGGCAAATATTGCCTGCTTGGGCGATCATGCGGCAACATGCGGCAACATGCGGTAAAAAGAGCCGAACGTGCTCCGTTCTGCCGAGAAAACGCCGCCCCAATCGCATGCACCGCGATTTTGGCGAGGTTTGGAGCCATGTGCGATGATTTAGGGGCCATCGGGGGCCATCAGGATTCAATGGACTCCCAAGTCGCGGAGTCAGGCGAGGATTCAAGAGCAAGCCATGCAGGGCTCCAATCGGCCCTGCCAATCCAGATCTTCTTCGTGACCATGGCAACATGGTTGACGAACCCGTTCGGTCGTGTCGGAGCGACCGGGCGGATTTTTTTTGGATGACCGACCTCCGGATCCGCCGGCCGGTCATTCCAGAGCATTGCGGCCAAATCTTCAATGGTCGAGTGGCGGCCAAGCGACGACATCTCGGTGATCGATCTCGTACCGTTCACAGGGTCGTCCGACGATCCGAGTCGGAATCCATCCACGGAGTTCTCATGATCGCAAGACTCGCCCTCCGCCATGCCACCGTCCTCCTCGGCGTGATTGCGATGGCCCTCGAACCCGGCATGCTGCACGCGGCCTCTCCGGAGACCGATGTTCTTGCGATTCTGATGCAGGATGGTGACGCCGCGGTGGGCGATCAATCGAACTCCGATGCTTCCGTCAGTTCAACTGCGGCGGTTTCTCCCGTCGTCTACGGAGCCGCCGGAAGTCGGCGATGGATGATCGGGGGAATGATCGCCAGTGACCTGGCCGACGAAAAAATGGCCTATCTCGCTGGGGGATTCGAGTGGTTCGCCATCGATGACTTCAGCATCGGCGTCGAAGCCGACCTCGGTTGGGTCGGCCAGGATGCCGGCTCTGACGCGGGCCTGTTCGGGCTCACCATCATGATGCGCTGGCATTTTCTTCGGTACCAACGATGGACGATGTACGGCGAGATCGGAGCCGGGCTGGCGTATGCGACGGAGCCGGTCCGCCCAACCGGGAGCAGGCTTAATTTCACCCCGCAGGCGGGCGTGGGATTCTCGATCGAACTCGATCATGATGCGAGGCTTCTGGTCGGACTCGGTTGGTACCACCTCTCGAACGCGAGGACGACCACCACCAACCTCGGAATTGATACCGCCGCCGTGACGGCCCTGATCAGCATTCCATTCTGAGGGCTTCCGCATCTCGGCTTTGGATCAATCCGGATAGCCCGAAGGGTTGGCCTGCATCCAGGCCCAGGCGGTGGCGACCGTCGCTTCGAGATCGGTGAACCGCGGCGTCCATCCAAAGTCATTCCGAATCATCGATGAATTCGCGAACAGCTTCGGCGGATCACCTGCTCGACGCGGGCTCATCGATTCCGGAATCGTTTTCCCAGTGACGGCTCGGCAGGCTTCAAGCACTTGACGAACCGACCATCCGTGTCCGAGGCCCACGTTGAGGGTGTGGGTATCGCCCGGGGCGAGCCGATTCATCACCGCGATGTGAGCATCGATGAGATCACAGACGTGCACGTAGTCGCGGATGCACGTCCCGTCCTCGGTGTCGTAGTCGTCACCGAAAATCATGAGTTGGTCCCGACGGCCGGCGGCGACCTCAAGACAGATCGGAATCAGATGTGTTTCCGGGCGGTGGTCCTCGCCGATCCTCGTCTCCGGATCACTCCCGGCGACGTTGAAGTAGCGAAGCGCCGCGAAGGCGAACGGCCGTTCGGCGAGGCGGCAGGCTTCCGCGTGATCGAACAGGACCTGTTCCACCATGAATTTGGAGTTGCCGTAGGGGTTGATGGGTGCCTGGGGGCAGTCTTCCGCGATGGGAATTCGCTCGGCGCCGGGTTCGCCGTAGGTCGCGCAGGTGCTCGAGAAGACGAACTTGCCGACGCCCGCGTCCATCATCGCTTCAAGCAGCGAGATCGCGCCTCCGGTGTTGTTGTCGTAGTACCGCAATGGCTGTTCGACGGACTCTCCAACGTAGGCCAGGGCCGCGAAGTGCATCACGAGGTCGATCTGATGTTCCCGGAGGGCGGCGGCGCAGGTGCGGCGATCTCCAATGGACGCCTCGATCGAGGTGAAGGATCCGGGGAGATCTTCCGCGGCGGCAGCGATCGCACGGAAGGCTCCGGGGTGGCCGCGCGAGAAGTCATCCAGGCCAACCACCGTGTGGCCGGTTTCAACCAGTCTGAGGCAGGCGTGCGAGCCGATGTATCCGGCCCCGCCGGTCACGAGGATGCGTTGGGGGGAAATAGGTGTGCTCATGATTCGTTTTCCATGACGCATCGAGCGGTGGAGGTCGAGAAGCCGATACTCGATGGTCGAAGCCTTCATGATATCAGTCTCGCCAGCTCTCCCTTCTTATCGCCCATTGGAGCTTCAGGTTGACCACCGCCGCCAGCTGTCCTCGATTGAATCCACTCCTGCTCGGGCGTTGCATGATCGGAGGCATTCTCATGGGCCTGGCCAATCTGGTCCCCGGCATCTCCGGCGGAACCATGCTCCTGGCAGCCGGCGTCTATCCGACGTTCGTGGACTCGGTGGCGGCGGCCACCATGCTCTCCCGGAAATTGCGGCCATGGCTCCTTCTGGCGTGCATCGCGGTGCCGGCGGTTCTGGCGATCGGTGTGCTTGCGGGGACGGTTCGGGACATCGTTCTCGAGCATCGTTGGATCGCCTACAGCCTCTTCATCGGGCTCACGCTCGGTGGTGCGCCGACGCTCTGGCGGATGCTCAAGCCGATGCCAGGCCGTGCCGGAATCGCCGCGCTGGTGGCGCTCATCGCAATGGTCGCCCTCGCGATTCTGCAGGAGTCGCAGCCATCGTCTTCGACTGGCGAGGGCGGGTTAACAGGCTTGTTCATCGCTGGATTCGCGGGCGCGACGGCGATGGTGCTTCCCGGCGTCAGCGGGGGATATCTTCTGCTCGTGCTTGGTCAGTACGTGGCGGTGCTCGACGCGATCGACGCCTTCAAGGAGGCGATCCGTGTTGGCGAGTTGAGCCTGATTCTCCAGTCTGCCTGGCCGTTGTTGGCGATTGGCATCGGTGTGCTCCTCGGCGTCTCCCTGGTGAGCAACATCATGCGTTGGTTACTCAAGCGGCATCGGGATGTCACCCTCGGAGCCTTGCTTGGGCTGTTGCTTGGTGCGGTCGCGGGGCTCTGGCCGTTCCGCGAAGCGGTCCTGCCGGAGGTTGGTAGCGTGGTTCGAGGCGAGGTGGTTGAGACCGCGGCGGCGGCCGAAGCGATCGAACTCAAGTATCGACCGACGAAGTCTTACGAGCCTTCCGTCGGCCAAGTGGGGCTGTCATTGCTTCTGGTGATCGGCGGGGGCGTCGGCTCCCTGCTCGTGGGACGGTTGGGCGGGGACGGAGCGTCCGAAGATATTCCCCGACCCTCTGGGGATGGACCTGACGGCTGAATCACTTTTTAGCCATTCCAAGAGTCAGGCCATTTTCTCCGCGCAGCGACCACAAG
>JAPKCC010000182.1 GCA_028823105.1 Phycisphaerales bacterium | reverse complement strand
TCTTCATCAACGGATTGAGCCGGTCGGGCACCACGCTGCTCGCCAGCATGTTCGACTCGCATCCTCAGGGTGCCATGGCCTTCGAGTCGTATCCCCGGTACCTCCATGTCCCTTCGGACGAAGGCGTCCTCACCATGGAGGAGTTTGCCTACGTCTGCCAGACCCTCATCAACTACGAAGAAGCCACCGCCTTCGAATCTCTCAACCGAGCGCCGCTTCGCAATCTAATGCGGTTCGCCGCGGTGACAAGCTGGACAGGAATGACCACGAAGGAGACCGGCGAGATGCTCCGAGCCTACGTCTCGAAACACCATCGAGTGTCGAACGACGTGGAGGCGTTGAAGATCGTCGCCGCCACCGCCAGATTCAAGATGATCCGCGAGAAGGCGGAATTCTGGGGGACGAAGTGCCAGGGAAACTTCAAGGACTACACCTTTCTCTGGCCGCGGGCGAGATTCGTCTACATCCTCCGAAACGGGCTCGATATTCTTGCGAGCCAAAAGACGAACGGCGCATTCAACCCCGATCCGCATCGGCTCGGACGGCAATGGCGGGACCATCTCTCGCAATTCGAGAAGTTCAAAACCAGGCATCCCAACGTCGGCGTCGCGATTGTCTCCTACGAGCGTCTCGTGACCGATCCGGATCGCGAGATGCGGGAGGTATGCCGCCAGATCGACCTCGACTTCGATCCGGAAATGACTCGCCAGCACGAGCGGAAATCCACTCTGACCAACAACCCTCGAGGCCAACTCTCGGCGGAGCGGGTTCAGCAACCGATCGACGCTTCCGCCATCGGACGCTGGCGGGAGACGCTCTCAAAGGAAGACGCCGAGCAGTTTCTCGAAGGATGCGACGGCACCGACCAGTTCGAACGATTCAACCTCGAATGGAGTCGCTGACGAATGTGTGGCGTCGGAGGCGTCTATCTGCCAGGAGCGGCAATCCTCGGCGACGAGCATCGCTCGATGCTCGCCATCATGGGTGACGAGATGGCGGCCCGAGGTCCTGACGCTGAGGGTACCCGCTGCGAGGGCCGCGTCGGCCTCGTCCATCGCAGGCTCTCGATCATCGACCCCGAAGAACGATCGAATCAGCCAATGGAGTCGGCCGACTGGATCCTGTCCTACAACGGCGAGATCTACAATTTCAAGGACATACGACGCGATCTCGAGAGAAAACACGAGTTCAAGACGCGTTGTGACAGCGAAGTTCTGCTTCTCGCACTTCAGGAATGGGGGCTGGCCGGCGCCTTGGAACGCTGCGCCGGGATGTTCGCATTTCTAGCATTCGACAAGCGGGACGGAACCCTCCACGCCGCCCGTGACCGGATGGGGATCAAACCTCTTCTGATGTCGACGACCGAGGACGGAGGATTCTGCTTCGCCTCCAGCGTGACTGCGATCCGGCGTTCGATGCCGAATCGCCGATGGAAGACTTTCAAGCCAGCGCTCGGTTCGTACTTCGCCCTCGGTGCTCCGTTCACGCGATCATCCGCGATCGAAGGGATCGAACGGGTCGAGCCGGCTCACTACGTCACCTGCCGCCCCGACGGTTCGTTCACTACTACCCGGTACTGGACGCCCCGCTATCGTCCCGACATCACCATGGAGGAGATGCTGGCGATCATCAGCGAGTATTCGATCGCTGACGTGCCTTCCGCCCTGTTCCTGAGTGGCGGCGTCGACTCAACCTTCCTTTGCGCCGCCACCGAGAACCTCGACTGTTTCCATCTGTCATCCCCCGAGACCACCCAGGCGAGACAGGTTGCGAAGAGATTCGATCGTCGATTCGTCCTCGTGGAACCCGACCATCGAGAGTTCCAATCCGACGTCGAGAACGTGATCGCCTTTCATGGCGAGCCTCTGATGAGCTGCGGCATTCCCGCGGCGGTAAGTCGATCGGTTCGCGAGAGCGGCTACAAGATGGCGATCAGTGCAAACGGTGCCGACGAACTCCTCCACGGCTACTACCGCACACCGACTCCCGGCTTCAGCCCGGACTATCTTCCGCTCCACGAGACGCCCAGTTTCCCCTTCTTCTCCAAACAACTCGCCCACATCTTCCGTGACGCAAGGAACTTCGAGGTCCCCGAACTCAAGGGCTTCATCCCCTCCCTTCAGGAGATCGGTAACGACGCCATCGCCAAGTTCCACCTCCCTGGATTCTCCGCGTCCGCCCACCACCGATGGTTCGAGCTGATGAC
>JAPKCC010000014.1 GCA_028823105.1 Phycisphaerales bacterium | reverse complement strand
CATTGAAGGCGACCCGTGACCACACCTCGTGGCCGCGGGTCGTTTCGTATCCGCCATCCCGTCGCGTCGAATCCAAGTCTGCTGCGATTCGACTACCAGACTCTCCCAAGCACCCCCCCCCAAGCGGAGGGGATCCATTCGATGCAACCTCACATGGTCCGAATATCCGCCTGTAGTTCAATTACGGGCGATCGAGAGAATTCTCTTCGAAGACCGAGCGTGAGGACCGATGATAGGCTTTCGGTGTCCGACTCTCGGATCGAAGAACTCCGGCGGTGATTCCGAGCAGGAGCCGATCTGCAACCCCGACTCCGCCATTTCACAATGCAGAAGAGCCAGAACACACCATTCGAACCAACCCACTCGGCCGCGGACGCCCCGAAGCGGGAAGCCGACTGGCTGGTGCCCTCGCCCCTCGTGGCAACGATCATCGCGGTGGCGATCATCGGCTCGCTCTTCTTCGCCTTCCGTGATTTCTTCCTTCTTCAATATCACTATGCCACGACCGATTCCGCGGACTGGGGACATACCCTCTTCATTCCGCTGATCGCCTTGTACGTGGTCTTTCTGCACAAGGCAGATCTCTTCGCTCGACCGTTTCAGTCGACCTGGGGAGGAATGGGCCTGATCGCACTCGGACTTGTCTGGTACGCCGCGACCTGGCTCGCTCCCGATTCGACCTTTCTGAACAGCCACAACATGCGGGCGGTCGGCGTCTTCTTCGGACTGCTCGGTGCCTGCGTCGCGATTCTCGGATGGCGATCGCTCGTCTGGCTTTGGTTCCCATTGCTCTACGTCTTCGTCTTCGGGCAACGAATCACGGACAAGGTGCTTCTGGAGATCACGCTTCCGATGCAGTCCATGGCCGCGTGGGGATCCTGGCAGGCCCTCGACCTCATCGGGTACGACCTGATGCCACTTCGAGGGAACTACATCGAGATTCTTCTGCCCGGGGGAAATACCTACCCGCTGGATGTGGCCGAAGCGTGTTCGGGAATGCGAATGCTCATGGCGTTCCTTGCACTCGGAACCGTCATCGCCTACGTCGGCCTCGATCGCTGGTGGCTTCGGATTCTCCTGATCGCTGCCGGACTTCCAATCGCGATCTTCATCAACGTCCTTCGGATCTGCACGCTTGGGATCTTCGGTATGAACGGGGAGGAGTTCATGTTCGGCGAATTCCATTCGCTGATCGGACTGGTCTGGATGATCCCCACCTTCGGGCTCTTCATGCTGTTGATGTGGTTTCTCCAACCGCTTGACGAAGATGAAGATGGAAATCGGCTTCGACGCGGTGCCGGAAGCGCCGAGACTCGAGCGACGGCACCACCTCGGTTCAGCCGATCCGCCGTCCTGATCTGCGCCGCCACGTCCATCCTGCTTTGCACGGGTGGAATCGCCATCAATACCACGGTCGATGCCTTCGGGCTTCATCTGGTCAAGAAACAGGTGCAGCCGCGCGAAGCCCTCGCCAGCGTGCCAACCACGCTCGGCGGCTGGAAGAAGACCGGGGAGGACGAGGTCTTCCGAGACACGATCATCGAGGTTCTCGGCACGAATCAGTACCTCCAGCGGGTCTATGTAGATTCCGAGGCGGAACAGCCGGGGGCCCTTCAACTTCACCTCGCGTACTACACGGATCTCGCAGGCACCGCACCGCACATCCCCGAGGTCTGCTGGGCGAACAGTGGACTTCTCTCCGTTCGCGATCCATTCAACATCGATCTTGAACTTCCCGAAATGGGCACCTTCACCGAGACCATCAATCGGGCGACGGGGCTTCCGTACCAGGTCATCCCGTTCACCGATCCAGTGACCGGCGCCACCAGCGAACTCCCGCTTCCGATCGGGAAGATCTCCCTTCGAACGACGATCTTCACCAATCCGGAGAACCCCTCGACGCGGAATCTAGGGGCGTACTTCTTCATCGCCAACGGTCGAACCACGGCCAGCGCGATGGCGGTCGAGAACGTCGCATTCGACCTCACCTCCGAGTATGCCTACTACTGCAAGATTCAGCTGAACTCGACCTACATCTCCATGAGCGAGCAGGACGATGAGAAGATCCTGGCGCTCTTTGAAACGCAGGTGACCGATTTCATGAGCGCCCTGCTGCCTGAACTCGCGAGGATCCTCCCCGACTGGCGAGCGTACGAAGGCTCCTGATCGGGGGCGTCGAATTGGCATTCCCTGACGTTGATGATCGATCGCGGCGATACCGAAGAATGCCGCCTCGGGTACCTTCCGCCTCATGTCCATCAAGGTGATCGATAGCCATACCGAAGGGGAACCCACCCGAGTGATCGTGGAGGGCGCGCCGGACCTCGGTGCAGGATCGCTCTTCAGGCAGGCGGAACTGCTTACGTCTGAATTCGATCATGTTCGAACCGCCGTGGTACTCGAACCTCGCGGATCGGACGTCTTGGTCGCCGCCTTTCTTCGGCCGCCGGAGACCCAAAGCTCGGACGCCGGGGTCATTTTCGTCAACAATGCCGGCATACTTGGAATGTGTGTCCACGGAATGATCGGGGTGGTCCGTACCCTTCAGCACCTCGGCCGGGCGTCCACGACACCCGGTGAGACCATCCGACTCGATACCCCGGTTGGCACGGTCACCGCGACCGTCGAACCGGATGGAGTCATCGCGGTTGAGAACGTGGCATCGCGAAGAACCAACCATCGAGTCCCCGTGCAACTCGACGACCGGCTGGTCCATGCGGATATCGCGTGGGGCGGCAACTGGTTTGCGTTGATCGATGATCACGGCGAGAGAATCGAGTTCGAACGCCGGAAGGAACTGACCGAACTCGCCTCGAAGATCCGCCGGGTGATGAACGACGCCGGACTGGACGGAACCGGAGCACGCGGCGGGCCGATTGATCACGTCGAACTTTTCGGTCCTCCCGTGAACGGCGGCGACGGGCAGAACTTCGTCCTCTGCCCCGGCGGTGCCTACGACCGATCGCCCTGCGGGACGGGAACCAGCGCGAAACTCGCGTGCCTTGCCGCCGACGGGAGGCTCGCGGAAGGCGCGACGTGGATCCAAGAGTCGATCATTGGATCGCGGTTCGCCGGTACCTGGCGAGCGGGAGAGGAGCCAGGCACGATCATTCCCACCATCTCGGGGCAGGCCTGGATCACCGGGGAGTCGATGCTCCACCTTGATCCCGAGGACCCATACCGATTCGGGATCTCCTGAACACCGGGAACGCACCCTCGGAAAGTCCCCTCCTTCGGATACCCTTCGAACTCCAGACTCAAGGACTCAGCACCATGAACCGTTCCAACTGGCAGGGCGTGATGCCGGCCATCACCAATCCATATCACCCGAATCTCACGATCGATCACGCCCGACTTGCCGCGCACGTCGTTCGGATGGCGGACGCCGGCAGTTCCGCGATCGTCACCCCCGGTTCACTCGGAGAGGGTGGTGCGTTGTCAATGGACGAGAAGTCTGCCGTCTGGACCACCTGCGTGGAGGCCGTCGGAGACCGAATCCCGATCATCGCCGCGGTGAGCGCCATCTCCACCAGCCAGTCGGTCGCGATCGCCCAGCAAGCGGAACGATGTGGTTGCCGAGGGCTGATGGTGCTTCCGGCCTACGCATACGCGGGACCCTGGACCGAGATGAAGGTGCACTTCGCCACGGTGTTCGAGGCCACCGGACTCTCGTGCATGCTCTACAACAATCCGATCGCATACCGAGTCGACGTTCGGCCACATGAACTGGCGGAACTCGCTTCTGACCATTCCAATCTCCACGCGACCAAGGAGTCCAGCGGCGACATCCGACGGTTCCGAGAGATCAAAGGCACCCTCGGCGACCGACTTGCGATCTTCGTGGGAATCGACGACATGGCAGTCGAAGGCGCCTCCGCCGGCGCTGACGGCTGGATCGCGGGGTTGGTGAATGCACTCCCCGAAGAGTCCATCCGCCTCTGGGAACTTGCGATCAACGCTCGGGCCACGGGCGACCGAGACGAACTCGAATCGCTCTACCAGTGGTTTCTGCCTCTCCTGCGACTCGACGCGGTGCCGGAGTTCGTCCACCTCGTGAACCTCGTGCAGGCCGAGTTCGACATGGGCGACGAACTCGTCCGCGGTCCGCGTCGCCCGCTCGAAGGCCCGGTGCGGGAACACGCCCTCGCGGTCATCGCCGAGGCGAAGCGCACCCGTCCGACGATCTGATCCCGCCGATGCGATAGGCGATCGACTCTTGGGCGTGGGACGGTCAGCGAAGGAAGTCGATGATCCCCGGCGCGAGGTGATCCGCGATCGCGTACGTCGTTGGCGTCGGGTGGGACCGGATGCCAAGCGTCTTGTTCGCGTCGTAGATGACGGCGCGACCGTCGACGATGCCGTAGTCGATCTTGCCGTAGTCGAGCCCGAGCTGATCGCGGATCGCCCGCACTTCCGCGGGCGGCGTGCCTGGCCCGGAATCGACCTGCGTCCCCGAGGTCAGGATCGGTTCGTCGCCGAGTTCGACGCTCAGGTACTCGCGACCACCAAGAAAGTAGTACTCGCGGAGCACGTACCGACCGTCTCGCCGTTCGGGCAGGAACCGCTGCACCAGCGACCCGTCGGCGAACCGTCGGGCTGGGACATCCTCGGAGCGGTCGTAGACGCGATAGTCGGCCTTGGTGCGAATCTCGACCGGCAGCCCGAGACGCCGACGGACCACCCGGATCAGTCGCGCGGGCAAGGGTCCAGGAAAACCGCCGCCGGCACGCCGCTCAGGAAGCCCCGCATGGTTGAGGTCGGTCTTGACCAGTACCGGCCCCGAATCAGGATCGGGCCCCGTGACCACGTGCTCCAGATACCGCGACTTTCGAATGTCGAGGGCGCGGCCGTTCACTGCCGGTCGGCCCCCGACCGAAGCGATCACCGAGTCGGGCACGACCGTGCGATCTGCATGGACCAATAGGACGTCGGCGTCCCCCGGCGGTTCCGGATCGATCGCGTCCGTGACCATCGCGCCGAGCGCCGCCCAACGCTCGACCAGGAGTCCGAGGAGATACCCGTCACGCAGCGAGAACGGGCTGGCGGCATGCAGCACGACGATCCGACGACCGTCGAGCGATGCCGCGAAGTCGCCACCGCCGGTCACCGCATCCACGCGGGAAGTCTCCGCGGATCGACGCCGTCCCAACAGCGTCGCATCGCGAATCGGGTGACGCTGGTCGGCAGTCCGACCGCGGTGAAGCCGGGATGTCCCGTGGCCGGGAACGGCCCGCCGTGCACCATCGCGGGCACCACCGCGACGCCGGTCGGCATCTTGTTCTCGATCAGCCGGCCGCACCTCACCCGAAGGGTCGACTCCAACGCCGTCCACGCGGCGTCATCGTTGTCTCCGGTATACATGGTGGCTGTCAATTGCCCGTCAAATCGAGCGGCGATCCTCGACGCTTCTTCCATGTCTCCAGCGCGAACCACCAGGCCCACCGGACCGAAGAGCTCCTGAGAAAGCGCCTCGAACGACTTCAGGAAGTCGTCCCCATCTACTTCAAGCAGACTTGGTTCGAAGCGGGAGCCTGGACTTCCCGAGGCGCCACCACATCGAAGCACCGCACCGGCGGCCTCGATCGAATCTATTCCTGCTGCGAGACGTTCGACCCCGGCGCCGGAGAAGAGCACGCCGGGAGCAGCCTCTTGCAGGCCCGAGGTCGCCGCATCTACGAACGCATCAGCGCCGTCGCCGACGATAATCGCAATCCCCGGTTTGGTACAGAACTGTCCCGCGCCCATCATGAGCGAAGCCGCCCATTCCCCGCCGATCCGGGCGCCCTGTTCGGACAGGGCTGAGGGGAGGACGAAGACCGGATTCACACTCGACATCTCTAGGAAGCACGGCGTTCCTGATGCATCCGCAGCGGCCTTCATCGAGAGACCAGCGGCGCGGCTTCCGGTGAATCCGACCGCGGCGATTCTCGGGTCGGCGATCAGCCGGAGTCCGTCTTCCGGATGGCACTGATGAAAGTACTGCACCGTTGCGGGGTGAAGACCGGCTTCGAGTACCGCCTCCGCGGCACAATCCGCGAGCAGAGATCCGGTCTCCGGGTGAAGTGGATGTCCCTTTGCGATGACGGGGTTCCCCGCGGCGATCGCCGCCGCGAAATCTCCGCCGGAGACGGCATGAAACGCCAACGGAAAGTTGTTGGGGCCGATGGTCAGGACGGCACCACCCAGTGGGCCGAAGTCACTTCGAATTCCCGATTCAGCGTCGATCAAGGGCGAACGCCAAGAGTTCGCCGTCACATCGCGAGCAGCCGATGCGGCTTCACGAAGTTGACCGAGCATTCGGTTGAATTCGATCTGAGCCAGTCGGGTCTCAAGTGGAAGCCCGGTCTCTTCGTGCGCCACCAAGGCAATCCTGGATCGATTCGCATCAAGCCGTTCGGCGAAGAGATCCAGAAACCGTCCGATGCGGTCCGGTTCCGCATTCGCGGGATGGACCGACGCCGCCGTGGCCGCCGCCGCCATCGAATCGAGGTCATGCCAGTTCGACCTCGGAAAGACTGGTTCACGAGTCTCGCCGGTGGAGGGATTCAGTGCTCGGAATCCGTCGGTGGACGACGACTCCACCCAATGACCGTTGATGAGTATCTGCTGCATATCGAGGATGGTACCGCCTCACGAGCGTCCATCCATCTCTAGAATGAAGGGATGAAGACGCCAGAAACGCCCCCGGGACCTTCCCCGTCCAACCCATTCAGGGCCGGGGAGCAGAACGAGATTCCAGAACTTCGATTTCTCCAGGGACCTCAATCACGGGGATTCGAGTTCGGACGACTCCTCCGGATCGGGAACGAGTTTCTTCGAGGATTCCGACGACTTCACTTCGTCGGCCCCTGCGTGACGGTCTTCGGCTCGGCTCGATTCACCGAAGAGAATCCGTATTACCAACTGGCCCGCGAGACCTCTGGACTCATCGCCAAGGCTGGCTTCACGGTCATGACCGGAGGCGGGCCGGGCATCATGGAAGCCGCGAACCGTGGCGCGAAGGAAGCCGGTGGCCGTTCGATCGCCGCGACAATCGAACTCCCGCATGAACAATCCTCGAATCCGTATCTCGATCTCGAGGTCCCGTTCCACTACTTTTTCGTCCGCAAGGTGATGCTCGTCAAGTACTCCTATGCGTTCGTCGTCATGCCCGGCGGCTTCGGCACCCTCGACGAACTCTTCGAGATCGCGACCCTCGTCCAGACCGGGAAGGTCGTCGATTTTCCAATCGTCCTGATGGGACGCAAGTTCTGGGAGCCGATGATCGACTTTCTTCGCGATCGGATGCTGGCGGCAGGCACCATCTCGCCCGAAGATCCCGATCGCCTCCTGATCGTCGACGATCCACAGGAAGTCGTCGACCTGATCTCTACCATCGCCCGAGATAGATTCGGCCTCACCTACGGCCCGAAAGTACGACCCCGGGGATATCTCTTGGAACATCCGTTCATCGATCGCGATTGAGCAACGCGTCAACGCGACCGATCTGAATCTCCAGCCGAGCGATCGCCTGCTGCCGAAGCTCGTCAATTATCTCGAGATCACCGGCCATCGAGAGGCGTTCGACGAGGGCGCGTTCCGAAGGTGGCAGGTCGCGGTCCAGATAGCGGAACCCGAAATCGAATCGGTCGGGACAGTGCTCCATGCGGAGCAGGTCGACCAGTGGCCGCAAGACGAAGTTGTGATAGGAAGAAACGGCTTCCGCGACGAAGCCTCGATCGATCGCCTTCGAGACGAGCGGAATCAGAATCGGCGCGGCGTTTTTGATTTCGGAAAATCTCACTCGAAGCCGCGTGTCATGAGCGTCCCGATCGAGCGGAATGGAGCGGATACCGAGCCCTCGATCGAAGAGCACCAGCGGGTCTCCGTGGCGTTCGAGTTCGAGCAGTCGATCCTGCACAGAATCTCGGAGCACCACGAGGTCGATGGTGAGATCGTCGGTGGCGCCGACCAGCAAATAGTAGGCTTGGGCGTTGCCGTGCCGCGTCGGCTCGGGCACCCGGTAGCGATGCCTGATGCCCCCCAGCGATTTGAACAGCGATTCCAGCGAATCGAAGGTCTCCTCGATGCGATCGTCGCGGACGAGACAGACCAGGTCGAGGTCGCTCCGCTCGTCGGTGCGGCCGGTCGCATCAGATCCTCCCAGCCAGGCCGCATCCATCCACTCGAGTTCTGAGACCCGGGCGGTGATCGCGGTGATGAGATCGTCCCGTCGATTCGAAGTGCTCATGAATGGGCTGATCCTCTCGGTGTCTCAAATCAAGCTGCAGGCGATGATCATCCTCACCATCGGTCTTCAGACGTCGCGGGAAGGAATTCCGCCCGTGGACCCACCACGTCGTTCACCCGGACGCCACCCTGGATCGCGGACGGCTGAACCGACGCGAGGAATGGATGGGGAAACGAGTGCGTGGGCTTCGAGACCTCGTCAAGTCGGCGAACCTGATCACTCGAGAGCGGGACCGCAAGGGCCGCGAGATTGTCGAGCAACTGATCGCGGCGCCGGGCGCCGATGATCGTGCTTGCGACGCCTTCGCGACTCTGGACCCACTTGAGCGCGACCTGCGCCGGTGTGGCTCCGAGTTCCTCCGCGATCAAGACCAGCATCTCGATGATCTCGTAGTTGCGATCGTTGAGATGTGGACTATCAACCTTGACTCGGGTCGTGCCGACTTCAGGACGGGAATCACGTCGGTACTTTCCACTCAGCACCCCGGCTCGAAGCGGACTCCACGGCGTGACGCCGAGACCGAGTTCGCGAGCCATGGGAATAAGGTCCGCCTCCACGGTTCGTTCCGCCAGGCTGTACTCGATCTGCAGCGCGATCAACGGCGTCCAATTCCGCATCATCGCTTCGTACTGCGCCTGCACCACAACCCACGCCGGGACGTCACTGAAGCCGATGTACCGAACCTTGCCACTCTGGACAAGTTGGTCCAGAGTCTGCATGGTCTCCTCGATCGGCGTGTGGCGATCATGAAAGTGACACCAGTAGAGATCGATGTGATCCGTCCGCAGCCGCCGTAACGAATCCTCCAACTGATGGATGATCGCCTTCCTCCCAGATCCACCGCCGTTGGGATCCCCCGGATGCATGTTGCCCGAGAACTTTGTCGCGATGACGATGCGGTCCCTGGAGACCATGGGTGTCCCCGCGAAATAGTCCCCGATGATCACCTCGCTGTGGCCGTGTGTATAGACGTTGGCGGTGTCGAGAAAATTACCCCCCGCCTCGAGGTATGCCTCAAGCACGCTCCGGCTCTCGTCCACACCGGCGCCGACCGCTTTCCATTCGTCACCGAAGGTCATACATCCGAGACAGAAGGGACTGACGCAGAGGCCCGAACGCCCGAGCGTCTGATAGTGGGAGAGATCCATGACGGCACTTCCTGAAATGAGGCTTTGAAGGCACGAACCACCGCGTGCCGCGGCTGACGAGGGTACGTGATCCGGCTAGTCGGAGTCGCGGCTCGGGGAACGACACTGGACCGCGATCGCCCGAATCGGGATCACGCGATCTCAACCCCAGACTGTCGCCATCCTCGATTCCCCGGTACGGTCGATTCCATGAGGACATCGAACACACCATCACTTCGAGCCTTCAATCCTGCCTCACTTGGCCTTCTTGGAGGCACGCTGCTTGCCGTGGCCGGGTGCGTGACGGCCACCACCTCACCCAGCTCGTCATCCATCGCATCCAGCGCATCCATCGCGTCCACCGCGTCCACCGCGTCCACCGCGTCATCCCCACCGAACATCGTGATCGTGATCGCCGACGATCTCGGCCTTGGGGATCTCTCGTGCTTCAATCCCGAAGCCGCCACCGGGACGCCCAATCTTGATCGAGTCGCGGCCGCCGGCGTCCGCTTCACCGATGCCCATTCTCCCAGCGCCGTCTGTTCACCCACTCGATACGGCATCCTCACCGGTCGCTACTGCTGGCGAAGCTCATTGAAGTCCGGCGTTCTTTGGACCAACGACCCCCTCTTGATCGAACCCGGCCGACCGACCATCGCGAGCGAACTTGCCACCCGGGGTTACGAGACGGCGTTCGTCGGCAAGTGGCATCTCGGCCTCGGCGCCGAAGGTCCCACCGACTGGACCGCGCCGCTCGATGCCGGACCTCACACCGTTGGTTTCGAGCGGAGCGTGGGAATTCCCAGTTCCCTCGACATCCCCCCCTACTGCTGGTTTCGGGACGGCGTGGGCGATCCTCCACCCACCACGACCATCAAAGGTTCGAAGCATCGACGCCAAGACGGCGGAGGGTTCTGGCGCGGAGGTGCGATCGGGGAAGGGTTCGTGCATCAGGAGGTCCTCGCGCGATCCATCGATGAGTCGATCGCCATCGTGCACGACCACGTCGAGGCCGATGACCGCCGCCCCCTCTTTCTCGAACTCTGTCTGAGTGCACCACACACCCCGTGGCTTCCCACCGACCGTTTCCGCGGAACGAGTTCCGCGGGGCACTACGGCGACTTCGTGAACGAGATCGACTTCGAGGTGGGACGACTCCTCGAGGCCCTCGAGACCTCCGGACTCGCGGAAAACACGCTCTTCATCTTCACCAGCGACAACGGATCGCACTGGCCGGCCGCCGACGTCAAACGGTGGGGACATGCCGCGAACCTCGAATGGCGTGGCCAGAAGGCGGACATCCATGAAGCTGGACACCGGGTCCCGTTGCTGGTTCGGTGGCCCGGCGTGATCGAACCGGGAACCACGCTCGAAGAAACCGTGTGCCTGACCGATCTCTACGCCACGAGCATCGCCGCCGCGGACGGCGCACACTCCACGACCGCCGCGCGGCCGGATCGCGGCGGTGAGGATTCGATCGACCTCATGCCTCTGCTTGCCGATGGTGACGCCACCTTGCTGGCAAGCCGGGCCGGCATCGTCCATCACAGCCTCGATGGCATGTTCGCAATCCGGGTCGGCGATTGGAAGTTCATCGAAGGCCTCGGAAGCGGTGGATTCACCGCACCCAAGCGACGAACCGCCCAAGCTGGCGAGCCCCGTGCGCAACTCTACGACCTCGCGACCGATCCCTTCGAGACCAAAAACATCGCCGCCCAGCATCCGGACGAGGTCGCCAGATTACAGGCGATCCTCGACCAGATCCGGGCGGATGTTCGGACGCACGGTTGAGGCTCAGGGTGCGCTGGCGTCCTTCTCGCGGACATGGTGGACGACCTGCTGCGGATAGGGAATATTGATTCCAGCGGCATCGAACGCCTTCTTCAGGTTCTCGTTGAAGTCGAATTTCGTGGGCCAGAGGTCCCCTGCGTCTACCCAGAATCGAATGACCAAGTCGACCGAACTCGCACCCAGGGCGCCGACCGCCACCATCGGCGCCGGTTCCGCATGCACGCGTTGGTCCTTCGCGATCAGGTCCATCACAACTTTTCGTGCCTCATCAATGTCGTCCTCATAACCGATTCCCACATCGATCTGAATGCGACGAGTGCTTTGGGTTGACGAGTTGATCAGAACGCCGGTGGAAATCGAATTGTTCGGGATGATCACCGTCTGGTTGTCACCTGTGGTGAGGACCGTGTTGAAGATGTGAATCGCCTTGACCGAACCACTCTGGCCCGCCCCGGTAATGAAGTCACCGACTTTGTAGGGGCGGAACAGCATCACTGAGATACCACCGGCGAAGTTCGACAGCGTTCCCTTCAGTGCCATACCGATGGCCAGCGTGGCGGCCGACAGAATCGCGATGAAGGACGTCACCTCAATTCCCAGCATGCCCGCGACCGACAGCAGAAGCATGACCTTCAGAGCGATCGACGCGAGGCTCGCGAGGAAGTGCCCCACCGTGACGTCGACCTGCTTCATCCCAAGTACACGGTTAATGGCCCTTCGGAAGATCCCGATCACCACCCAGCCGATCACCAACACCAGGATCGCGAGCCCAACCCGCGGCGCATAGCTCACCGTCAAATCCACGAGTTGCGTGCCCGCGGCGTTCACCCAATCCGTGACATCCGTCGCAGACACCGCTGACGTCGCAGCGTCTCCCGCGCCTGCTGCCTTGGACGGCGCCGCTGCCGCCGCCGCGCCCGTGTCCTGACCACTGAATCCGATGCTCATGATTCTTGTTCCCGAAATGAAATTAAAGAAAAGCCGATGAGACTGATGAGACTGATGAGACTGATGAGACTAAGAACTGGTGCTGATCGCCAAGATGACCGACGGGTCACGTGCCCGACGATCCCCCACCGAACACCCACTCCAGCGCCGCTGTAATGCCTTGACCCTCGGGAAGTCCGATGAGCGACTCGATCGCGGACAATACGCCGGTGAGCCCCTCGCCTGCAATGAGGCCACTGGCCACCGCGATGGCGAGGGCGGCCGCTGAAGCCGGCGAAAGACGCTTCCAAGCCACCAGTATCATCGAGCCAGCGAACATCGCGACGGAGTAGTACGCCGGAACGATGAATGCAATGCCCATGGCCAGCGAACTTGGAACGAAGGGTGCCAGCGGTTTCACAAACCGACGCAGCACGGGCAACGCGATCCCGAAGCACGCCCCGCCGATGATCGCCGGAAGTGCCTGCGGTGGAAGTTGATCGAAGCCCCCGCTGAGGAGCTCCGCCATCGCCTTCCACGCGTTGGCCGCTGGAGCGGGAAAGGATTCGTCGATTCCGATCTCATATTGTGAATCGAAAAGTTTGTAGACCGCGGCGCAGATCGGAATTCCCACGCAGACTCCGGCGAGCTGGGCGATCACCTGTTTGCGAGGGCTTGCCCCCAGCAGCCGACCGGTCTTCAAGTCCTGCATCATGTCGCCGGATTGGCTGGCTCCGGCACTGGTGATGCCCGCGGCCAGAACGTTGGTCTCCGCCTGGCCGGGCGCAATCGCACCGAAGGCCAGCTGCGTGACCTTGCCCATGCCGCCGATCGGATTAATGTCGGTCTCGCCCGTGGACCGGGTGGCGATCATCGCGAGCACCGAACTCATGGCGACGGCAAGCAGCGTCATCCACCAGGGGATCCCGAAGACCGAATGGGCGACCGTCATGGTGATCACACTTGCGATCCCCAGACCGATGATCCACCAGGAGTTGGGTACCAGCATCGACGCCGGTTCCATCTCGTCGCCGTCGGTCATCGCCGATGCCCCGGGACGGAAGGTGTTGAGTATCGTCCGCCACGACAAGGCGAGATTCGCAAAGGCGTCGGCGATCATGATGGCCACCCCCGGCCACAACAACCATCCCCGTGGGCCGTCGGCGTAGGACATGATCGATCCCTCGGCCCAACCCTGCGACTTCGACCAGGGGCCGAGAATGGCCCAACCGAGAATCGCGCCCAACAGGAGTGAGGTTCCGATTCGTGGCCCGATGAGGATCCCCGCACCGAACATCAGCGGTGAGATGAGCAGACTAAATCCCCACATCCCTGCGATGACGAAGAGCCCGGTCGCCCCGATGCTCGCCGCCGCATCACCGGCATTGATCAACGCGACCCGCTCCGGACCGGCGATCAGATTCGCGAACATCGGGTGCTCGATGATCGGATAGAAATATTTCACCTGGGTGAACGCGGCGGCGATCAACGCCCAGATGAGAAGGAACCTCGCCTGCTTGAGTGCGTCGCCCGCGCCACCCGAAGAGTTCATCGAGACGATGGTCTCCGCGGTGGCCGTGCCGGTGGGAAATCTGAGCTTCTCTACCACCACCATCTGATTACGAAGCGGGATCGCATAGAAGACGCCGAGGAAGCCGACGGCCAATGCCCAACCTGCCAGTTGCAGGTACGAGAACTCCAGACCGAGGAGCCCGAGCGCCGGGATCGCACTCAACATCCCCGCTGCACTTGTCATCGAGCCGGCGGCGCTCCCGGAAGTCTGGGCGATGTTGGTCTCCAACACCGACAGTGGCCGGAATCCCACGGAAGCCAATGCCTTCCACACGCTGAAGCCCAGAATGGCGGCGATCAAGGAACCACCGATCGACCACCCGGTCTTGAGGCCGAAGTAGATGTTCATGGAGGCGACCACCGCTCCGAGCAAACAGCCGGTGATCACCGCTCGCCACGACAGTTGCGCTTCGCCGTACGTCGGACGATAGATCTGCTCCGCGGAGCGACTCGGCTCACGGTCGCTCGGACCGGGCGTCACCCCATGCTTCTCGGTCGAAGTATTTTCAGGAACGGGGTGGCCATCATGCTGTGAATCAATGCTCATGTCCGGAATCTAACGTCTGGAGCGGGATTCCGTCTCCTTTCGTTCCCTGATCGCTAGGCTTCAATCATGCAGACGACCCATCACCATCGCCCCACACGGGTCAACAGGTACCTCATCGCTCCCGCACTTCTCGGAGTGCTGCTTCTGACCGTCGCCGCTCGCCCCCTCGAGATCCTCAAGATCGTGGAGATCGTGGAGATCGTGGATCCACCACGGCCCAACGTCGTCGTCGTCATGGTGGATGACCTCGGGTGGCAGGACATCTCCCTCCCACTCGGTCCCGAGACCACTGATTTCAATCGGCGCTATCGCACCCCGAATCTGGAACGGCTCGCATCCCGGGGCATCATCTTCACCGATGCCTACGCCGCGAGTCCGGTCTGCACGCCGACCCGGACCGCCTTGATGACCGGCCAGCATCCCGGTCGCAGCGGGATCACCTACTGGACACTTCATGCCGATCGCGACAACTCGACGAAGCACCCTCGGCTGAAGAACCCGCCGTGGCGTCTCGAAGGACTCTCCTCGGAAGACACCACCCTGCCAGGCCTTCTTCAGGCGTCGGGCTACCGCACGATCCACATCGGCAAGGCCCACTTCGGCGCGATCGGCACGAGTGGCGCCGATCCGACAAACCTGGGATTCGAAACCAACATTGCAGGACATGCGGCCGGTGGTCCCGGCAGTTTTTTTGGAATCCACGATTTCGGCGCCAAGAAACGCCAGGGGAAGACCGGACCGAGCGTCTGGGATGTCCCCGACCTCGAGGAGTATCACGGTCGCGACGTTTTCCTCACCGACGTCCTCGCGGAAAAGGCGGTGGCCGAAATCCGTAGAAAGACCACGGATGATCGGCCGTTCTTCCTTCACTTTGCGCCGTACGCCGTCCATGCTCCGATCATGGCGAATCCCCGTCATCTCGATCACTACGAAGGGATCGATCGGCGAGAAGCGGCGTACGCCACGATGATCGAGTCGGCCGATGCCGCGCTGGGGCGGATTCTCGACACCATCGACGAACTGGGACTCACCGATGACACCATCGTCATCTTCGCGAGCGACAACGGTGGACTCTCCGCCCACGCCCGGGGCGGACCACGCCACGTCCACAATGCGCCGCTCCGAAGTGGAAAGGGGTCTGCCTATGAAGGCGGGGTCCGAGTACCACTGGTCGTCTCCGGGCCCGGGCAGGCCGACATCCACGCGGATGGCCGCCGGATATCGACCCCGGTCACGGTGATCGACCTCTTCCCCACCGTGCTCGAACTCACGAAGACAACCCTCCCGGCCGAGCATGCCCCGACCGTCGACGGAGAATCTCTCGTTGGCCTGCTCCGCGCGGGCGGCGATACGCCGATCCCGAGCGACGACCGGGGCCTTGCCTGGCACATGCCCCATCAGTGGGGTGCAAGCGGACCGGGCATCGAACCCTTTACGTCATTCCGGCGCGGCGAATGGAAACTTCTCTACTTTCACGATGGGCCGCGGATCGAGTTGTACAACCTCGCGAGCGACCTCGGCGAAACCCGGAATCTCGCGGAGGATCGACCCGAGATCGTCCAGAGTCTCTTGCTCGCACTTGAGGCGTGGTACGTAGACACCGACGCCTCGATCTCCATCGACGTACGGACCAACCAGCCGGTCACGCGGCCCGGCGCACACGCGGCGGCGCTCCGCGCGACCGAGATTGAAGATTAAAAGTCGAACGTCGACGGTCGACCGTCGATGCGATCACGCATTGGGACGCGGGAGCGACCGATCCCGATCAGCTTTCTTCTTCGATCTCGGCGGAACGATCTCCCCGCGATCGGATGCCTCACTTCGCTCTTCGTCGCTTGCGTGGTATCGGAGCCAGGTTTCGACGGGATCACCGAGACCGCTCGCGAGGTCGATCCATTCGCGACAACCGATCCGTGGTGGTAGATCCCGCACTTGATCCTTCAACACATCGTCACGAAGCCGCCGATGCAGCGACCGGTCGTCGAGATGATCAGAGTGCAGGAGGTAGACCTCCAATTCGGCCAGACCACGAACCACCTCTGCAAGCGAAAGACGAAGTTCGTCGTCATCAATCGCGTCGGTCATCGGCACCTCGATGCCGATCTCGTCGAGCTGTTCGAGATTCGTCGTCAAGGCGGCGATCTCCAGATCGTGTACCAGCGTCCAATAGCCTCGGTCTTCGATGCCACGGCCCACGATCGCTGCAGAATGCAACCGGTCGATGGCGCCTTCGCGAGAAGCACGCTTGCGATCGAAGATTCGATCCCGCTCCGTCGAATCGAACATGAGTTCATCTCCGCCCTCTTGTTCGCACTCTAGAACCGCTTCAAGCACAGTCCGGGACGTCAGGCGGATTTGCAGGCGCCTCGACGCGGAGCATGTGATCCGGACGAATGCCGAATGCATCCGATGGCATCCGATGGCATCCGATGGCAGAAAGAAATCACCCCGGTGCCGTTAGGCCCCGAGGTGACAGGAGGAGAAAGAGATGACGAGTTGAGTGGTCGGTCGTCCGCCGCGGCGGATCCCCGCATGATTTCAAGAGCTTTACTACGCCCTCGCTATTCCTAAGTTCGGCCAATCCATAGTTTTTCTACAGTGATTCTCGGACCCAAAGATGAAAACGACCGAATCTGCACAGTTGAAAAATCCGTACCGCCATCGGTTCTTTCGGATTTCTCCAGATTTCAATCCATCTTGAAAATCATGATTCCTCTGCCAGAACCCCGCTGGTTCGCGAAAATCACCGCTCAAGTGGTGGCAAAGTCTCGCAACACGCATCTCACGAAGCCGATGGCGCACGATGTGCGCCGTCAGCGTGTTCATTCTGATGCACGGGAATTCGCCTCAAGAAAAACTCCTGAATCTCGAAATCGAGCAGGATCGATCGGCGCTGAAGCGCGGAATTCGAAGCAGGTTCGATCGCCAGGAAGCAGGGTCAGTAGATTTCGATCGACCACCCCGTCGGGGGACAGACGACTCGGATCCATGACCAGGTCGCGCACGATGGTCCGAGCGTGCACCCCGACTCGACAAACCCCTGCCGAGGCTTCGAACTCGAGGTCATAGGCCGCCGCAGGGAGCGAGAGCCACGCATCCTTCCCATAGAACCAGAACGCTCTATGGGTTCCTGATTCAACGACGAGGAACTCACTCGAAGGATCTGCGGGTATCGCAATCTCCCGACCGACCAAAACCTGACTCGTCTTTCCAACCGCCGCGTCCAGTCGCACATGATCCACCGCGAGGTCCCGACCGGACACGTCGACGCGGCGAACGATCGCATCCGCGGACCACGCCGATTGGCCATCGTTCACGATGCCGATCGCGATGCCCTCGTCACTCGCGGTGAATCCAATCAGCCGCGAGGCGCACGCGGCGCGTGCCGCCCACCACGCGGGCTTAGGGCGGCCGGCTCGATCGATCAACGACCACGAGTGTCCGGTCCAAGCATCGTTCAACTGCCAGATCAAAGCACCGGAGCACCGAGGCGAGTTCATACGCAGCCACTCATAGGAAATCGTGGTGGCGCGAGCTTGCAACAGGTGCATCTGAAACAAACGCTGGTCAAGCGAGGTCGCCGGAGAGAACCAGTCGTCGAGCCATCGATCGTACTGCGTCGCATCTCCGCCCCACCCGCGCTGACGGCCCGCAAACGCAACCAATGCCTCGGGCTTCTCCGAGGAGAAGATCTCGTCGCCGAGGGCCTCCTCGATCGTGCGTCGAAGCGGAGGCGCCTGATGACCAAACTCGCTGACGAATCGAGGCACCATCTCCCGGACCTCCTCGACCTTCAGATCCCAGGTGTGGCGATCACCACGATCGGGGTCGTTCGGATCGGTCTCCACGTCACCGGACCACGGGCTGTCCACGAGGTACGGTCGAGAAGGATCCAGATCCGCGCAGATTCCCGGGAGAAGATCGGTGAAGTACGTTTTACCCCAGGCCTGCGCCGGATCCATCCGTTCCCGCCAGCCCCAGTTCCGCCACGCCAGCACGTTCTCGTTGCCGCCGCACCACAGCACGATGGACGGATGCGATGCAAGGCGGGCCACCTGATGGCGGGCCTCCCGCTCGATCGATGCGGGGAATGGGTCGTCCTCCGGGTAGGTCGCGCAGGCGAACATAAAATCCTGCCAGACCAGAACACCAAGCTCGTCACACGTTTCATAGAAGGCGGCTTGTTCATAGATCCCGCCCCCCCACACTCGAAGCATGTTGAAGTTGGTGCTGACGGCCTGCCCGATCCTCGTACGGATTCTCGATGGCTCCGAGGTACCCGGAAAAAGTCCGTCCGGAATCCAGTTGGCGCCTCGACAGAAAATTGGCTCCCCGTTCACCACGAAACGAAAGCGGGCGCCCTCGGGATCCTTCCCGGTATCGAGCGCGACGATTCGCAATCCGATCTTGCGAATCGCAACGTCCAGATCCTCTTCGTGCCGACGCAGCGTGACGGATACCTCATGCAACGGCTGTTCACCGAATCCCCGAGGCCACCATCGAGCGGGTTCCGGAATCTCGATCGTCGCGGTGGCCAGTCCTCCCGCTTCCGTCGATCGCACCGGCACCGACTCCTCGAATCCTCGCCCGTCGGGAGCGGCGACCCGGACGAGGGCAACGAATTCCTGAACGTCGGCGTCCGACTCCATCGCGACGTCGACCGCGATCTCGACCACCGCCAACCGATCGTTGCAGGTACGGACCAACGGTCGAACGTGCTCGATCCGAGCAGCCGTCCAAACCTCGATTCGAGCCTCTCCAAGAATCCCGGAACTTGGACACTTCGGGCCCCAGTCCCATCCGAAACTGCAGGACGCCTTGCGAAGGTAGGAATAGACGCCCCAATCACCGTCCGCGTTCACCGGCCGATTACCAAGGCGGTCGACGAGACGATCAAGTTCATCGAGGGGGGCGCGGAGTTCAACTTCTAGAACGCATCCCCGACGAATCGTCGCCGCCTCGACTCGGTAACGGTGGGGATGGAATTGGTTCTGGACCTCGCCGAGGAGCGCACCATCGAGCCTCACTTCGCCGACCGTATCCAGTGCATCGAAAACGAGTTCGACGACCGCATGCGAATCGAGATTGGCCGGGAGATCCAACTCGCTCATGACTCGACGCCAGGTCCAATCCGTGCGACCGACCCACAGCTGCGCCGTTTCACCGTCACCCTGATCGGGATCAATGAGCAGACCGTGCCGAATAAGGTCGAGATGGACGCATCCCGGGACCTCGGCCTCGAGGCCGTCCTCTGGGAGATCTACCGGCGCCGCCACACTTCCGCCGCTTCGAACGACCCGCCAGCCTTCCCGCAATGATCGTGATACCCGCGTGCTCATGTTGCTCTTCCGGAATTCGACGGGGGCTCCGTCGGAGGCGAGAACCGATCTTCTTCCACGACGCTCTTGATCTCATCGGCATTCCGGTGCCCGATGACCCGACCATCGTCGCGCTCGTCAGCCTGCACCTGTCCCATCAATCGGAACATCCGGACGAGGTCGCGGAAGCCTCCGATCGTGAACCACACCGTGACCACCATCGCCGTGGCGAGTGCGAACCAGAGCCACCAGCCCCAGGCCTCGACCCAGGCCTCGTCGGAGATCTGGGGCCAGCCCAGAAGAGGCGCCGTGAAGTACCAGGCCAGTCCGGCCGCGAATACCAGTGTGAAGAAGATCGGCCAGGCAATCGTGACCGCGGTGATGATCCGGTCCCACCGCGTCATCTCCCGGCCGAATCCAAGGCGCTCGTACCAGCGAGAAGGCGTGGCCGGGCCGTCGCCGGAGGGCGAGTCCGCATGAATACCACGATGCAGCATGCGGTCGAGATCGAAAGGCTCTCGAGCGGTCATGAGTGAGACGACGACGAAGAGGCTGATGGAGATCGCGATCGACCAGAAGGTCAGGACCTGACCGCTCATGTCATTTCGCACGTATGAGGCGACGCGACTGATCACACCGAGTAATCCCACTCGAGGTTCGCGGAGGTCGAACCCCGCCGAACCTCCGCCGGGCAACTGCTTGCTCGTCTGCGGCGACTCGTCGGCTGCCAGCGACCAGGCGACCAGAGGTGCATCCGCGGCGTCGAGAAACGTGATCCCGATCTCGGCACCGCGATCTCCTTCGGGAGATCCAATCGCATCGATCCGAAGTCGAAGGTCCCGCTCCGGAAACTCCCGCACCCCGCCGTCTGAGACGATGTCGCCGAGGAGAATCGCTTCCCGGTCATCGTTCTCAGAATCAAAGGTCATCGTCAGGACACTGTCGGGGTGGATCAGAGATTCGGGCATCTGCTTGACGACGACGCCGAATCCGGCGAGCGACATCCCTGCGATCATGGCGGCCCACGCCCCAGCCGTCGTCGCCCGACGCCAGTACAAGCCACCGATGATGGCGCTTCCGGCACCGCCTACGAAGATGGCCCCGGTGAGGGCCAGGAACATGGCGACGTATTGATTCGGCGTGTACCAGAGGCTGAAGCAGAAGGCGAACACCGCGACGCCAAAGATCGAACCTCGCAGTAGCCAGAGGTGCGCCCGCGCGGAGAGCGGACGCTTGCGGAACGGCAGAATCACATCCTGGATGAAGATCGATCCCCACGAGTGGAGATAGGTGTCGTTGGTCGAGATGAATGCTCCCAGCAAAGCCGCTGCAAACAGCCCCAGCAGTCCGGAGGGAAGCATGACGCTTGCCGCGGCCGGCGTCCGGAGTTCACTCGATAGGACGGCCGGGTCGGCGCCGTTGGCGGGCTGTGCGGCAATGATCGCGTGCACCTCCGCCGCGGCGGCCGCGTGCTCGGGCGAATTCATGACCACGCGGATGCAGATCGGAAGTACCAGCGTGATCAGCAGTAGGACCCGAAAACGCCAGCCGTTCAGAATGTTCGCCATCTTCGCTTCATGGGCATCGATCGCGGCCGCGTTGTACCCGGATGTCCCCTGCCAGCCGAGCATTCCGTAGAACAGCACGATCACGCTGATCACCCAGTAGAAGGCGTTGAACTGCTCCTCTTGCCCGAGATCGAAGGGATTGACCATCGATCTTCCTTCGGGCGCCGCGAGCAGGGTGTCTCCAATGTCGCTCCAGGAGTAGGTGGTCAGCAGGAATAGCATCACCCCAATGAAGACGATCTGGCCGAAAGTGCCTTGCAGGAAATCGGTGACGATCACCGCGACCTGACCACCGATGAACACGAAGAACAGCGCCGTGGAGAGCATCGCCGCCATGAGGATGGCGAAGGTCGGCACGACCCAGGGACCGATGGCCATCTCCGTCGGAAGTCCGCAGAGCGCGATGAAGAAACGCGCCGCCACCGCCGGAAAGATGCCGTAGTTGATGATGCCGGAGAGAAAGGCAACCAGCCCCGCGAAGACCCGGAATTTCCGGGAGTAACGGATCTCGAAGAACTGCGCCATGGTCAGCGCGCGGGTCTGGCGGAACCGATAGACGACCCAACCTGAGAGCGCGATGAGAATCATCGCGGGGTTCTCCATGAAACCCCACCAGATACTGGTAAATCCAACGTCGTAGTACTGCTGCCAGAACCAGACCAGCGAGATCACGCCGAGTTGTGCCATGCCGTAGCTGACGGCAATCAAATAGCGACCGGCGCAGCGATTCGCGGCGAGAAAACCCGATACCGAACGGGCATACCGATTGGTAGCGATCGCCGCCACGAGAAGCAGCGTGAAGAAGGCGGCGAGAATCGTCCAGTCAAGCGTGGAGAGATGCACAACGAGATCCTACTCGCCACCCGTGCCATCCACGCCCTTCACACCGAGGGAGGAAGTTCGAGGCCGACGGATTCGGCCATGCCACGCGTCCATGCTTCGACATCCTGGAGCATCCGGGCGTCCGCATCCCCTCCCGCCCGCGCCGCCTCGATGGCTTGCAGGGATTCGATGGCCCGCGGCGAGCCATTACCGCCCGGCCCAGTGAGCCGATCCCGCCGGTGCAGATCCCAACGGGCTTGCTCCTCCTCGTCCAGTGATGCTGGATGAACCCGGGCGAGGAATCGGAACGCGAGCTCCTCGAGTCGGTCGTCGCCGGTGGTGCGGATGAATCGACGGAGTTCCTCCGGGCCGCCGGTTCTCGCTCGCCCCATCGCCACACCATCGCCATCGCCGACGAATCGGCCGTAGAGCTGCTCCTCGGCATCAACCTGACCGTCATCGTCCGCCGGTCGATCGTCCATCACGAGTCGAATGCGTTCGGTGATCGCGGCCCGGTTCTCCCGAACGAACTCCATCCGATCCGAGATCGTCAATTCATCGAGACCTGCGGCGGCGAGCGCCTGGGGATTGCGGGTGAGCACCTCCGCCGGCGCCACCATCGGAACGCTGTTCACCCGAAGCCTCCGGACCGAAAGTCGTTCGCCATCCTCAGAGATGCCGTGGAATCGGGCATGGACCTGCCTCGGCTCGAGTTTGAGGATTTCTGCGGGGTCACCATGAAGATCGATCACGACCCGCTCGTTCCTTCCATCGCTCGCCACCACGACCCCGACCGTTCCGTGACCGCGGGCGGCTCCAAGGCCGGGCACCGACATGAAGAACGGTTTCAATTCCTTGTTCTTGTCGCCGTCGCCGACGATCTTCTTGACCTTGTCCTTGATGCCCATCGAAATCGCATGGTCCCAGAGTCGACCGTTCGATTCCCGAAGCTTCCGGGCCATCTCGATCGTGGCGCGAACATCGCCCAGCGCATCGTGCGCACTGGCAGCGTGCTCCGAAATGCCGTTGGCCGTGGCGAGTTCGCCAAGTCGGAGCGAAAGCGATCCGTCCTCGTAGGTCGGCCACTCGATGCCGCCATGCCGGCCCGTGCTCCAAGCCATGCGGAAGGCTGCCAACAGATCGAAGCGACGATTGCCGTGCTTCCATTCGCGGTCGTAGGTGGGAAGAAGATTCCGCCAGGCGCCGAATCGAATGATGTCATCGTCGTAGCCGAGACTGTTCCAACCGGTGCAGATCGATCCCGGCGTGGACAGCACCTCGAGCACCTGCTCGAAGAAGATGTGCTCTGGAACACCATCCTCAATCGTGTCCTGCGGTCCGATCCCGGTGACCAGGCAGGCGCCGATCGACGGCGGTTCATCAATCGGCGGCGTACATCGGATCTCGATTGGATCTCCCACCGGCTGGAGATCGAGATCGGTGCGGATGGCCCCGAACTGAGAGGGCCGATCGCGTCGACGATACGGCCCCGATCGACCACGATCCCAAGGACGGCTCAGGGAACCGAAGGTCTCGAAGTCGAACCAAAGGATGGTCTCGGTCTGACTCATGCGTGCGTCCTTTCCATTCGTCGCGACGGTCCGGCGGACCGTGCGGCGTTGAGCCTACCGATCGAACCGGAGGCTGACGATCTCGAAGGGCCGGATTGGAAAACGGGCTTCGAATGAACCGGGATTCCATACGAACCCCGGAATCTCTGTCTCGCGTTCCATCAGATCGACCCCAACCGCGGTCGCATGCCCTGGAACCCGGACCGTGACCACTCCGGCGCCACCATGCTTCTCGACCATCCGGAGAATCGTCCCGGTTCCGTCCTCGCTCGGCTTGTACGCCACCAGTTCGAGGCGAGCAGCTCCGTCGACCGAATGCCGCACCGGATCGATGGAGTCCTCGCCTCCAGAAGACGTCGCTTCCAAGGACGGCCGGTGCACGATCAGCGGCTCCGCGAACGCCTCCGCTTCCGCATCCACCTCCGCGGCGAAGCGATCGCCACCGTGCGGCATCAGTGCGTACCTCAGACGATGCGTTCCTCGATCGCAGGTCGGGTCGGGAAACCTCGGACTCCGGAGCAAGCTCAGACCAAGCGTCGACCGATGGGCGTTTCGCCCAACGATTCCGGCATCGAGCACCGCGAGACCAAGCCCGGGCTGGGAGAGATCCATCCATCGCCGACCCGGCACCTCGAATCGGGCTTCCTCCCAAGAAGTATTCCGATGCGTAGACCGTTCGAGCTCGCCGAAGGGAATGCCGAAGGTCGCACTTCGAGCCCGGATCCCGGTCGGGAACTCGGCGCGAAGCAGCGTCCGATCCTCCTGCCAGTCGACGAGCAGTTGGACATCGAGTCGATCCGCGCCGGCGTCGAGAACGTACCGCACCACGAGTCGACTCGATCGACCGATCGCATGCTCAAACTCGATCGCTCCTCGAAGCGGGCCAGACTCAATGACCGCATGGCGAGCGGCATCGCTCTGGATCTCCTCGTACTTCTCGTGATAGTCGCGGTCGAGGTCCCAGGCTTCCCAGCGACGAGGCCGATCCTCGTAGAGCCGGAATCGATTCAGCGGTCGCACCCGTCCGTCTTCATCCCGACCATTGACCGATTCCCCACCGGCTCGCCGAAGTTCGATCACTCGACCTGATTCGTCGAAGGCGACTTCGATGCGACCATTGCGCATCGAATGCTCGTCGACCACGACCAGATCGACCTGGGCGATCGCGTGCAGCCGCGACGCGTCGACCAAACTTCCGCCGGTCGCAGGCACCGACTCGACCGGGAGCAATTCACCGTCCACGTCCACCACTCCACCCCGCGGCGTGCTCGCGGGATTCATGATCAGCACCGGTTGATCGAAGCCGGTCGCGTCCAGCGAAGCGGCCCACCGATCGAGACCGGCGTCGAGTTCGCGCTTGCAGACCGACCGGATCGATTCGTACTGCGCCCGCGCGTCGACGTAGACCTCGGGGATCGAAGATCCCGGCAGAATGTCGTGGAACTGGTTCAAGAGGACGAGTTTCCAGGTCGCGTCGAGTCGATCGCGAAGCGATGCCGTGGACGCCGGCGCCGCATTCGGTGCACCGCACCCGATCAGTTCGATCGCACGCAGTGCAGACTCCGCCTCCGCGTTGGCCTGCTTGAGCCACTGATGAGAGGTGTAAGTGCCACGATGCAGTTCGAGGTACAGCTCGCCGTCCCATTTCGCCGGCTCCCGTCCCGCGGCGCGAAGGTCGGCGGCTTCTTCGTGGAGGCGGCCGCAGAAATCATCGGCTCTTCCGAATTCGACCGCAGGAAGACCTTCCACCCCTTCCGCCATCAACTCGATGCGTTCCACCTGCTCGACGGTTGGACCACCGCCGCCGTCACCGAATCCATAGGGCTGCAACCAGGTCGGCATCGCGGCCTGATCGAGTTCGGTGACATTGCGTTCCGCGAACTGCAGATCCGCGGGGAGAATCGAACTGTTGTAGTTGTGCCCGGGCGTCAGATGCGTCAGCACCGAAGTACCGTCGATACCCACCCAATCGAAACTCACGTGCGGGAACTTGTTCCGTTCGCACCAACTGATTTTGTTGGTGATAAAGGTATCAAGCCCGGCGCCGCGGATGATCTGGGGCATCGAAGCGGGAAAACCAAAGGTGTCGGGAAGATAGAGATGGCGTTGCGTGGCATCCGCACCGAAGGCATCACGCCACCAACCTGTCCCGTGGAGGATCTGACGAATAAAGCTCTCGCCGCTGGGTGCGTTGCAGTCCGGTTCGATCCACATGGCGCCGCCTGGCTCCCATCGCCCTTCGCGAACCCGTGCCGCGATTCTTTCGAAGAGCCGAGGGGAATCCTCGCGGATCCATTGATACTGCTGTGCCTGACTGCAGAGGAATCGAAAACCCGGCGATCGCTCCATGATCCGGTCGACGGTGGCAAAGGTCCTCATGCACTTTCGACGGGTCTCCGCGAGCGGCCAGAGCCACGCGGTATCGATGTGGGCATGGCCGACGGCGACACAGGTGGTTCCAGTTCCGCTCGCCGGGCCGTCACCTCTAAGCAGAATCCGGAGATCCTCGTATCGCGCTTCCATCGCCGGTCGTGGATCGTGGGCCGGAATCGTCCCCAGAATCTCGCGAAGTCCCGCCTGAAGTCGATGAGCCCGCGGCGAACTCGTCGGTTGGATCAAGAGGGTTCGACGAGCGAGGTCCCAGGCTTCCACGAAACGCCAGGCCCGGTCGTCGTAGGCCACAAGTTCCGCCGCCGCGAGACGGCCAGGCTTCGCCTCGTTCCAGCGAGCATGAAGTTCCGGGTGATCCCACCAGAACGTCGAGATTCCGAGCGGCATGTTGCAGGCCGCTTCCACCAGCAAGTCGACGGATCCACCGCGTTCCGCGGCGTCGAAGAGCGGCGCCCGATCGCGATTGAAGTCGAAGCCATGAAACGGCACCCCGTCCCGCCAAAGCAGCGCTTCGGTCCCTGCATCGAATCGGAGATGCACGGAGCGACCCACCATCGATTCCGGCAGATTGCCGCGGAGACGAAACCAGGCCGTGCTCCAGACTGGCCCCCATCGCCAACCCGGTTCCACCGGGGCAAACTCGCTCTCTGGCAGCGCACTGATCTCATCGTGCGTCGGACGGCCCTCGAACTGGGCGACCGTGATCTCAAGCGGGGCCACGCCCGGCATGGCGACGGGTCGAAGCACCTCGTCGGCGAAGGTTTCAAAGCGAAGAGCGGCGTATTCAAGATCGGGAAGCATGGCAGGCACCTAAGAAGGATGGGCGATGCCTTCAAAGGTACCCGCTGCGATTCCAAACCACCGACCGTGGGTCGATTTCGACCGGGGGTCCACCGCGACCCGCATCTCGGTTCCCGGACGGTTGCAATGACCTGATCGAAGCGAGCTGCGTGACCTGAACGCGAAAATCCCCCCGATTGGAACTTTGAGCGACGCGATCCGACAATCCGGGATTCAAGGCTCCAGAAGGGGGTGGGACGGACCCGATCCACCGTACAGTTGTCGTCCGATACGAGCCCGGGCGAACTTTGGCCGACGCAGCCTCCTATACTTAAAGCACTCGGGTACGACGCCCGCAGCATTCCACGTTCCTCGCAACCATCACTCACTCATGCGTCTCATGCATCACAACTTCATGCGCCTTTTGGTCACGACAACACTCGTGATCGCGATGCCGTTGTGCTGTTGTGTGCTTCGCAGTGCCGCGGCACTTTCCGGCCCCGAGTCGGCTGCTGGACTGCTTCCATCCTGCTGTTCCGCCCATCAGGTCGATCAGGCAGATGAGGGAACCGATGCTCCCCCACCGGCGAACGACGACAGCGGGTGTGGAGAAGCCTGCTGCCTCAAGGTACCGGCGACCGTCGATCAAGATCTTCGAATCGCGCTCGATACCATCGCCTTCCTTCCCGACGTGATGAACGTGCCGGTCGAAGCCGTCGTCGGTTCCAAAGACCGATTCGAACCTGGCCAATACCAGAGTGAACCGCCACCGGACAAGGACCCCACCAGGTCCCCGAGATGGCTGCGTCGCATCATTATCATCCAACGCTGACTCCGAAGAAACCCCGTCGTTCTCTGGACTGCCTTGCGCACCAGAGTTTGTCGTCGTGAACTTCGTTCGGAGTCCATCGTGATCCTTTCAACTCTTAAGAACCGCGGCACCGCGCCGCTCCTACTGCTGTCCGGGCTCGCCCTGACGACGTCGGGTTGTATCTCGAGTGATCCCACGTCCGATCGGTCCACCGTGGACGCACTCGTTCGGCCTCGCCTTGGCGAATCGATCGACCTTGAGGCGCTCCAGGCGTCACCGGTCTCGCCTCCGTCGGTTTGGAACGGGCTCACGCCCCTCGATGCCGACGCCGCGGTCCGCGTCGCGTTCCAACGGGATGCCGGTATTCGGGTGTCTTTAGCGGAGCTCGACCTCGCTCGTGCCGAACTCGCCCAGGCCGATCTTCCACCGAATCCGGCGTTGGACCTCGCCATCGGCGTCGCCGTGGATGGTGCTTCCGGCGCCCCGGCGATCGTCGGCATCACCCAGCAACTGACCTGGATCTGGACTCGACCGGATCGAGTGGACGCCCGCGACGCCGATCGACGCGCGATGATCCTGCTCGCCGCCGAGACGATGATTAGGCTCGACGCGAAGGTGCGACGGGTTCATGCCGCCGCGATCGCCGCCGAAGCGACGCATCTCCTCGATCAAGCCCACGCCGAGGCCACCGGCCGAACCGTCGATGCCGTGACCCGCCTCTTCGAGGCCGGCGAAGCATCCCGAATCGATCTCGACCGCGCCAGACTGAATGCCGCCGAGAGCGCCGCCACTGCCGATGCCAGCCGGCGCACCGCACGCCAGATGAAACTCGAAGTTCTCGCAGGCATCGGTTGTCCCGACGCCTCCACCGATTTCGATCTGCGAGGTTCACTCGCGGACTCCGGTGGATCCGTTCCCGACGAGGATCGGATCGTCGAACTCACTCGCGCCACGAGACTCGACGTCGCTGCGGCCCGAATGCGGGTCCTCGCCGCCGAAGCGGAATGCCGCCTTGCCGGATCGAAACGTCTTCCGGAAGTGGGCGTCGGAGCAGCCTGGAACCAGAACTTCGGTGATCGCCAAGCCGTGCTCCCCGGTGCCAGAATCACCCTGCCGATCCTCGATGATGGCAGTGCCGCGATCGCCGCGGCGAATGCGAGACTAGATCGCGCACAACTCGAACTGCTCTCCATACGTCGTCGAGCCATCGGCGAAGTCCGCTCGAGTCGCGAAGCGTTCCTGCGATCTGACCAGCAACGCATCGCCTACTCTGAGACGGTCCTCGCCCCCGCGACGGAAGCGGAAACGCTCGCGGAGTCCGCCTATCGCGAAGGCGTCATTGATCTGACCGTGCTCCTCCTTGCTCAGCAACGACGAATCACCGCCGAACGGCGCCTCGTGAAATTCCAAGTCACGGCGATCACCGATCGCATCTCGCTGCAGGAACAGGTTGGAGGTTCATTCGACCTCCCGCCAATGCCTCCGGTGGTCCCAGACATCGACCACGCCACCACGACCACTGATCAAACCAAGACCGCCGTTCGCTCCTCGAGCCGCGGCCCGGAGATCCAATCATGACCGATTCAGGACTCGAATCGATTCGCCCCTCGGCGGGCGACATGGTTCCGACACCCCCCCGTCGGGTCTTCTCCAGACTCGGAGTTCCCATCCTCATTCTCCTCGCGACGGCGGCGTTACTCGCCTACGTCGGCTGGGATGCGGTCAGGCCGCGCACCGACGTGACCGCGGTCACGGTCGCGATCAGAACCATGGAGACCGACGAAGCCCCAAATCCAGAGTCCGCGGCGGCAGGAAACGCGGTGGTGCAGGCGCCTGGCTGGGTCGAAGCGGAACCCTTCTCGACCTACGCCTCTGCGCTCACGCAAGGGATCGTGGAGTCGATCCTCGTACTCGAAGGCGATGCCGTGACAGCCGGGCAGGCTGTCGCGACGTTGATCCGAGCCGACTCGGAAATCGACCTTCGCCGCGCTGAAACCGAAGTTGATCGAAGAGTCGGGCTCCTCAACGCTGCACAGGCGACGTTGACCGCCGCTGAAGCTGACTACGAGACGCGAATCTCGGTACACCGTCGAGTGGCGGTCGCAGAGGCGAACAAGGCAAAGATCTCTGCGGATCTCGAGGCGTTCCCGTCGCGAATCGCGGAAGTGGAGTCGAATCACGAAGAGCTGCGCGACGAGTACGACCGCAAGCGAGGGCTCGTCGATGAAGGTGCTGTGGCAGCCGGCCCGGTGGCCAGAATGGGCCTTCGACTCCGAGCGTTGGAGGCACAGGTCACACAACTCGAGCGGGAACGCGACGCGGTATCCGCCTCGCTGCAGGCGGCTGACGCGGAACGAAGCGCGGCGATCTCCGACCGCGATCTCCGCATCAAGGAACGGCTTGATCTCGATTCCGCTCGAGCCGGCCTACTGGTCGCGGAGGCCGAAGTCGGAAGAGCGGCGGCGGATCGAGACACCGCAGCCCTGGCTCTGGATCGATGCACGGTCGTCTCGCCGATCGACGGCGTGGTCATCGAACGAATCGCATCGCCTGGTTCGACCATTCAATTTGCGAACGGTCAGCACGGGGCCCACGTCGTGCATCTCTACGACCCGACGATGCTTCAGGTGCGAGCGGACATTCCACTCGCCGAGGCGGCGAAGGTCGGCGTGGGACAGTCCGCAGAAATCATCGTGGATCTTCTCCCCGATACCGTCTTCCAAGGAGTGATCACCCGCTTCGTCCATCGGGCGGACCTCTCGAAGAACACCATCGAAGCGAAGGTGCACATCATCGATCCGTCCCCGCTGCTCAAACCCGACATGCTCGCCCGAGTCCGAATTCTTCCCTCCCAAGACGAACGCAAGGACGGCGTCCGACGAACCGTCAACCGAATCTTCGCACCCGAATCCGCCTTCGATCCGGAAGGCGACATCTGGGTCGTCGACGAACGAAGCGGAAACGAAGGGGTCGCCGCACGACGGTCGGTGGAGGTGGGCGAAGCCCGCGTCGACGGCTGGGTGGAGATTCGATCCGGACTTCGTCCGGGAGATGCCGTCATCCTCGACCCCACAATCAAGATGGGTACCGCGATCCGCTTCCGGGAACCGGACTCAAGCAACGGAGCCGACACATGAGCCTGATCGAATGCCGGGATCTCACCCGGACCTATACCCGAGGCAGCGAGAAGATCACACCGCTTGACGGTCTGCATCTCGACATCGAGCGTGGAGGATTCGTCGCCCTGATGGGACCATCGGGATCCGGGAAGACGACCCTGCTCAACCTCCTCGCAGGCATCGACCGCCCCACCCGGGGCTCGTTGTTGATCGACGGGCGCCCCGTGCACACGCTCTCGCGGAATGCTCTGGCGGAATGGCGGAGCGAAGCCGTGGGGTACGTCTTTCAGCTCTACAACCTCGTCCCGGTGTTGACGGCCTATGAGAATGTCGAGTTGCCCCTCCTTCTTCATTCGCTCTCGAGAAAGGAACGCCATCAGAAGGTGGCTGCCGCGCTCGACCTCGTCGGCATCGCTGATCGAAGCGATCACTATCCTCGACAACTCTCCGGCGGCCAGGAACAACGAGTGGCGATTGCCCGAGCCATCGTGACCGACCCGACCTTGATTCTCGCCGACGAACCGACCGGTGATCTCGACCGTGAGAGCGCTACCAACATCATGGATCTGCTCAAGCGGTTGAACACCGAACTCGGAAGAACGATCGTCATGGTTACCCACGATCCGAAGACCACCGTCTGGTGCGACACCGTGCTGCACCTAGAGAAGGGGAAATTGGCCGACTCGAATGCCGACGACTCGTCCGGGACGGAATCCCATAACCAGACCATGACGGAGATCTCATCATGATGAGTCGTGCTATCAACGTCATTCCCACTGTCTGGCGCCAAATTGTCCGGGCGCCGATTCGCACCGGGTTGACGGTCACCGGAATCGCGGTCGCGATGTTCCTGTTCACCAGCGTGGAAGCGATGCGGGGCGGCGTCCACGCCGCCACGACCAGTAGTGCGAAGGATGCAACCCTGGTCGTCTATCGGGAGAACCGCTTCTGTCCGTTCACAAGTCGGCTTCCTCAGTTCTATGGAGATCGAATCGAACGAATCGACGGCGTCCGGTCGGTCATCCCGATGCAGATCCTCGTGTCGAACTGCCGAGCGAGCCTGGATGTCGTGACCTTTCGCGGCGTACCGAACGACGACCTCGAAGCGACCATCAGCGACGCCGGACGGTTCCTTGAGGGAGATGCTGCCGCTTGGCGATCGCGAAGCGATGCCGCATTGGTCGGCGAGTCACTGGCCCTCCGCCGCGGAGTTAAAGTGGGAGACCGATTCTCTGCGGCGGGAATCACCGTCTTTGTCGCAGGCATCCTCGGCAGCGATCGTCCGCAGGATCGCAACGTCGCCTACGTCCACCTCTCGTTTCTTCAGGAGACCGTGACCAGAGGTGGCTCGGGGGGCATCGTGACCCAGTTCAACGTCAACGTCGACGACCCGTCGCAAATGGAGGCGATCGCCTCCAGCATCGACGAGGCGTTTCGGTACGACGAATTCCCTACCAGCACCTGGCCCGAGAAAGCCTTCGTCGGCCGCGCGGTGCGGGACATCGTCGAACTCGTCGGTTTCGCCAGCTGGGTCGGATGGGCGTCGCTCGTCGCGGTCTTGGCGCTGGTGGCCAACGCGATCGTGCTGGCGATGCGGGATCGAATCCGCGATCACGCGGTGCTCCAAACCCTCGGCTACACCGGTGGCTTAATCGCTTGGATGGTGCTGCTCGAAGGTGCCTTGCTCGGCTTGGCGGGTGGTGTGGTCGGTGCCGTGACCTCGACCGTGGTGGTCAGCCTCGGACGTTTCAGCATGACCATGGAAGGAATGAACGTCGAGATCGCGAACGACCCTCGTCTCGCAGTCATCGGCGCCGGGATCGCGGTCGGACTTGGATTGCTCGCAGGCGCGGTGCCTGCGATCCGGGCTTCTCGCGGCGAAATCGTGCAAGGGTTCCGTGCGGTCTGAACGACCGGAAAGATGATTCATGCGCAGACTTCCCTTTGAATATGCAGTCCGAAACCTCGGGCGTAGTCCGAGTCGGCTCCTGATGAGTGCCGGCGGATGCGGACTGGTGGTGCTGCTGGCCATGGCGGCCGGCGGCTTCGTCAGCGGCATGCAGGACTCACTGAAGATCAGCGGGTCACCGCGCAACGTGATTCTCATGGGCGCCGGAAGCGAAGAGAGCGTCGAGCGCAGTGAAATCCCGATGCGAACCCCCGGCATCGCCGCGACCGGCATTCGCGGCATCGCAATCGCCGCCGGCGTCGAAGCAATTTCCCCGGAAGTTCATCTGGCCATTCCGATCCAACTGCAGACGGAAACGGAATCCCCGACCGAGGAAAATGAGGCGAACGCGCTGTTCCGCGGAATCACGCCGTCGGCGTTTCTCGTGCACCAGGAGGCACGACTGACCGAGGGACGATTCCCCGAGACCGGCGCCGACGAAGTCGCGATCGGCCGACTCGCCGCCCGCGGCCTCGGACTCGAAGGCGAAGATCGCATCCTCGGTTCAACGCTGGTGGTCGATGAACGCCCCTTCACCATCGTCGGCGTAATCGATGCCGACGGAGGGGTCATCGAAGGCGAAATCTGGATTCCGCTCTCGGACCTGCTCATCATTGGACAACGTGACACCCTCTCCTGCGTGGTTATTCGCACCACCGACGGCGACCTCACATCCGCCCACGGCTTCGCCGCGACCCGACTTGATCTCGAACTCGTGGCAACCAGAGAGAGCGACTACTACGCCTCGCTCGCCGCCTTCTTCAAGCCCATCCGATTCATGGTGATGATCACCGCCATCCTCGTGGCGGCCGGGGGGGTCATCGGCGGACTCAACACCACCTATGCCGCATTCGCGAGCCGGGTGCGGGAGATCGGCACCCTCCAGACGTTGGGATACAGTCGACTCGCCATCGTTCGTAGTCTGGTCGAAGAGTCGATCCTCACCGCCTCGATCGGAGCCTTGGTGGCGGCCGCCATCGGCATTCTCGTCCTCGATCAGGTGACCATCCGATTCTCCATGGGCGTCTTCGGGATCCAGATCGGCCCCGGCGTCGTCGCCCTCGGTCTTCTCGGCGGCCTCACGCTCGGAATCGTCGGAGCCGTGATCCCCGCGATTCGTTGCCTCCGACTTCCGGTACCCGAAGCCCTTCGTTCGTCATAGCATCTCATTCCACCCTTTCTTCCATCTTGTTCTGGAGTCACTCAATCATGTCTCGAAACACACACTTGCTCCTCGGGCTTTCAGCCCTCTTCATCACGCTCAACGGTTGCGATCAGGGCGGCGGTGATACCACTGCGTCCAATGACGTCGGCCCCACCCGAGCGACGATTCCCGCCGCATTCTTCACCACTGATCGCCCGACAGAAGTCGTCGATCTCATTCAGATCAAGCCCACCGCATCGGTCGGTGACTCCGTGGTCTTCCTCGCACGCGTGGGTGGCCGGGTCGAACCGTTCGTCGACGGACTCGCGATCTTCACGGTTGCGGATCCATCGCTCTTGTCATGCGAGCTGATGGGCGACGAAGATCACTGCCCCCTTCCCTGGGACTACTGCTGCGAGGATCCCAACGGAATCACCGCCGGTTCCGCCACCATCCGACTCAACGGAAGTGCCGGTACCCCAATCGCCGCGAATGCCGAAGGTGCTGGTGGTCTCGAACCTCTGAAATTCGTCATCGTCGAGGGCGTGGTCAACGAGCGGAACGATGAAGGCCTCTTCGTCATTGACGCCACTGAGATCTGGGTTGGCGGCAAGCCCATGCGAGGCATGCCTCGCCGTGGTTCGCTTGCCGGCGAAGAGAACGAAGGCGCTTCGACCGGCGATACCGATGCCGGAGAGCATGATCACGGCGATGGTGTTGCCCATGATCACGACGGTGACGGCAAGCCTGATCACTGAGTCGTTCGACGCTTCGATGCGGTTCATCAGAACCTGATGCATCATCGCGCGAGCGAATGGAAGGATCGACGCCGGGACGGAATGCGATCGCATTTCGTCCCGGCCTTCCGTTTTTGGATCCTCCTGCTCGCGGCGAACTCGCGGCCCGTACCATCCACGCCATGAGCCTATTCATCGGCATCGACGTCGGGACCAGCGGTACCAAGGCCATTCTCCTCAATCAGGAAGGCCGAGTCCTCGCGACCGGCAACGGGAGTCACACGCCCTCCGCCCCTCGGGCCGGTTGGTCGGAGCAAGATCCCGACGACTGGTGGCCGAGCACCATCGCGGCGATCGGCGAAGCATGTCGAGCCGCCGGCGTCACCGCGGACACCATCGATGGCGTCGGCCTCACCGGTCAGATGCACGGCCTGGTCGCCCTCGACTCTTCGGCAACCCCGATCCGTCCAGCCATTCTCTGGAACGACGGGCGCAGCGCACCCCAGTGCCATGCGGTCGAATCCCGAATCGGGATTGAACGACTGGTCTCACTCTGCGGCAATCGCATGCTTCCCGGGTTCACCGCACCGAAACTCCTCTGGATGCGGGAGCATGAACCAGAAGCGTACGCCCGAGTCACCACCGTGCTGCTCCCCAAGGACTGGATTCGCTATCGGCTCTCCGGCGAACTCGTGATGGACGTCTCCGATGCCTCCGGCACCGCGGTCTTTGACTGTGCAAATCGGACATGGTCCGACGAACTTCTCGGCGAACTCGATCTCCCGCGTAGCTGGTGGCCGCATGCCGCCGAGGGCCCGGAGATTGTGGCATCAGTGCACGCAGCCGCGGCTGCAGAAACCGGACTTCGCGAAGGGATTCCGATCGTCGCGGGGGCCGGCGACCAGGCGGCGTCGGCGATCGGAACCGGCCTGATCACGGAAGGCACCGTCGGTTCCACGTTGGGAACCAGCGGCGTCGTCTTCGCCCCAACCGACGAATGGCGGTCACTCCCGGACGGACGGCTTCATGCGTTCTGCCATGCGGTCCCTGGGAGATGGCACCTGATGGGCGTCATGCTCTCCGGCGCCGGAAGCCTCGACTGGTTCCGGTCGGCGATCGTTCCAGACATCGACGAGGAAGCAGGCTCGGAAGCCTTCCCCCGCATCGAGTCGATGGCAGAAGAGGTCCCCGCCGGCGCGGGCGGAGTTCTCTTCCTCCCTTACCTCTCCGGCGAAAGAACGCCCTATTCCGACGTGAATGCGCGGGGGACGTTCATCGGCCTCGACCAACGGCACGATCGCCGGCATCTCGCCCGTGCGGTCTTCGAAGGGGTCACCCACGGGCTCGCCCAGTGCCTCGATCTCGTGAGAGCGGCCGGAGTCGAACCGAAGACCGTCCGGCTCTCGGGCGGAGGTGCCAAGAGCCCGCTCTGGCGACAGACCTGCGCCGACCTCTTTGGCGTTCCCACGACTACAACCACGACCACGGAAGGTACCGCGTGCGGCGCCGCCATCCTCGCCGCGGTCGGCGCCGGCGCGTTCCCCAGCATCGAAGAGGCCTGCCGGAAGACGGTCAGCGAAGTCGATCGAACGGAAGCAGGTCCCAACGCCGCCGTACTGGCCGCGAGACACTCGATCTACGAACGCCTCTACCCTGCCCTGAAACCACTCTTCCCCGACATCGCCGCCGACGCCTGACTGCTCGATCCGGAGCAAGGAACCGACCATGATCGAAATGCTCGCCATGACCGCCTCGATGCTGATCTTCGGCTGGATCATCTGGAAGGTGATCAACCGCCACGAAGAAGGCGACTCGGTGCTGCAATCGAAACTCGATGCGGACGACCGTCGCGCCGCGATCGGACGTGGCGAGTCACCGGATCCCCCGTCGTCGGATTGAGATTGGTTATGCCGACGACGCCTTCGGTCAGGCGACGAGGCCGCGAGCGCGAATTCGATTCACCGCCGGCTGAAGGTTTCGACCCGGGCATGCCGTGGCGGCGCCTGGCCATTCGCGGTGCGTATAGACCTTCCGCTGATCGATGCGATACGCCGTCACAAGCGTCTTCAAGTGGATGGCCAGCGCGTTGAGCTGGGCCGAGGTTGGTCGCTCGATCTCGAAGTTTCCAAGAACCAGCACGCCGATGTTTCCCTCGTTTCGGTCCTTGACGTGTGCGCCCTGCCACACGAGCGGTCGGCATGACCAGACCCGACCGGATCGATCGATCGCGAAGTGATAGCCGATGTCTGCCCAGCCGTTGTGGTTCACATGGCCGCGGCGAATGGTCCGAAGTCGATCCTCAGCATCCCGGGAACGACTGCTGGCGAGCGGACTGGGAAGGCCGTCATGGTGCACGGTCACCGCCCGTATGGGCTTCATCCGGTTCATCCCCTTGTAGTCGGGGAGCATGGTGGTCCACGATGTTCTTGCCGCCACGTTGGCGAATCTCGGATCGACGGCCGCCGCCGGAGCGACGCCCGGCTTCGGAATCGAGCCGGCATTCCCCCCCGCGACCGTGGGCCAGTCCGGCTGCGGGGTAGACGAACTTCGACTGGCGGTCGAGCAGGCATTCAGGCCCACCACCAACGCCCCGCCCGAGAAGAGCGTGCGAGCAACGCCGCCAAGCACCCGACGACGTTGAAGATCACAACCCGATGAGGCCTGATCTTCGTCTCGGGGAGGTCTGGTCATTGAATGAACCTTCGTGGCTGGGGGACGGGGTCTCACGGCTTCTCATCAAGTGGATGACCTGAGATCGAGCGATTTTCGGTGGTCCGGCCTTCCGGCGGCCATGTCGTGAACCTGGACAATTCCTGATCCCCCTCGTTCAGACGACGCCCGAGGGGCGGTTGTTCGGCATTTTTCGACCTGATCCCTCAGTCATCGACCCCATTCTTGCGTCCGCTGCAGTATCGGACGGGCCAAGTACGGTCGAATTCGAGGGCCGTGCAGTCCCTCGGTGGACACGCTGCCGGACAAATGGGCGATCCAGGGTTCGGCTCCCCTCCGAGACGAATGCCGTGGTGCTTGATGCTGAAGGCGGAGGCCCTCGAGGATCGGTGATTCGGAAGATTTTTGGGCGAAGAAGCGCCGCCGGAAACCACATGAAGCAGGAGATGAGGCTCGAAAATCAGATCGGAATCACGCACCACGAAGAGGCCGAAATTCCCTCTACCCGAGACTGGCCGCCCTTCCGTCGACCCTGCGTCGACCCCCCGTTTGAGAAGCGGCCTTTACCATGACGGCGAGGGGGCTCCAGTGACTTTACGGACGACTCCAGATCCACCTCCGAAGACCCATCTCAAAGCCAATTTACGGTAGAATCGTTGGGGCTCGGAAGCGTTCTTTCGAGACACGACCGAAGTGTCTTTCTCAGCCTTCGATCGGTTCAGAAAACAGCGTTTTTTGTTTTCGATTCTGGATTCCCCTTCAAGGAACCGATCGAGATCGAAACTCGTTCCAGCGTCCTCGAGATCAGGTGAAGAACGGGAATGACCGACACCACGGAACCCGTCGATTCCGCACCCGGGAACGGCGATGACTACACCAGTGAATCGATCCAGGTCCTTGAGGGCTTGGAGGCCGTTCGCAAGCGACCCGGCATGTATGTCGGCGGAACCGGTCTCAGCGCGCTTCATCATCTCGTATACGAGTGCGTCGACAACGCGATCGACGAAGCCATGGCGGACTTTGCGACCCGCGTGGTCGTCCGCCTCGGGGTCGATGGTTCGTGCACGGTCACCGACGACGGCCGCGGAATGCCGACCGGCCCGATGAAGCATGACAATCCGAAGATCAACGGTCGCCCCGCGGTTGAAGTGATCCTCACCCAACTGCATGCCGGCGGCAAGTTCGGCGACAACGCCTACAAGGTTTCTGGTGGACTCCATGGCGTCGGCATCAAGTGTGTCAACGCCCTCTCCGAGTGGACCGAAGTCGAGGTCATCAAGGACGGCCTCGTCCAGAAGATCCGCTTCACGCGAGGCGAGGTCGAGACCGAACTCTACGTCGTCGAGGGTACCAATGAGATCCTTGACATCCCGGCAGGCCGCAACGGCACCCGAATCTCCTTCAAGCCCGACTCCCAGATTTTCACCGACACCCACTTCCGCTTCGAAACACTGCAGCATCGGCTTCGCGAACTCGCCTTCCTCAACTCCGGCGTGCTCATCCGCCTGATCGACGAACGGGTCGACGCGTCGGGACGGATCCGGGAAGAGAGGTACCACGACGAACGCGGACTGATCGCCTACATCGGTCACCTCAACGCCAGCAAGCGGACCGAGAGCCCGATCATCCACCTCACGGCGAGCGACGACTCACAGAAGCTCCACGCCGAGATCGCGATGCAGTACACCGATGCGACTTCGGAGAATCTTCTCCCGTTCGGAAACAACATCTTCAATCCGGACGGCGGCACGCACGTCTCCGGATTCAAGACGGCGTTGACCAGAACCATCAACGGATACGCGAAGCGGAACAACCTGCTGAAGGACCTCACGCCCACCGGCGACGACCTTCGGGAAGGCCTGACCGCGATCATCAGCGTCAAGATCGGAGATCCGCAGTTCAATAACCAGACGAAAGAGAAGCTCCTCAACCAGGAGGCGGAGTCTTTTGTCAGCCAAATGGTCAGCGAAGGCCTCGGTGCATGGCTCGACGAACATCCCGCCGAAGCGAAGCAGATCGCGCTGAAGGCCGCTCTTGCGGCACAGGCTCGCGAGGCCGCCCGCAAGGCCCGCGAGTTGATCAAGCGAAAGGGCGCCCTTGACTCCGGCGGCATGCCTCACAAGCTCGCCGACTGCTCGAGTAACAAGGTCGACGAGACCGAAATCTTCCTCGTCGAAGGTGACTCCGCGGGTGGAAGCGCCAAGGGAGGCCGGGATCACGTCAATCAGGCAATCCTCCCGCTCCGTGGCAAACTCCTCAACGTCGAAAAGGCAAGGCTCGACAAGGTCCTCGGCTTCGAGGAAATCCGAACCCTCATCCAGGCCCTGCAGTGCGGGATCGGCGAAGACTTCGACGTCAGCAAGCTGCGATACGGCCGGATCATCATCATGACCGATGCCGATGTGGATGGTTCGCACATCCGCACGCTGTTGCTGACCTTCTTCTTCCGGCAGATGACCGAACTCGTCCGTCGTGGCCATGTCTACATTGCACAGCCACCGCTCTATCAGCTTTCCCGCGGGAAGAAGTCCGTCTACGTGCTGAATGACCGCCGGATGAACGATGTGTTGATGGAACAGGCGATGGAACACGCCGCCTTCGTCGTGCGAAACGACGACGGCAGCATCCAATCCCGACTCGAAGGCGACGAGGCTCGTCGCATCCTTCGCCGTCTGGAACGGCTCGAAGAACTCACCACCGTATCCCAGCGACGCGGCCTTCTCTTCACCGATCTTCTCACCGCCCGCCATCGAGACCCCCAGAACAACGACCGGCTCCCCCACTTCCATCTCAGATGGCAAGGCGGTGAGCGGCTCTGTTGGAGCGAGGCGGAAGCGATGGAAGCAATCGTCGCCAACGAACTCATTCTGGACTCGACAATTGATCCGGAAGAGACGCCCGCGCCCGACTCAACCCTGGTCGCGACGATCTGGGAGTTGCACGAGAACCGAGAGATCGACCGGATCATCGCCGAACTGGCAGACGTGAACATCTCGATCGACGACTGGGCGCTCGTGCAGGAAGAGGCGGTCACCGGCGAGCGACTTCCAACCCGATACGGCTGGGTGGTAACCAACCTGAAGAAGGGCGGCGCAGAAGAGATCGTCGAGGCCGTCAACATTCCCGCGATCACCCACACGATGCAGGATGTCGGGCGGCGGGGAAGCGAAGTGAAGCGATTCAAAGGGCTGGGCGAAATGGAAGCCGAGCAGCTCTGGGAGACCACGATGGATCCCACCAAGAGAACGCTTCTTCGAGTCAGTTGGGATGCTGCCAGCGAGGCCGATGCACTGTTCGCCACCCTGATGGGCGAGAACGTGGAAGCCCGACGGAACTACATCGAGGCCCACGCCCTCGAAGTCAAAAACCTCGACATCTAACCCCGGTCATCCACGTGATCAGTCAAATGACCATCAAATGTGGCTTTTTCTTTCGCGTTCGCATGGCCGGCGACTAACATCGCCGCCGTGGCGGCATCAAATACATGTGGCCGCGGCGCACTTCGATATCCCGACACGGAGAAAAAATGAGTAATACCCAAACCACCTCGAACCGAGTTCTCATCGCCACGGCGGCCGTGCTGACCAGCCTCGCCGTCGCCTCCGTTTCCTCCGCCGTCGGCGACGAGCCATGCGATCCCCTCGAGGTCTTCAATCCGATCGTCTTCCCGCCGACCGGTGCCGATCCGCTCCTCTCCAACTGGGTCCACAAGTACAACGCGTCGACGTTCCTGCTCGGCTCGGATGGCGCCCCCATCGGGGCCCCCGCGGCCGAGAACACCGAGCAACCGAACCTGGTCTGGCAAAAGCTGGTCTCGTTCCCCGAATCCACACCGCTTCATATCCAGATCAAGGACCCGGACACCCATGAAATCGTGCCGTACACGATCGATAATCCGGTGCTTGTGATCAGCCTCAACGTCAACAAGCCATCGATCTTCTCCGGCAGCGGGTTCCAATCCGTGCGTGACGACTACTTGCCGATTCTCGACCTCAATTCAAACGGGGAGGTGGTGTTTCGGCCCTACAAAGTCAACACGGACGACAAGACCTACAACAACTGGATGACGGCTCACATCGCCGAGCAGGAAGGCGATGAGGTCGCGTACGCCCCCGGCACCACGCTTCACTACGTCCGGGAGGTGCTGGGCCTGGGCGGATGCGGCGATCCCGAGGACCCCTCACCGAACGCCATACCCTGCGTGCTCGCGCCATCGATCGGAGTGTCGGGCGTCGGCATGCCGTACATGTTCTCCAACAACTCGTCGGCGTTCACCAATCCATGGGAGTACCTGCCGAACGCCGACTCGGACCACCAACCCGCGAGCGCTCGATGGTGGAAGCAACAACTCTACGTCTTCGTAGCCGATCGGGACGCGTTCGTCCGGCCGTCCTTCAATCCGTCGATGCGTCGGACGACCGACGAGCTCCCCACGCAGAACGGTCGACCGATCTGGTCGCCCAAGAAAAAAGGGACGGGGAGCTACCGGCCACCGAACCCCAGCGAACCGCTCTACGCCGCCTACATCAAGGCCACCGAGAACTTCCTTGGCTACACCGACAACCCCGGTAACCATCCGCCGACCGAGTATCAAGGAACGCAGGGTTTCGAAGACTGGCTGGAGCAGTGGAAGATCAACAACTGGACTCCGCCCAAGGGCGGCTGGGAAGGCCTCGATTACGTGTACGGCTTCCCCTTCAGTGGCCTCGGACTCACGCTCAACTGGAACGAGTTCGATCCGAATGCGAAGGACTTCGTTCCGGGTGACCTGAGTGGGAGCTTCGGCGCAGCCAGCGAGATGATCCACGCCACCCACCACCCGATGTTTCTCATCACGTACATCGAGCCGCATCAATACCTCAACGAACCGACCAACGGCGAGGTGCCATGGTGCGACACCTGCCCCGGTGACTTCAACCGGGACGGCATGGTCGACGGCGACGATCTGGCCGAACTGCTTCTTCACTGGGACTTCGGCGACACTCCGTCCGCCGAGGGGCAGTGTTTCAACATCGATCGCCAGTCACCGACGATTGGCGCCGGTGATCTGGGGCAGCTTCTCGCCAACTGGGGTCACTGCGGCTGGCCGCTCCCGGAATTTCGTCCCGCCGACTGCCCCTGAATCGCCTCGATTCGATTCGAAAACAATATCGCCCCGCGGAAGCATCGCTTCCGCGGGGCGGTTTCCTTCCCCCAGGATGACCCGCTCGGAGGGATCAGGCTTCGGCGATCGCGGCCTGGCGGAGAATGCACGAATCACATCGCCCGCAGGGCGTCCCATCGTCGCCCGGGTCGTAGCAGCTGAACGTCCGATCGATCGGCACGCCAAGTTCCCTCGCCTTACGAACGATCTCAACTTTTCCGAGTTCGGCGAGCGGCGAGACGAACCGTGGTCCGTGCCCCTCCACGCCGGCCTTGGTCGCGAGATCGGACATCCGCTGGAACGCGGCGAGATACTCGGGCCGACAGTCCGGGTACCCCGAGTAGTCGAT
>JAPKCC010000181.1 GCA_028823105.1 Phycisphaerales bacterium | reverse complement strand
CCGCCCTGGCCACCTCGGCCGCCGCGGAACTCTTCGATCATGGACTGACGCTCTTCGTCGGAGAGTTCGCCATCACCGTCCTTGTCGAACCGTTTCATGAACTCGGCTCGCTGTTCTTCACTCGCGCCCCCACCCCAACCGCCACCACCGCCGCCGCGACCACCACGCTGCTCGGGCAGTGCTTCCTGCTGTTCAGGAGTCAAGAGCGCCTTGAGCTGCTCGACGTAGCGTTCGTCGACTCGATTTCGATTATCCATGCCTTCGCGGTAGGGATCTTCTTCGTCAGCATTTCCGCCACCACGATTCCGACCGCCGCCCCACGGCATGCCGCCGGAGAAGTCGCCGCCCATGATGGAGACCATTCGCGTTCCTTGGCTGACCTGTTCGTCACCCTCGGTCTTGCGAAGAATACTCACCAGCAGGAGGTTCCTGGCGGAAAGCTCGCTCATGAACGACCCGTCAAGCGTCATGACCGCCTCGAGCACGTCAGGATCGAGATCCTCGATCTCCATGGCAGCAGCGAATGATCGCTGGCCGAAGGTTGGTCGATAGATCCGATCGTAGGCTTCCTCGAGGAAGGCCTGATTGAGGGCTGCCTTCTCAGTCTCGTCCTCGATGACGTCGGCGAACTGCACGCGGAAGTTGTCATTGACGTTACGCACGTTCGATCGGTACTGGACCTGCTGCTTGAGAACACGTTCCGCATCCTCGACTGAGCCGTCCTGCATCGCCTTGAAGAGGCGAGGCGCACTGGTCAGAAGGTAGGTGTCTCGCGAGACCAAGGCGGCATGAAGTTGCAGTTCGTACTCATCTAGCATCGGTTCGACGGCGGCGTAGGCTGCCTCGGAGAGGCCGACATCATCGAGCACCGCAAACAAATTCACTTCCTCACCGGAGAGCCGGCCACGAGGAAGGGACTTCTCTCGAACCAGAAAACGGTCGAAGGCAGGCCAGAGCACGAGCTGGTCATCGGAGAGTTGAATCTCGACGTTGCCGACGAACTCGATCTTGAGCAACTGCCGTTCGGCAACCCACTCTCGGAGGATGTCGAGCATTTCGCCCATCACGCCTCGCGCCTCGTCCATGGCGCCACTCTCCGAAGCGTCCTGCATCATGTCCTGCTGGACGTTCTGCATTCGATCGCGGAAGAACGCTCGGCGTTCGTCAGAGGTCATTTCCTGACCGCTTGCAGCCTGGGCTTCTTCCATTTCCTCGCGGATATTGCCCATGGTGTCCCGCATGCGTTCACGCATGTCACCCATGCCGCCGCCACCCATGAAGGACTGCATCATCGAACGACCAAGGTCGGTGAGATCGGCCTGAACCGCCTCGCTGCCGCCCCCGAAGGTGTCGTCGTAGTCCTCGATCAGGCTCTCGATGATCGCTCGCTGGCCGTCGTCCAACTGAAGTTGCTCGACAAAGAGCGGGACATCACGGCGGGAGAAATCGGGCTCGAGGAGCTCGCGGATGTCCCGCATTCCTCCCATGCCCATGCCGCCTCGGCCACCTCGGCCGCCTCGGCCGCCGTCCTGCTGGGCGGTGGCTGAGTTGGAAAAAGTGCTGGAGCCAAGGAGCGTATCAAGACCGATATCGCCGGCAAAGACGGCGGCGGTGCCGATGAAGGCAGCTGCGATCGAACGGTAGCGGGACATAGTCATGGTCGTAAGCCTCTATTTGTCAGTGGTTTGCGCGTTTTGCCGCGGTTTTTCTCGGAACCACGACGCAGAATTGAACGCGGCGGTCTAGATGATGTTGCCCAAACTCGACGAATTGGGGTCACTTCAGGAACCATCAATTCCCGGATTCTTCAAATGAACAGGCTGCCGGCTCATGAGAGCCAGCAGCCTGATTAGACACAAGGATGAACCCGAATGCTTGAAACAGCGATCCGGAGCGGTGGATCAGTCCGTCCGACGACGACGACGTCCCAGACCGAAGATCGCGGCGATTGCCAAGCCACCCGGCCCGGGAACCGCGATGCTCGAAACTGTGATGTTGTCAAGCCCGGTCCAGGCCCAAGGGGATGTGTTGTCCAACTCGATCCGGACGCTTGAGGCAGCCCCGAAATTCGCCGAGATCAACGCGATTTCGTCGGCACCGGCGAGAGAGAAATCATCTTCGAAGACAAGCTCATCATCGGCGTACACGCGAACCATCGAATTGCTCTCTTCGTTGAGATATCCCGAGATATCGAAGTTCACCGCTGCGATCATCCTGCTTAGAGGATCAAGTGCGGTCAGATCGAGAATCCCCGTTGCGTTGGTGAGATTTGGAA
>JAPKCC010000180.1 GCA_028823105.1 Phycisphaerales bacterium | reverse complement strand
CGACCTTCGAACCTCGTGTCGCGGATTGCCGCTGCCCGATCTGCGACGGCAGCCTCCATCCGCCGCGAAGCACTTCGCGTTCGTCCCTCACGCCAGTGTCCGGAGTGGATCTCGCGTGGGAAGGTTGGCTCGAACAACGACGCGTCGAACGCTGGCTGTGGTTCGCCTTCGCCGGCGGGCTCTGCGTCGCGGTGATGCTCTTCCTCTGGCGCTTCTGAGCACCCGGCGGATCCAGGCCGCGACGAACCGGTATCGTGTCCGCATGAATTCCAACCAGCAGACCGTCGCCAAGGTGATGAACGCCGTCGAAGACCACTTCGAGGATGCCGTGGCCAGGCTCCAGGCGATTCTTCGAGTGCCATCGATCAGCACCGACCCGGCACATGTCTCCGATGTGCGAGCCGCGGCCGAGTGGTTCGACCGCGAGTTCAAGAGTCTCGGATTCTCCTGCGAGGTCGTCGACACGCCAGGTCATCCCGTGGTGTTCGCCGAACGCAAGGCGGCGTCGGAAGACGCCCCGACCGTCCTCTACTACGGGCACTACGACGTACAGCCGGCTGACCCCCTAGATCAATGGAACTCACCGCCCTTCGAACCCGTGATCGTCGACGATGCGAACGGTGGCAGAATCGTCGCACGGGGCGCCGTCGACGATAAGGGACAGGTCATGACCTTCATCGAGGCGTTCCGGGCGTGGATCGACGCGACCGGCGAGATTCCCGTGAGCGTCAAGGTGATGCTCGAGGGTGAAGAGGAGTCGGGATCTGAGAGCCTCGGAGGATTCCTCGACGCCTTCGCCGATCGACTGGCCGCAGACGTCTGCGTGGTCTCCGACACGGGTATGTGGAATGGCGAGACGCCGGCAATCACCACCATGCTGCGAGGAATGATCTATCTCGAGGCTGAAGTCCGGGGTCCGGGTCACGACCTTCACTCGGGGATGTACGGCGGCGCCATCGCGAACCCTGCGAACGTCCTCGCCCGCATCATTGCGTCGATGCATCGGGATGACGGCACCGTTGCCATCCCGAACTTCTACGACGGCGTCGAGGACCCTCCCTCGAACATCCTCGACCAATGGCGAAATCTGGGCTTCGACGAAGCAGGGTTCTTGGCCAGCGCCAAGATCTCCGCCGCAACCGGTGGCGAAGCAGGCCGAACGATCCTCGAACGGACTTGGTCCCGCCCAACCCTCGATGTAAACGGCATTCACGGGGGGTATACGGGAGCCGGCGCCAAGACGATCATCCCCGCCACGTGCAGTGCGAAAATCAGTTGCCGGCTCGTCCCCGGCCAGGATCCGGCGAAGATCGAAGCCACGCTGAAGACGTTCATCGAGGCGGGATTGCCCGAGGGCTTCTCCGTGAGTTTCATCAGCCACGGTTTGAATCCCGCCGTGGTGGTCCCGGCCGACAGCCCGTGGCTTGCCGCCGCGACCGCAGGTCTGACCGAGGCCTATGACACGCCTGCCGCGGTCGTTGGTTCGGGAGGGAGCATCCCTGCGGTGGGCGACATCCAATCGAAGCTGGGAATCGACGCACTGCTGGTCGGCTTCAGCCTCGACGATGATCGCATTCACAGTCCCAACGAGAAGTTCGACCTTCGATGCCTTCGAGGTGGAATCAGATCCCACGCAGGGATGATCGGTGCGTTCGCTTCCCGTTCCGGCGATTGAGACTCGCATCGGCCGATCGTCGAAGCGGGCGAGATCGTCGACGTCATGCCGAGTTCCATCGACCTTCCGGAAACGCCCCATCGAGCCCCGCCACGATGCCCCTCGAGCCGCAGCCCCGCCAGAGCGGCACGATCAGCGGGACCGGTGAGACGACTACAATGTGCGGGATGAGCCTTCTCCTCCCATCCCCCCTCGCCCGTCGGCCGATCGACGTGATGCTCATGATGCTCATGGCGATCTTGAAGCTGGCGGCGGTCTCTGTGTGCCTCTCGTTCACCGCGGCCTCGGCACAGAGTTCCATCAGCGTCGATCGATTCGGGGCGGGAAACGCGTTTCGTCCCGGTGGGAGCGTCGCGGTCAGAGTCCGTGTCCAGAGTGATCTTGACGAGCCCGTTCCCGGCCTTCTTCAATGGGAGACCGTCAACGGAGATGGCGACATCGTCGCCAACACCCGTGAGATCGCGGTTCCGGCTCGCGGAGGTGTGGCCGTCACTTGGCTCGTGGCCAATCTTCCGTCGGATTCCTCGGCGTCCAACCTGCTCGGCCGAATCTGGACCTTCCGCCTCTTTGAGTTCCGAGACGGCGTTCGTGAGGAAGAGATCGCCGTCGCACGAATCGACGCCACCATGGCTCAGGCAAGGCCGGTCGAGCAGTATCAGGGCATGGCGATGGTCATCGGG
>JAPKCC010000101.1 GCA_028823105.1 Phycisphaerales bacterium | reverse complement strand
CAAGGACTACATCATGCAGGACGGCGACGTCGTGAACTTTCTGTTCAACGTGTGATTGAAAAAAGAATAGCCCGAACCGAGAACGGTGCCGGCAAGATTACGGCGCCCCCCTATAAAACTCCCGCTTCATTCACGGATTCCACTCCAACCCCTCTGCACATCGCAGGGGGGTTGTTCATTGACGGTCAACCCGTCTCCCGATCCCCCCTTAGGTCAAAACAATCCTTCCTCGTGGCGTAGACGAACGCCAACGACGCCAGCATTTCATCTCGGTCCGCCAATTTCCGCCATGACCAAGGATGTGGCGGCGGTTGCTTCTCTGAGCAATCCAATGGCGTAGACCCTTAGCCCACGCAGTCCTCTACACCACAGGAAGTGCATGTCCGCACCTCTCGGGGCGAAGTAAGATGCATGCCGCCCTTTGATCGAAACGAAAGACAAGCTTCGCCTCAGGAAGGAATACACATGCTTTATCGAGCGTATTGCCATACGTGTTGCAGAGAAGTGAATGCGGAATCGCAGAACTATTCGGCATACCTCTTCAACCGCAAGTATGAGTCGGTGGGTTGTCTTGGAGTGATCGGGCACGTGATCGGCATCTTGATTTTCAATGTATTTTGGATCGGTGCGGTGATTGGCTTCGGGATCTCGTATGGCACTCGCGTGTTCTGTGTGGAATGCGAAACGAGAATATCAAAGAGCGACATCATCCTCTCGGGTCGATGACGCCGGACTCGCGCTGCATCAGATTCGATTGGTCGCCGCGCCGAGCATTCGAACACGCCGATCAAAATCAGGCCTCGCCCCAATGCAACAGCAACAAGGCGAGATCCGCGGCGTCGACGACTTCGTCGAAGTTAAAGTCTGCCCAGCACGACGCCGCTTGCTCGCACGCCCCCCACTGGGAGAGGACGATCGCGAGATCTCGACCGGCGACCATCCCGTCACCGTCGTAGTCGTAATGCGGCACGTAGGGACAACAACTCGGGGCGGGAGGAACGGGGCGACAGGGACTCGGAGTTGCCGCCGTGGATCCGCGACCTCGCGGCCCGGCCCGGTGCGGTGCGGTGCGGTGCGGTGCGGTGCGGTCCGACCCGCAACAGGTTCGCAGCCTCGGAGTGTTCTCCGACCGCCGGATGCACTCAGCCATCGAACCGACCGCGTCGGTCCATGGAAACTCCCGGATTGAGATCGCTTCAGACAGCGGAGGCCATCAGGAATCCTCTTCAACATCTTTCAATCCGCACTTCTCCTGATCGCCGCGTTCGCCGTGATCGTCTTCATTCAATATTGCATCGATGCGTTCTGGAAACGGACTCGAGGCGAGCACAAGACGTCCACTCATCTCCTCATGGGCCTGTTCTTCGGTTTCCTGTGTTCCATGCTTCTCCTTCCCGTGATACTGATCGCGAAACTCGTGTTCAACGCCTGATTCGACCGGACCAGCGACGGGAGGAAATGCGAACCCGATTCAAACCGCGTTCAGGCCATGACCAGCAGGGTGAGCCATGGAATGAGGAACAGGATCGCGGTCAGCACCTTCCACAGACCCAGGAATGCGTACGCGGCGATGTCGACGGTCTCGGGCTTCACCCCGAAGAACCCCCCGTGTATTCGATGCGCGATCGGGCGAACGAATCGCCAGAGGATGACCGTCGCCCACAACATCCCGATGCTGATGATGCTGGCCCACATGAAGAATCGCGTGCAATCTTCAACGTTGAATTCCATGGTTCGTCCTTCCAGATCAGGCTTCAGGAGTGTTGGATCGCCAGCAGATACCCGACCTTCGTACAATCATGATCGGATGATCGACCGTCGAATCTCCATCGTCGGATGCAGTGGATCGGGAAAGTCGACCCTCGCGCGTCGTCTGGAGACGTCCCTCGGGCTTCCTCGGCTCGAACTCGACGGGGTATACCACCAGCCAGACTGGACGCCACTCCCCGACGACGATTTTCAGAATCACGTCCGGGCATTCCTCGGTGAACATCGCTCGTGGGTGATCGACGGCAACTACCGCGTCGTCCAGCCGGACGTCTGGTCGCATGCCACGACCGTGGTCTGGCTGCACCCACCGCGTCGAGTGGCGATGTGGCGGGTCGGTTGGCGATCAGTTCGACGGAGCATCGCGCGAACCGAACTCTGGAATGGGAACCGCGAAACCCTGAACGATCTCCTCTCGCGAGACCCCGAGCGATCCATGCTCGCCTGGACCTGGCGCACCCACGGTCAGAAGAAGGCGAGGTTCGACGCTCAGTTTGCGGATCCTCGATGGAACCACCTCGATCGAAAGTGCTTCACGCGGAATGCCGACGTCCAATCGTGGCTCGCGGACCTGTCGACCGAAAAACTCCACGCGGCCTCACCCACGGCCGCGTCAACTCAGCCGGAGCATGATCGATGACCTCACCACCAACGAGCCCGCCATCCCCCCGACCGACGCCGACGAACCGGATCTTGATCGCCGGGCTGGTGCTTTTGAGCCTCGGACTTCTGACCCTCGGATTCTGGCTGTTCTCCGCTCCCAGCTCGATTGATTCGGAAGATCCAATGGTGCGCAGGTCTCGGGAGGATCTCCAGTACATGCATCGCCTCTTGCTCGACGCCTCGTCCCCCGGCGAACCGGTGACGCTCGAGCGATTGCAGTCTCGTGGCGTCCCCGCGAATGACTCCTGGGGAAATCCGTATCGCCTCGAATCGCCACCGCATGGCTCGACGATTCTGGTGCCTGCGAGCAACGGGCCGGACGGCATTTCAAATACCGAAGACGATCTTCGATATGCACCGAACGTTCCGATTTCGGAAGCCATCCTGGCCTCAGGGCCAACTGCGATCTCGATCTTTGATTGCCGTGATCCACGACTCGATCTCGACGACGAGGAACGCGACGCACTCGCGACCACGGGATTGACGCAATGCGCCATGCCCTTCGGCGTGTTGCTCGCCGCAGACGAGCGAATGCCCGAGACCTACGTGCGGCTCGCCGCCGCGGTGCTCGCCGAGATGCTCGACCAGAACCTCGATGGAACACCCGACGACCCCGATCTGGTCGAACTTCTTCGAGATCGTGACGTCGCCTGGCTTGCGATGCCGACCGACGAGGACGACTGGGAACGGCGACAACGCCCCCGCCTCGAGCGAGTGCTCGGCTACGACATCGTGATTCCCGCCTGGTGGCTCGACGTTCGTGCCGACGGCCCTGACGCCCGCGGCCGCGCCGTGACCATCGAGGAGATCCACCATTTCATCACGCAGTTCGGACTCAGCCGTCTATACCCCGAGACCTTCGGGGTCGACGACTGGACCTCGGTCATCGCCCGCGAGACCGAACAAGCACAGTGCGACTTCTGGCAGCACCCCGAGAACGACTGCCCGGGAAGCCCGGCGGAGTATCCCGGCGAATGCCGGGATCCAAACTGCGACGTCGTCGAGTTCTACCAACAGGTGGTGGTGCTGCGAGCGGGCATGGAACCAGGCTGGCGAGGCATCGGCTTCCCTGAGACCGCCGAAGAACTCGACCGGCGACTGAGCGACGAGATCAAGGCCGCGATGGATGATCCGGAATTCCACCAGTTACAACGCCCGTTGACGTTTGAGTATCCTGTGATCCGCCCTCTCAAATGATGAGCAAGACCGCGAGATCGAATCAAGAGAAACGGATCGTCGATGGTTCGACCAGGCGACGACCTCAACCCTGAAAGGAACGCACCATGGCTGGAATGCTCCTAGGACTCTGGGACGAATCGACCGAAACCCTGACCATCACACGTCCCAATGGACAGTCTTACAAGGTGAACGGGCGGCAGATGCTCACGGGAAGCCACAAAGTCTTCGGCGTGCAGACGGTGGGCGACGAAGTCCACGTGATGACTGCACCGCGAACCAATCGGCGGCCGAGTCGCCGAGTGATCTTCAGTGATTCCGGAAGCTACAAGGGAAGTAAATCAGCCTGAAGAAACGCCCCCCCCATCGAATTTGATCACCTGCGGTTGAATGGACGCTCGCGTTACTGCTAGATTCCACTCATGCAGATCACCAGAAGCAGACGCGAAGAAGACTGGAATGCCATCTCCCACGGCTTGGGTTTCCTCGCGGCGCTCGCCGCCTTCCCCTTCCTGATCTACGTTTCAGTCTCGAGGGGCGATTCCTTCAGCGTGGTGAGCTCCGCGATCTTCGGAACCACCATGCTCCTCACCCTCGGTGCTTCGACCGTCTATCACGCATCCCGATCGCCCCGGAACCGGCAAGCCCTGCAAATCATCGACCACATGTCGATTTACCTGCTCATCGCGGGCAGTTACACGCCGTTATGCCTGACCACACTTCGTGGCCCATGGGGATGGAGTCTTTTCGGCGTGGTCTGGGGAATGGCGATCACGGGTGTGCTGCTCAAGACCCGGTTCACCGGTCGCTTCGAAGTCCTCTCGACCGCCATGTATCTCGCGATGGGCTGGCTTTGTCTGATCGCCGTCGTGCCCATGTTCCAGCTCATGCAGACGAGTTCGCTGGTCTTCCTGCTTATCGCGGGGATCGCTTTCTCGACCGGTGTTGCGTTCTACCTCCAGGACCACCGCCGCGGCTTTCACTTCGCCTGGCACCTCTTCGTGATGGCCGGTTGCGTCGGGTTGTACGGTGCCGTGTTCCTAGAGATCGCCCGCGCCTGAGATCGGCGCACGAGAGACCACGAGGATTGATTCCATGTCGAACACCGGACTGATACCGATTCGCCCCCGCGAAACCGTCATTCTCGCTCGCGATTTCGATCGTCTCGTGACGTGGTACCAGACGGCACTCGACTTTCAATTGACCAAGCGATTCGATGAGCTTCCGTATGCCAACCTCGAGACCGAGGGCGGTGTCGCCATCGGCATCGGTTCCGCACCACCTGACATCTTGAACACCGATGCAACGGTCATCGCACAGATCGAGACCGACGATGTGGCCGCCTTGCTCCAACGAGTCCTCGCCGCGGGCGGAATGATCCAAGGCCCTGAACGAGATGACGGCGGCGGCTTCTGCTTCGGCTCCTTCCGGGATCCAGAAGGGAACAGCTGGTGGGTCGTCGATGCCGCGTGCCCATGATTACCGGACCTTTTTCGCCGAACTTTTACCCCTTCGTTATTCGACCAAGAAGGGCGATTGAACGGCGTTTAAGCCCGTTTCCCGCCCCGTGAAGGGGGGTGGGCCCCCGGCCGGCGTCGGGCAGCTGGCCAATTGGCTCACATTCTCCTTGAACTCATCGTCCCAACCCTCTTAACTGTATGGAGTTAGCAACTCATCGCCGCCTCCCATCGGCGGAGTTGCATTCCCCGCGTCGGGCATATTCCCGACTTCGCAGTTCCCGTATTTTTCCTCGGTATCCCACCTAGGAATTTCCCGTTCCCAACTTCCCGTTCCCAACTTCCCGTTCCCAACAAGGAGTCAAAAGAGATGAAGAAGATCCTCGTAATTTGCGCCGCGACTGCAATCGCTCCGATTGCAGCAGCCGACCTCGTCGAGGTGGCTTTCGACATGACCGGAATCAGCATCGATGACCCCGCGTTCGTCTACGGAGAAACCGTAGAGCTAAACCTCTTCGCTGGCGAGTTGATCGTCGCCGTCGGTGTTCGAGACATGGTCGTTGACTTTGCGGGTGGCTTGAACTCCCCGCTCTTCAACGTCGCATGGGCACTCGACTTGAACAACGCCGGCTACGGTGCAGGCATTTTCTATCTTCAAGGAGCCATGGGCCCCTACGCCCCGGGCACGCAAGAGACGTTCAACATGGAGTTTGATGTCTCCGTGTACGGCGCACAGGTCCTTCCCGCCGATTACTACGGTACCTGGAACATGGGTACGTTCATCGGTTCCGACATCGGTGACGGAGCGGTCAGCGTGGCCAGTGGCGAGATGTACTACATCCTCGACACCGCCATCCCCGCACCCGGCGCACTTGCCCTTCTCGGCCTCGCCGGAATGGCATCACGGCGACGTCGCGGCTGATTGATCGCGATCTTGAGATCCTTGAGATCCATGAGACTAAGAACACGGCCTCGGAGACAACTCCGAGGCCGTGTTCGTTTTTGGACGCAACCCCGAATCGACGCGACGGCCCCCGGTCGCCGCGACACACGCACCACCGGTATCGTGTCAATATGCAGCAGATGATTCACACTCTTCTCATCGTGGCGATCAGTCATTTCGGCTCTATCGCCTCTGCCACATCCATGATCGACCAGCCAAAGTGGGATGTGAAGACCACCGTTGGTCCTGACGCGCTCACCGGCGGGTGGTTTATCAATCTGGGACGGACCGGTATCCGGGTCAGGCTGCTCGAGGAACGGCCGACGGAGTTCGAAGTCGCCTATGTCTTCGACAAGACCCCCGCGGCACGGCAAATCAAGGTTGGTGACCGCATCATCGGTGCCGGCGACCTCCGATTCGAAACGCCTCACAAGTTCGGATACGGCGTCGGCAAGTTTGGGTACGACGGACCGATGAAGGACTTCTCGGCCGCCCTAGAAGCCGCACAGGCCGACGACGGACGACTGAACCTGACCATCCTTCGAGCGGGCGAAACGCGACAGGAGACGCTCCGCGTCGGCAACCGATATGGCGACTTCGCCGAGAACTACCCCTTCGACTGTCGGAAGACGAACCGAATTCTCGCCGACACCCTCCCCTGGCTCGCGGAAAAGCAGCGTGAGAACGGACTCTGGAGCGATCGGCCGCACTTGAACGCCTTCACGACCCTCGCGCTCCTCGCCAGCGGGCAACCGAAGTACCGGTCGAGTGTCGACCGGGCGATCCGCGCCATGGCCGCAGGCACGACCGAAGAGATCGAGTATCAGGGACTCGATGGATGGAAGTACACCCTTTACGGGATTTGTCTCGCCGAGTACTACCTCGCGACCAAGCAAGCCTGGGTCATCCCCGAGCTCGAAGAGATTGATCGATGGCTCCGGAAGGCCCAGATCGCCGACGGTGGCTGGGGCCATCGCCCCGCGAATCGCCCAGGGGGGAACGGATACGGTTCGATCAATATCCTCACCATGCAGGCAAAGATCGCGTGGGCGTTGATGCGGGAATGTGGCATCGAGATCGACGAACAACGATTCAAAGCCGCTCATGACTTCGTAGCTCGAGGAACCGGTGACAACGGATACGTCTGGTACAAGGATGGCGGCCGGGAGAATCCGGGCTACGCGGACATGGGGCGAACCGGAGCCGCCGCCATGGCCCACGCCCTTGCAGACGAGGAGCCCGGCTACCGGGAATACGCGAACGCCACCGCCGGGTGTATTGGCGAACACCCCGACACCTTCAGTGACACCCACGGCTCCCCGATCCTCGGCATGGTTTGGACGGCGTTCGGCGCCGCCGCGGATCCCGCCGCGTTCCGATCCCTAATGGATGAGAACCGTTGGTGGTTCAGCCTCGCACACTGCACCGACGGCACGTTCTACTATCAGATGAACCGCGACAACAACCCACAGGACTACACCGCCGCACCGCGACTCTCCGCCACCGCGGCGACCGCGTTGATCCTCTCGATGCGTGATCGCCGCCTTCGAATGATGAACCTGGAAGCGACGGCGCCCAAGAAGGCGGTCGCACCGGACTCATGAGCGTCCTCGAGTATCCAGAGACGCATCAATGGTGTTGGGCGCTGTGTGGTCAACCCGGCTTCTGATCCTCACACGAGCCGCGGACCAGACCCTCGCCGTCCGCGTCGACCGGCCAGTCCCGGGGATGGACCATCGCCGCGGCAAGCCGTTGCTCGTATTCGTCCGCCGCAATCTCGACCACGCCGAACTGGTCGATGTGATCGTTTCGGAACTGGACGTCGAAGAGTTCGAATCCGGCGGCGTTCAGGCTCCGCACCGTTTCGACCAGCACGATCTTCGACGCATCGGTCCCTCCGAATTCCGGCAGACTGAACTTCGATTCCGCCATGAACGCCGACCCGAGTTGCACGCCGTAGATCCCGCCGACCAGATCGTCATCCAGCCACGCCTCCACGCTGTGGGCGAACCCTCGTTCGTGGAGCTCCAGATACGCAACTTCCATTTCCGGGGAACACCAGCAACCGTCATCGCGGCCTTCATGGCAGGCGTCCATCACGGCTTCGAACTCGAGATCGGTGGTGATTCGGAACGGACGTTGCCGAATTCGCTTGCCGAGCCGGCGAGGCACATGGAAACGATCCAACTCGATGATTGCTCTGGGATCCGGCCGAAAGATCCCGGTTTCCTCGTTGGCCTCGTCCCACATCGGGAAGCAGCCCGCGGCATAGATCTTCAAGAGCAGGTCCGAGTCAAGCATATGGAGAGATTATCCTCGAACGGAACCGCGAATCGATACCTGACATAGACTCCCGATCTCGATCGACCTTATAGGGCGATGCCGCCCGAGGCCGCACAACCCGGAGTGAATGACCATGAACTATCGACGCCTCGGACGAAGCGGACTCGTCGTCTCGGAAATCGGATTCGGATCCTGGCTCACCCTCGACGAGGGTGATCTGGAAATCGCCACCGAACTTCATCGCACCGCCTACGAGTCGGGAATCAACTTCTTCGATACCGCGAATGCCTACGGTTCCGGCGAGACCGAGACGGTGGTCGGGCATGCCCTCCGCCCGTTCCGACGCGAGACGTTCGTGCTCGCCACCAAGGCATTCTGGCCCTACGAACCAGACTGGCCGTTCCCCACCGCCAACGACCGAGGTCTCTCTCGCAAACATCTGCATCAGGAGCTCGAGAAGTCTCTGACCCGTCTTGGCGTCGACTACGTCGATCTCTATCAGTGCCACCGGTTCGACGAAAACACCCCGCTCGAGGAGACCTGCCGCGCGATGAGCGATCTGGTGGAACGGGGCAAGACGATTTACTGGGGCACGAGCGAATGGACTGGGACACAGATCCAGGCCGCAGTCTCCATCTGCGAAGACGCCGGTTGGCACCGCCCCATCTCGAACCAGCCGATCTACAACATGCTGGATCGACACTGGGAGAAGGACACCTTTCCCGACACCCAACGGTGCGGAATCGGCAATGTCTGCTTCTCTCCGCTTGCCGAAGGCATGCTGACCGGGAAATACGTCGATGAGACGCCGGACGGAAGCCGAGCCGGCCACGAGAAGAAGGGCAAGTTCCTGCGAGCCCGGTTCACCGACCCCAACATCGAGAAGGTCCGGCGTCTGGCATTGATCGCGGCGGAACTGGGAGTGCCCATGTCGACGATCGCGTTGCGATGGTGCCTGCGAAGAACCGAAATCTCAAGCTGCATCGTCGGCGCCAGTCGACCGGAGCAGATTCTGGAGAACGCCAAGGCGGTCGATTTCAACTGGGATGAATCGATCGAAAAGAAAATCCAAGCCATTCTCGATTGAGGCCCCGACGGGTCCTCGATCGTTGGATCACTCCGCCAATCGGACGCCATCGACCTGGCCGAGAAGAACGCGAAGGACCAAGCGATCTCCGGGACCCGGCAAGCGATGCTTTCCGTCTTCGCCGACGGGAAGCACGTGCACCGGAACCCGAGTCATGGTCGACGCCGCATCGCCGGAGACCATGACCGCTAGATCCGCATAGAGGTCACCGTGAATGGAGACCGGCGCGCTGCCGGTCACCTCGACTTCGACCTCACCGGCGATGGGAAGTGGCATTGATTCAGTCCTTCGAAGGCTTCGCCGCAGCGCGGCTGATGGTGCGAACCTGACAAAACTGGCGATGACCGTATTTCCCAGAGTGCCATCCGTATCCACTTTCCATGGCACCGACCCAAGGACTCCCTTCGGCGCCGCCGCACCCCTGATTCACACCGATCATTCCGGCGGTCAACTGTGCGGCCACCTCTTCCGCGGTCTCCGCCGTTCCCCAGACGCTCGCCGCCAGACCGAAGCGAGTGTCGTTGGCCTTGCGGACCGCATCGTCCCGGCCTCGGACCGGCATCACGCAGGCGACGGGCCCAAAGGTCTCTTCACTCATGATGTCCATGTCGTGATTTAGGTCCGTGAGCACCGTGAGCGGCACGAAATTCCCGTCACCACCATCTGCGGGCCCGTGGCATCCGAGCAGGACTTTCGCACCGTCGCGAACCGCTGACTCGATCTGACCGAGAACGTGGTCCTTCTGCTGCCGATTGATCATCGGGCCGACTTCCACGCCGGCCTCCATGCCCGGCCCCTGTTTCATGCCGGCGGCTTTCTCGATGAGTCTCGCGTTGAAGTCGTCAACGATCTTCTCGTCGACGTAGATCCGCTCGGTGCTGACGCAGACCTGTCCGGCGTTTCGGAAGGAGTTTCTCGCGGCAAAGGTCGCGGCGGCGTCGAGGTCGGCTCCGTCGAGAACGATCATTGGGTCCTTGCCACCGAGTTCGAGGATGACTCGTTTTAGACCGCCGCTTGCCTCACGAAGAATGTGCTTCCCCGCTTCTCGGCTGCCCGTGAAGACCACCAGATCGATTGGTGATCCGACCAGGGCCTTGCCCTGTCGTTCATCACCGACGACAAGTTGCAGCACGTTCGGAGGCAGCGCCTCATTGAATACCTTCACCCATTCCCGAGCGACCAACGGGGTCTCTTCGCTTGGTTTGAGCAGCACCGTGTTGCCCGCGGCCAGCGCCGGAATCACCGACTGAAAGACCATCAACAACGGAAAGTTCCAGGGTGTGATCGCTGCCACGACGCCGTAGGGATCGAACCGAAGGGTCGTGACCGTGCTGTCATCTTCTAGAATCTCCGGACGAAGAGCGGCGACCACCGCGTCGACTTCGTCGGTGATCCCGCTCGCGCAGTACTTGGCCTCGCCCACGCCCTGTGGTTTCGGCTTGCCCATTTCACGGGTCAGAAGTTCACCGATCCGCCCGGCTTCTTCGCTCATCCGTGGCACCGCGGACTTCAGAATTTCCGCTCGTTGTTCTAGGCTCAACGCGCCCCAACTCCGCTGGGCCGCTTTCGCGTCGCGGACCATCTGAGGGATGAGTCCGACGGGCGTCATCTCGATTTCGCCGACGGGCTCCCCAGTGGCGGGGTCGAGCGAGACGATCGTCTCTTTGGTCAACGCGAGGGACGGTGCAGTGGTCTCGGACATGGACGAACTCCGGTGCAAGCAGATCTTGAATCAAACGACGTGATGACGACTGTAGCACGTCAACCGTGAATCTTGCTTCTTCCGCAGGCATCACACCGGAG
>JAPKCC010000179.1 GCA_028823105.1 Phycisphaerales bacterium | reverse complement strand
CCGAATTGATCACCGCCGGCGTGCAAGTGGTCACGATTGAAGACCACACAGTCAAGGGCGGCTTCGGCACCCAGGTGCTCGAAGCGTGTAACCGTCTCGGTCTCGATTCGCGGAAGGTGACTGTCCTCGGGATGGCCGACGGCTGGGTGTATCAGGGCGGACGAGGCGAACAGCTCGCCGAAGTCGGCCTCGACGTCATCAGCATCGCGCGACGGATCCGGGAGGTTCTTGCCGCTGAGGACGCCCCCACTCTGCCAGCCGCCTCCGCGAAATCCGCCAAGCAGACCGGCGTTCGCTGAACGACGCTCGCCGCGGCCGCGACCTCGCCCGTATGAGGGGATCCACTCCCCTGCCTTATATAAATGTTTCCCGAGTCCACTCGGACCTTCGATGCCACCTCGCACCCTCGTCCTCTTCGATATTGATGCCACGCTGCTCGACACGCAGGATGCTGGCGTGGTCGCCTACGAGATGGCCGGCGCCAAGGTATTCGGCGTTGCCTTCTCGTTCACCAACGTGCCGCTGCACGGGCGGCTCGACTCTGAAAACTACGCGGACGCGGTCCGGCGGCACGGACTTGGAATTGACCATGCGCAGCATGTCGACGCGTTCAAGTCCGCCTATGCCACCGCGCTCGAGAAGGTCGCGGAGGATCGCGGTGGTTTCGAAGCCTGCCCAGGAATCGTCCCGCTGCTCGAATTCCTCGTCGGCCTACCGGATGTTCAGGTCGGGCTGCTCACCGGAAACTGGGAGCACACTGGCCGCTTCAAAATCCGGGCCGCCGGCCTCGACGACTCGATCTTCGGTTGCAACGCCTTCGCCGACCACGGCGAACACCGCGACGAACTCGTCCCGGTCGCGCGACACCATTTTCAATCGATGCATGGCGCCGCCCCAAGACGGATCATTGTGATCGGAGACACGCCTCGCGACGTTCAGTGCGCGACCGCTGGAAACGCGGAGTCCATCGCCGTGGCGACCGGTGTCTTCGATACCGACGCACTCGAAGAGACTGGTGCGGATCTCGTGGTCGAGGACCTTCTCCTGACCGCCACGCTGCTCGAGTTTCTTCGCCGCTGAAATTGGTGATCGCCCCCCACCGCGAGCGTGGCACCGACGTCGAACCTCATCACCAGCACTCAGTTCTGAGCCCGCCGCTTCTGGTCTCGGTGAATGCGGTGGCACGCCCGGCACTCGGACGTGATCGAGCCAAGAATCGAAGTCGCCTCGGACGCTCGGCCTCCTCGGACCGCCGACTCGAGTGCGGTGGTCAGCTCGATCGTGCGACGAAAGTCGAGGGGTGGATCGGCGGGCTCCGACGACGACGACGAACCGGGGGCGAGATGGCTCATCCCGCGGAACCGTTCGGTAAGGATGCCGGCCTCGACCGCGGGCACCAGATCCACATGGTTCTTCGGCACCACCCAGTCGTTGGCGGCCAGTAGCCGGAGCTGGTCGTGGAGGCGATCGACGTCGGCCATTCCCGTTGTCAGGTCGGACACCGTCGCGACCTCTGGAAGCTCGCCGGCGGGCACGGCATCGATCAATGCTGCGGAAAACGGTCGGGAATTCCCGACCGCGGCGTACAAGCCTGGATAGTCATGGCTGGTACCCACGATCTCGAGCATTTGAATTCCGTCTTTCGGATTGAGCCGCCCCAGGCCGACGAGCCCCACTGCTGCCGCCGCGGGTGCGCGATGCCGACCATGGTGGCAGTGCAGGTAGATCGGACCGGGAAGATCACGGATGGCTCGGGCCAGACGGACCGCGAACGGCGAGCCGATGCCGTCGTACCCGATCGGCAGATGGACGTATCGAATCCCACGAACCCGAGCTCGTTCAAGGTCCGGCCTCGAACCATCGACGGAAATCACCGTGCGAATACCGGCATCCCGGAGCGACTCGTAGTCGGCGTCTCCTTGAGGCGAGCCGCCAGTGAACAGTTCGGGCCCGACGCGATGGACGAGTCGGAGTTCACCGATCTCATGACGCTGGACGTTCGTTTTACTCTCCGGCCCTACCGGCGGCGTGAGGAGCGGAAGCACCAAGAACAGGATCGTGAGGACGAAGGTCGTCATTTGAATCGATGAGATCCGATAGGCCATTCGATCGCGGAGGCGAGAGTCTATCCCGTGATCAGCGAGTCAAGTGATCACCGACCAGTCCCCTACGCGGTACGCCGCAGTCCGAGGTCGCCCCCGTGCATCATGGCATCGCATGCCATCGCATGCCATCGCCGTCGAGGTTGCACCCCGCGATGCATAAATCCCGGTGCCAGAGAACGGCGAACGCCGCAAACCGGGACGCGAGTTGGTTCTTCTGTTCAGTCATGGTCTTTGGCCTTTCTTCATTGCCGTGTC
>JAPKCC010000178.1 GCA_028823105.1 Phycisphaerales bacterium | reverse complement strand
TCCACCTTGGCCCGCTCGTCTTCTCATCCGAGAGGACAGCAAGTAGGCTCTAGCGATCGCAAGTCTGATTCTCCTCGCGCCCGGCCAATCCGAACGGAAACCAAAGATGCCAGAACCTCGAATCGGCCCTTCGTTCCTCGTCTCTTTCGGCGTGGGGTTCATGGCCGCCGTCGGTGGATTCCTCTTCGGATACGACATCGGAGTCATCTCCGGCGCGCTCCTCTCCATCAGGGAGCAATTCGGGGTCTCGGATTTTCTCTCCGAGTTGATCACCGCGGGCGTGCTCATCGGCGCCATCCTCGGCGCCGCGGCCGGCGGCTGGATGGCCGACCGGTATGGACGGCGTTTCTCGAACATGGCGGCCGGCATCATCTTCGGCGTGGGAGCCATCTTTCTCGCATTCGTCCCGGATCCCCTCTGGCTCGTCGTCGGCCGAGTCGTGATCGGCGTGGGTGTCGGACTGGCGAGCGTGGTCGGCCCCCTCTACATCAGTGAAACCTCGCCTCCTGCAACGCGGGGTAGTCGAGTCAGCCTCTTCCAGTTGGCCATCGTGCTGGGCATCCTCTCCGCCTACGTCGTGGACGCGATCTTCGCCGGATCCACCGACGGATGGCGATGGATGTTCGGACTTGGCGCGGTCCCGGGTTTCTTCCTGTTCGCCGGCTTCATCTTCATGCCCTGCAGTCCGCGATGGCTCATCATGCAGGGTCGCCTGGAGGAGGCTCGTTCGGTACAGCAGCAGCTCGTGGAACCCGAGGAGGTCGACGCCTGTCTGCAGAGAATCACCAGCGACATCGACAAGGGCAAGAAGGGAACCCGAACACCACTCATGTCCGTTCCGGGAATTCGACTGGGGCTCGCCGTCGCGCTCGGGCTCGCGGTACTTCAACAGTTCATCGGCATCAACACCATCCTCTTCTACGCTCCGATTCACTTCCAGCACGCTGGACTCAAGAGCGATTCGGCGGCGCTTGCCGCCACCGTGGGCCTGGGGATAGTCAACATGCTCGCCACCCTGATCGCGCTCCGATACGTGGATCGCGCAGGGCGACGCCCCTTGCTGATCTGCGGCACGGTGGGGATGACCATCTCTCTTGCGGTGATGGCGGTGGGATTCGCCTTCATGACGATGCCTCAGCCCGATACCACGGCGGTCGCCAAGGCGCCCCACGCCGTACACACGCCATCGGCGGCGACGCATTACCTCGGCACGACCGCCAGCGATACGAAAGCTGAAACCAAAGACACCACCGCGACGACGACCGAACCCGATGCAACGACCGCGGACGCCGACGCGATCTCGCCCCTTTGCATCGTGATCCTCGTCTTCACGGCGATCTTCGTCGCGTGCTTCGCGTTCAGCCTCGGCCCCATTACCTGGACCATGATCGCGGAGATCTTCCCCAATGAAGTCCGCGACCGCTGCGTGGCGATGGCCGCCAGCGTGAACTGGGCCTCGAACTTCGTGATATCGCTGACTTTCCTCTCCCTGCTGGCCGACCTCGGCCCTTCCATGACGTTTGCGCTCTACGGACTCGTGGGACTGGTGGGCGTCATCTGGATCTGGAAGGTCGTTCCGGAGACCAAGGGGTACACCCTCGAGGAGATCGAGGAGAACCTCGCGCGAGGCGACCGCACCAAGTGGCTCCCCCCGGCGAGCAGTACGTCCTCCCCCGCGGGAGATTGAATCCCGAACCGAGCCGGTCGGCTTCAGCACCCCCACGGCTCGTCGAGGGGGGGTGATCCCACTGCATGTCGCCGCCACCGATCCTCGAGTGCGGACGAGTCTCTTCCCCGGGTTCGGGCGGAGCCTTCATCTGCCCCGGATCGAGCCCCCCGGATCGAGGCGTCAGCCGGCAGACTCCGCGAAGGATGCAGCGGCCGAGGAAGCAGTGACAAAAACAACAACCCCGTCTCCAAAAGGAAACGGGGCTGCTGCTATAAAGACAAATGATTCGGACTGCCATTCGTTATACGTCACCGCACAACTATCTGCTCTCTTCAAGCTCTTTGTACCGACGGATCGGTACCAGGGTAGTTGAAAAGGACATGCAGACGAGGTTGGTTTGACGATTTCACCCTCCAAGATCTCTCTCGGAAGGAGTCTAAGAAATCCCTTAGAAAGGAGGTGATCCAGCCGCAGGTTCCCCTACGGCTACCTTGTTACGACTTAGTCCCCCTCACGACCCTCACCTTCGGCGCCCCTCTCCAGCAAGCTGGTTAAGGTAGCGACTTCGGGTGCGGACCATTTGGGTGGCTTGACGGGCGGTGTGTACAAGGCTCAGGAACACATTCACCGCAGCATGGCTGATCTGCGATTACTAGCGATTCCAACTTCATGCAGGCGAGTTGCAGCCTGCAATCCGAACTG
>JAPKCC010000100.1 GCA_028823105.1 Phycisphaerales bacterium | reverse complement strand
CGGCATCCTGTTCTCAGCCTGGGGCCCGTGCCCGTGATGGGATGACGCGATCAACGAGCCGCAATGAACGAACGCCGCGTCCATCATTGGGTGCGGCGTTCTTCGTTGGTGTGTGCGTTCGGCTCGACGAGATCGTGATGATCAGCCGTCAGGGGCATTCCATTTCCATATCTTGACGTGGTCGATCTCCATGGTCGAGGGGAACGTCGTGTCCTCGCCCGGAGGGCCCGGCCAGAATCCGCCCAGGGCGAGGTTCATGATCAGGTACATCGGTCCCTGCGGCAGGTTCTTTCGCTCGGCGTCGGTCGTTCCGAATCGATGCGTCTCCTTGCCGTCGATCGTCCAGACGATTCCATCCGGGGTCCATTCGAGCCCGAAGTCGTGGAAGACGGTGTCGTAGTTCTTGCCGACGTGGTCGTCGGTCGAGGTCTGCCCGAGGTCCCACGGAAGCAGGCCGTCCCGAAGTGGGCCCCAGTGGAACGAGTGATGGACCTTGTTCGGCTCCTTGCCGACGAGTTCGATGATGTCGATCTCGGGCGGCCAGCTCCCATCGACGGGAAGCAGCCAGATCGCCGGCCACATGCCCTGTGAGTTCGGGAGCTTCGCCCGAATCTCCCACTTGCCGTACTTCTGTTCGTGCTTCCCTTCGGTCGAGACATGACCACTGGAATATTCACGGTCGCCAATCCGTCGGCGGTCCGCGGTGATATTCATTCGCTTGCGATTCACCACGATCGAGTCGGGTGCGTAGTACTGCAACTCGCCATTGTGGCTCCAGGCGCCGTCCGAAACCGCCCAACGACCCTCGTCCGGGCGGAAGCCCTCGAATCCCGGATTGCGGATCGGGATCGCGGTGGCGAGGCCCTCGGTGGAATCAGCGCGATTCACCACGACGTCATCAACCCAGACTTCGCCGCCCCCAACGGGTCCACGAAGGACCAGTTGGATCTTCTTGGTGTTTCGCAACACCTCGATTTGAAGGACGAGCGGTCCATTTCCGGTGGTACGCCATTTCTCCGCATCGCTCCAACCCGCGGTTCGTTTCTGGGTGTCGATGGCTCGGTCCCGCCGATCGATCTGGACGACTTCCATGGAAAAGGAATCGCCGCTGCCCCGCGATCCGGTGGGGATCTTTGACCAGGCTTCGAAGTTGAGCGTCTGTCCGACCTTCCAGTTGTTGACGGAACGAGTGGCACTGCTTGGCCCTTGCGGGCCGAACTTGAGTGCGGTGGCGCCGCCTCGGTGATATCGGTCTCCAGTCTCCAGCGCACCCTCAACGGTCCAGCCGGGCAACGCGGTGTCGCTCGATTTCAAGTCGGGGTTCATCAGCAGGTTCTTCGATGAGCTGCCGACGGAGAGTCGGGGCTTCTTGAAGAAGATCGCACCGGACTCTGTGGTGGGCTGGATGAAGCCAAGGATGAACCGAGCCGCCACCGTTCCTTCGGGGGCGGGGACCTCAACCGATGCACTGGTCCACTTGTTGATGGGGACCTCACCGTTGGTGGGATCGAAAGGTCGGGCCTCGATGTGGGCGAGCGGGCGTCCGTCCGCGGCAAGGCACTCGACTTTCATGATCGGGAAGTTTCCCGTGCCAGCGATCGAATCATCGCCGGGGGTCAAGGCATCGACCTTGATATGTACTTTCGTGCCGGCACGGATCTTCTCGAGTGGGACGGTTTGCTCCATGATCGAGCCGGAATACGGTTCGCCGAATGGTCCCCAAGACTTGAACGCCCGCTCACCCTCGCCGATGTCGACGGTGAGGGCATTGTTGTGGACGGTCCAGTCAGCGGCGCCGCCGTCCGACGATTCGAAGCCACCGGCGCCCGCGAGCAGATCGAGCGGTGGGGCGGCCCGGGTCGCGGAGACTTCGTCAAACAAGACCCGAAGCGTTCCCTTCTGCTGACCGGGAACCAGAACCAACACCAGGTCGGTACTGGAGGCGGAGGCGGGAACCCGCGCCGCGATCGTCGTGGTCTCCCATTTACCATCGGCTGCTTCACCCAGTGCGACGAGGGTCTCTTCGGAACCGATGGTCCCACCATTGAGATCCTTGAACTCAAGTTTCACCGAGAGGACGGCATCAGATGGTTGATCGCCGATGGCCCGCCAGACCGTTTCGGCGGTCACGATCTCATTCGGCTTGATGCCTCCGCCGAGGCGGTTCACCGCGCCAGCGTATGCCGGTTCGGCAAGGCCACCTTCGGTCTCGATGAGCAGGCCGCGTCCTTTTCGCCCGGTGGTTCTGCTGCTGGTGCCGCCGAAACGAGACCAGTCGGCAAGCGAGTCGTTCTGGTCGGTGAACTCATCCTCGAAGACGAGTGTCCAGTCGTCCGCGGCGACGGATCGAGGGTCCGCATGCGAGTCGGTGATCGCGGAGAGTGTGGAGATGGCCAGACCGAGGAGAAAAATCGAAGCGGGGAACATGAGTCGGCTCCTATGTTGAGACCCCAGATCGTAGCGACCCAAAGAGCTCGAAATGACGGAGGATGGGCTCCGTTTCTTCTCCTGTAGAGTGAGACGCGCTCCGATCGCCCGAGGCCGGTCTGCTAGGCTCCCAATCCGGCTCCTTCCGCCACCATGAACTGTGTTTCGGCGTGCGGTTGCTTCGATTTGTGTTTCATTCTGTGCTCTGCTTTGGAGATTCCCAACATGAGTTTTCCTGATGACTTTCTCTGGGGCGCCGCGGCCGCGGCGTATCAGATCGAAGGGGCCGCCTTCGAGGGAGGGCGTGGCCGGTCGGTCTGGGACGACTACTGCGACACGCCGGGAATGGTCGAGCAGGGTCACACCGGTGCCATCGCCTGCGACCACTATCACCGCTACCCCGAAGATGTCGCCATCATGAAGACGATGGGTCTTCATGCCTATCGGCTCTCAATCTCGTGGTCGCGGGTACTTCCGGACGGCGTTGGCGCTGTGAACGAAGCAGGCCTTGATTTCTATGACCGGCTGATCGACGAGATCATCGCGGCCGGTATTACGCCCTACGCCACGCTGTTCCACTGGGACTTCCCTTCGACGCTGTTCGCGGAGGGCGGTTGGCTGAATCGCGACAGTGCCGACTGGTTCGCAGAATTCACCACCTTAATGGTCCGACGACTGGGCGATCGCGTCACCAATTGGATCACGCTGAACGAGCCACAGGTGTACATCCAGCATGGACATGGTGATGGCGGTCATGCGCCGGGATTAAAACTGCCGATCCGAGAACAGCTCATCGCCGCGCACAACACAATGCGGGCGCACGGAAAATCCGTGCAGGCGATTCGCGCCGCGATGCCGACGCCGGCCCTCATCGGATACACGGGCGTCGGGTGTGCCGCGTGTCCGATCGATCTTGATCCGGCCACGATTGAAGCGGCGAGGCAGGCGACCAACGGTGTCGATGCGTCGCATCACTTCAACAACACCTGGTGGTACGACCCGGTGTGTCTCGGCCGATATCCCGAGGCGGGAATCGAGGCTTTTGGTGCGGATGTTCCGGAGTTCCCAGACTCGGATCTGGCAGAGATGAATCAGCCGATCGATTTTCTCGGGCTCAATATCTATCAGGGCGGACGCATCGGGATCGGCGAGGACGGAGTACCGGTGGACGTCCCCCACGCGGTTGGACACCCGACGACCTCGTTCGATTGGCCGGTGGTACCGGAGGCATTACGATGGGGCCCGTTCTTCGCACACGAGCGATACGGTCTTCCGATCTATATCACCGAGAACGGGCTGGCGAGCATGGACTGGATCTCCCGCGACGGGAAGGTTCATGATGCCAACCGCATCGACTTCACGGCCAGGTACCTCGAGCAGCTGCGGCTCGCCATCGGCGACGGCGCGGACGTTCGCGGCTACTTTCACTGGTCGATCCTCGACAATTTCGAGTGGGCCAAGGGATACACCAAGCGGTTCGGCCTGGTGTACGTCGACTACGTCACGGGCGAGCGAACCGTCAAGGACAGCGGTGAGTGGTACGCGGATGTCATCCGGACCAACGGTGCGATCATCGACGGTTGAGTTGCGAGGGAGTCTCGCCGGTCAGACGAGTCGTTCCCCGGTCGCGGTGTCGAAGAGATGCAACCCCCCGGGCCTCGGGCCGAGGGTCATCGACGAGCCCGGTGCGGGAACGGCGTCGAGCTTCAATCGGGCGGTGAAGTTCGATCCGCCGGGTCCATCAAGCATCACATCGGTCTCGTCACCGAGTGGCTCGCAGATCCTGACCGTGAGATCAATTCCGTTGGCGGCCGGCTCGAGGTGCTGGGGCCGTATCCCGAGGGTGATCGACCGACCGGCCGCGGTCTTTGCTGCCGCTTCGCTGAGCGGGATGATTATTCCGCAGGCTCCTTGAAAGCTGGTGCCCGAGGCATCGACGGAGCCCTCGAACAGATTCATCGCGGGAGCGCCGATGAACGTCGCGACGAAGAGATTGGCCGGTCGCCGGTAGACATCGAGTGGGGGACCGACCTGCTGGATGAGCCCGTCCTTCATGACCACCACGCGATCGCCGAGGGTCATCGCTTCTTCTTGATCGTGGGTGACGTAGACACTGGTGGTCGCGACGCGACGATGAAGTTCCTTCAACTCGCCACGCGTCCGATGTCGAAGTTTGGCATCAAGATTCGAGAGCGGCTCATCAAAGAGGAACACCGCAGGATTCCGAACCAAAGCTCGGCCAAGGGCGACGCGTTGCTGCTGGCCGCCGGACATCTGCCCGGGGCGGCGATCGAGGAGTTCCTCGATGTCGAGCTGACGGGCGGCCTCCATGATGCGTCGTTGGCGTTCCGCGCGGGGGATCTTTCGGAGTTTGAGCGCGAACTCGAGGTTCCCTCTCGCGGTCTTGTGGGGATAGAGCGCGTAGTTCTGGAAGACCATGGCGATGTCGCGGTCTTTGGGTTGCACCGCATTGACCACTCGCTTGCCGATGGAGATCGTGCCTGAGGTGATGTCCTCGAGGCCGGCGATCATTCGGAGCAGAGTGCTCTTGCCGCAGCCGGAAGGGCCCACCAGCACGAGGAATTCACCATCGGCGATCTCCAACGAGCAGCCACGCACCGCGTGGGCGCCGCCGGGATAGATCTTCTCGACATCTCCGAGACTGAGTGAGGCCATCCCCGAAGTGTACGAGGTTCCCACGCCGCCGCCCATTCGTAGAAATCGGCGGGGTCGGGAAGATGCAGACTTCGAGTTCCGGGATCTCCAGGATCATCAACGACTGGATGTTTCGAGCGCTGAAACCGCTACCATCTCTCAGGACTCCTCGAGCGCTGAAACCAGACCATGACCATCGATGCGAAAACCATCACGCGGCGCACTGCGCTGGGCCTGCTCGCCGCCGGCGCCGGGGGCTACGCCGCGTTCGGGCCGGAACGTCGTCGTCTGCACAGCGGGGGACGGGTCGTACTCGACTACTGGGAGAAGTGGACGGGTCACGAAGCGGCGGCGATGAAAGTTGTGGTGGATCGCTTCAACGAGTCGCAAGGCCGGATCTTCGTCAACTATCTCACGATGGGTGGAATCGACCAGAAGGCGAAAGTCGCGATCGCGGCCGGCGATCCCCCCGATGTGCTCGGACTCTGGAACCGAAATCTGCCGTTCTTCTCACAGTGTGGCGCGGTGATGCCGCTCGACCAGTTGAAAGACTACGGAATCACCGAATCGAGTTATGCCAAGGCCGTGGGTCCGCTGGTCTTCCGAAATGGTCGCCAACTTGCGGCGCCGAGTACGCCCAGTTCGATCGCCCTCTACTACAACCGAACGATCTTCAAGGAAGTCGGACTTGATCCCGATTCGCCACCGCGGACGATCGAAGAGTTTGATGTCGCGATCGATCGGCTGACCATTCTCGACTCGGACGGAGACGTCGAGCGAGCCGGTTTTCTTCCCACCGATCCGGGTTGGTGGTCGTGGTGCTGGGGCGGGTTCTTTGGCGGCCACCTCTACGATGAGAAGACCGGGCTGGCCACCGTCAACTCCCCCCAGAACATCGCGGGGTACAACTGGTATCAGAGTTTTCCGAAGCGCTGGGGACTCGACAAATTGCGGCGGTTCCAGGGAGCGCCGATCGATAACCCGTCGCCCTACCGCAACTTCTTCAGTGGACGGCTCGCGACCACGATCCAGGGGCCCTGGCTTCCGATGTTCATGGACCAGGAACTCGGCAAGGGAAACTTCGACTACGGCGCCTGTCCGTTTCCGGTACCCGCGGCGTTGGCCGATCAGCCACCCTACGGACCGATCGAAGCCGACATCCTCGTGGTGCCCACAGGTGCCAAAAACCCCGACGCGTCGATGGAGTTCATCGCGTTCACGCAGCGCCCCGAGAACATGGAGACGCTGTGCACCGGCCACGCGAAGCCATCGCCGCTCTCGACTTCGAGCGAGGCGTTCATCCGGGAGCATCCGAATCGCGCGGTGGCGGTGCACGAAGAAATCCTGCAAAGCCCCAATGCCTACACCACACCGTGGATCACGGGCTGGGCGGAGTTCGGGATGGCACTCGGCGCCGGTCTCGACCAGATTTGGAATCTCAAGAGTCCGTCGGCCGCGGCGCCGCTCGCCGAAGTCCAGATCGAAGCTTCGGAGATTCTTCAACGCGAAGCTGATCGCCGTCACCGACGCGGACAACCCGATCCTTGGGAGGAGGCGTGAAGCACGACTCCCTTCGAACCGGACTGCTCTGGATTGGTCCGTGGATACTGGGCTTCTGCATCTTCACGGTGCTCCCGGTCTCTCTCGCCGTCTATTACGGGTTCACCGACTACACCCTTCTGGAGTCGCCGATTCCGGTGGGGACCCAGAACTACGAGCGGATGCTCCACGACGAGATTCTTGGGACCGTGCTCTGGAACACCGCGATCTTCGGGGTGCTCTCCATCTTTTTCGGGACGATCCTTTCGATCTCCCTCGCGGCGCTGCTCTCGAAGCCCGCTCGATTCCAATCGTTCTGGCGTGCCGCAGTCTTCGCGCCGTCGGTGCTTCCGTTGGTCGCGATCGCGGTGATTTTCAAACTCGGCTACGACCCTGATCCAGAAGTCGGCCTCGCAAACCAGATGATCGACTGGTTTACATTCGGCGCGCTCAAAGGTCCCAATTGGTTCGGGAGTGGCTTCTGGGCGATGACCGCCTTGCTGCTGATGAGCCTGTGGAGCGTCGGGCCAGCGGTGGTGATCTACCTCGCCGGGCTGCGGGACGTTCCAAAACAACTTCACGAAGCGGCGTCCATCGACGGGGTCGGACCGTTCGGAAGGTTCTTTCACGTCGTCCTGCCGATGATCTCTCCGGTCATTCTCTTCAACGTGATCATCGGCGTCATCAACGCGGCGCAGGTCTTCGCGGTGCCGCTCATCATGACCGGGGGCGGGCCCGAGAGATCCACCTACTTTCATTCGATGTACGTCTACGACCAGGCGTTCAAGTTCGGCGACATGGGGTATGCGTCGGCCCTCGGCGTGCTTCAGTTCGTCATCATCCTCATGCTCACCGGACTGATCCTTCTGGCCGGTCGAAAGTTCGTCTACTACCGCGGCGCCTGACGCCGGACTCACTCCACCACCCACGCGATGAACCAAGCGCACGCATCCAACCCCGCCCGAACCACCGCACTTCGAGTCCTGCTGTACGCAATGCTCGGACTGGTCGCCTTGACCGCCTTCCTTCCGATCATCTATATGGTTGGTTTCTCGACGGGGGTGGCGGATCCCACGGCGTCATTCGGCCTCGGTGGACTCTCGGAAACCGCCGGCCGCACCGTCGACAACTATCACGCGGTGATCACGGATGAGAACACCGACATGCCGCTCTACCTCCGGAACACCTTGATCATTGCGATTCTGGGGGTTGGGGGAACGGTGATCTCCAGCGCGATCGTCGCCTACGGGTTCTCTCGCGTGCGTTGGCGAGGAAGAGGCGTCGCGTTCATGACGATGCTCGCGACGATGATGATTCCCTTCCCGGTGGTCATGGTGCCGCTCTTCGTGATGTTCCGCGAGGTCGGTTGGATCGGGACTTTCGCACCGCTCTGGGTGCCGGCGTGGTTCGGGAACGCCTTCAGCATCTTTCTGCTGCGGCAGTTCTTCATGACGATTCCGCGTGAGCTCGACGACGCGGCACGAATCGATGGTTGCGGCCATCTTCGGAACTTCCTTTACATCATCCTCCCGCTCTCGAAGCCCGCCCTTCTGGTGGTCGCGCTCTTGCACTTCATGTTCGTGTGGAACGATTTTCTCGGCCCGCTGGTTTTCCTGACGCATCGAGATCAATTCACGCTCGCCCTCGGACTTCAGCTATACCTCTCTAAACTCGGGCAGACGCCCTGGAACCTCCTCATGGCCGCGACCGCGATCATGACGGCTCCGGTGCTTCTGCTGTTCTTCATCGCCCAGCGCACCTTCGTCGAGGGAATTTCGACGGCGGGTACCAAGGGCTGATTCTTTTGGAGCCGATCATGCGACTGCGCACTCTTCTGGCCACGATCTTGCTCGGGGGGGGAAGCACCGCCGCTGCCCACGCCACGGGCGTCCCACCCGAAGTCGACGAGGCGTTTGATCGAGGCAACATCGAGGTCGAAACTGATCAGGGGCTCCGCTCCTTCGGATACCGACTTCACCGCCCCGATTCGGCTTCCCCAAAGAACCCGCTTCCTCTGATCGTCTTTCTGCATGGGGCCGGCGAGCGTGGAGACGACAATGCACGCCAGCTCGGCCACTTTCCAGATCGCTGGGTCAGCGAACCTCATCTGGCGAAGCGGCACGAAGCGATCGTGCTTGCCGTCCAATGCCCGGAGAACGAGACCTGGAGCCCGACCCGGCGGAACGAGCAAGGGGAGTGGTCCGCGGACGCCGCGGCGCCGATGACCGACTCGATGCGAGCGGTCATCGCGAAGATCCGTGAGTTGGCGCAAGACCCATCCATTGACCGGAGTCGCATCTATCTGACGGGACTCTCGATGGGGGGATTCGGTTCTTGGGATCTCGCTCGAAGACACCCCGATTGGTTTGCGGCGGTCGTTCCAATCTGTGGAGGCTCCGATGCGGTCTTCGGTCCGGCATTCGCGGCGTCGGAGATCCCGATCTGGAATGTTCACGGGGCTGCGGATCAAGTGGTCAGTGTCGACCTGTCACGAGCGATCGTGAAGTCGATTCGCGATGCCGGTGGACGTATTGGCTACACGGAGTTGCCCGGAGTCGGTCATGGCTCTTGGAACATGGCGTACGGACCGGGCGGTTGCATGACGTGGATGTTCGCGCAGAAGCGACCGGCGCCGGCCGAGATCCCCGCGCCCTGAATCAACCCGGACACCTCATTCAAAGGGTCAGACATGTCAACGGTGCTCTTGCTACTTGCTCTTCTGGTCAACGGCTCGGCGACAGCGTCGACGGATCGCGATCGTCCGAACGTGGTCATCATCATGACCGACGATCAGGGCTTCGGTGATCTCGGGGTTCAAGGGCATCCCGTCCTCCAAACGCCTCGAATTGACGCACTCGCCGCCGAAAGTGGCACTGTCGGCGCGTTCTACGTGCATCCGGTCTGCACCCCGACCCGGGCGGCGCTCTTCACCGGGAGGTACCCGCAACGCACCACCGCGATCGACACCTGGATCGGCCGAGCAATGCTCGAGCCCGATGAAGTGACCATCGCCGAACGGCTGCGGGACGCCGGATACGCCACCGGAATTTTCGGAAAGTGGCACCTCGGTGATTGTCATCCGATGCGGCCGATGGATCAGGGATTTGATCGCTCGGTGGTGCATCGGGGTGGCGGTATCGCGCAGCCGGCTGATCCCGAGGGCGGCGAAGGTCGGTATACCGATCCGATCCTGCTTCGCGACGGTGTGCTCGAGTCATTCGAAGGCTGGTGCACCGACATCTACGTCGACGAGATGACGGACTGGATGACCAAGCAGGATGGTCCCTTCTTTGCGGTACTCACCACGAACGCACCACACGGCCCGTTCCACGATGTTCCCACCGAAGAACTCGAGCGATACCACGCCATGGATCTCGGCCCGACCGGTGCTTCGAATCACGACCGCATGGCAAGAATTCTCGCGATGGATGCGAACATCGATGAGAACGTCGGCCGGGTCTTGGACACCCTCGAACGGCTCGGCGTGGCGAAAAACACCCTGGTGTTCTACCTCCACGACAACGGTGCCGATCACGACGGCTACTCCGTCGGCTTGCGAGGTCGCAAGGGAACGGTCTACGAAGGCGGCGTTCGAACGCCCTTCTTCGCGCGGTGGCCGGGTCGGATTCCGCCGGGGAACCGAACAGATGCGGTCGGCATGCACGTCGATCTGGTCCCGACCATTCTCGAGTCATGCGGCGTGGAGGATGCCGGCGGTGGGCTCGACGGCCGGAGTCTTCTCGGGGTTCTTGAAGGCCGAGAGGCGGGGGATCCCGAGCGTTCGATCGTCATCCAGGCTCATCGCGGCGATTCCCCGGTCGAGTGGAGCAACGCGATGATCCGATCGGGCCGGTGGAAGCTCGTGAATCCATCGGGGTTCGGTCGGGAACTGTCGAGCGGCGAGTCGGCGCCTCGGGTGTTCGAACTCTACGACGTGCTCAGTGATCCCTCCGAACGGAACAACCTGATTGACGCCGAGCCTGCGATCGCGACCCAGCTTCAGGCGCAATACGAAGCGTGGTTCAAGGACGTGGATCGTGGTGGCCACGCGGCGTATCTGCCTCCGCCGATCTCGCTCGGGGTGATCACCGAACCAGTGTGGTTGACCCGGCAGGACTGGCGCCGGACCAGCAAGGGAGCGTGGGGAGGACGATCGGAGGGGTATTGGCGGGTGGAACCGGTGACCGCTGGACCCTTCGCGATCAGAGTTCGGCCGGTCGAAGGCCTTCCTCGGCCAGAGCGAGTCCGCCTCCGGTTCGATGGCGAGGTCATTGCGGAAATCGAAATCGATTCGGACGACGCGGCGATCATTTTCGACGCGGTCACGATGCCGGTAAGACGTGGTCGCCTGTCCGCGGAGATTCAGGATGCTTCCGGGCGATACGGGGCGTATCAGGTCGAGATCAAAATCGTCCCCAAGAGCTGACCTGAGACAGAGCAGGGACAGAAAGGTCCGCCGACAAGATCTTGGAAAGTTCGAGAGATGATGTGACGACCGCACCTCGGTTCGAGGTGCGGTCGTCTTCTGGGCAGGAGATTTGATCGGCTTGAAGGCCGTCTCGTCGTTCAGACGAGGCTATTTCTCTTCCTCTTCCTCTTCCTCTTCCTCTTCTTCTTCTTCTTCTTCTTCTTCTTCT
>JAPKCC010000013.1 GCA_028823105.1 Phycisphaerales bacterium | reverse complement strand
CGATGCCGATGCCGATGCCGAGGTCGCCGAGTCGACGCAGCCCGAACTCACCGGCCTGGCGAGTGTGGTTCTGATTCCCGGGTTTATGGGTCCGGAGCGGAGCATGTCGCGGTGGGGACCGTATCTGGCGTCGCATGGTTTCGTGGTGATGACCATCGGCACGAACAACCTTTCGGTGAATCCGGATGCCCGAGGCGAAGCACTGGTCGATGGCATGGTGACGATTCGAGCGGAGAACGAACGCGAAGATTCGCCGCTTTTCAAACGGCTCGATCCGACGCGAGTGGCGGTCGGTGGTTGGTCGATGGGAGGCGGCGGGGCGCAGGTCGCGGCCACCCTCGATCCCTCGATCAAGGCGGTACTGGCGCTGTGTCCCTGGAAGCCACGGCCGTACCTCACGCATGATGTTCCGGTGTTCTTTCTCGGCGGCGAGCGCGATGGTCCTGCCCCGGTCAAGAAGCATGCCCTCAGGCACTACGAGAATCTTCCCGATGCCACGCCAAAGCTGCTCTACGAAGTCCGACGTGGCGGCCACACCCTGCCGCTCAACCCGAGGTACGCAGGCGGCGACGTGGGGCGTTTCTCCCTGGCGTGGCTCAAGGTGTTCGTCGACGGCGATGAGACGTGGCGGCCGCTGCTCGAAGCACGGCCCGACAACGCGTCGCGGTTCTTGATCGAACTTCCGGAGGGAGAACGGCCAGAAGAGGTCGAGGACCCTGCAACATCCGGTGCGGCGCCGGAGGCAGACGAGAAGAAGGCGGCGTGACGGCGGGGCGTCACGCGAAAGAAGATTGGTGCGTGCCGACGACGCTTCCATTGGGCACGGTGCCCTTGATGCACGGAGCACCTGCTGCGGGCATCTCTAGGTACGAATCAGGGCCATGAGCGTAGGCCACGGCCTGTATTTGCAACCAGATTCACGGCGGGACGTAGATTCTCGCATGGAGCCCTGTTCATGACACATCCACTGCGGCATCGTTTGATGGTCTTGATGGCATCCGTGGTCGGTCTGATCATCGCGGGCTGTGAGGTCTCTCCCCGGGTCTCTGAACCGCCCGAGCCGCTCGCTTCCATGAGTTGGCAGGAATCGATCGCCTATTCAGAGGCGATGGTCGGGTTCCGTGCGCCGGATTTCACAGTGAAGGCGAGCCAAAACGGAGCCCCGGAATTCACGCTCTCAGAAGCAACCGCCGAAGGCGACGTGGTGGTTCTGGCGTTTTGGATCAGAGGCTGCCAAGCGTGCACCCGCGACATGCCGCGCCTCGCCGAACTTGTCGAATGGACGCGTGAAGAGGGACTTCCAGTGGCGGTCGTGGCGGTGCACAATGTCGTGCATACTTCCTCGGCGTCCAGCAGGTTGATGCCGGATGAAGCATCGATCGCCGAGTATGCCGACACGATTGATTTCTACATGGAAGGCGCTCATGACGACTTCGACAGTGTCTATGGCGTGCGTAGCTGGCCTCGGATCTTCGTGATCGATGCCGATGGAATCATCACCTACGTGAAGGCGTACATCGACATCGATCTGCTTGCCCAACTCAAGGAACAGGTCGAAATTGCGGGGGCCGGCTAGTGGATCCGTCGGTCGACATGGGTCTGGGGAGGCCGGCCCGGGTGTCGGTGGTTCTATCGGATTGCGCCGGGGGCATCGAGAATCTGTGAATTCGGAACGCTGTTGCCGAAACGTTCGAACTGATCAAACGTCCAGGCGACCTTCTTGGTCTTCGGATCGAGCTCGATCAAGAGCGGCTGACCGGGGCCGGCGTGACAGTTGCCGATCATGTAATTTCCGTTGGGCAGAACTTCCAGAGTGGTGACCCACGCGAGCCGGATGTTCGGGAGCTCGTGCTGCGTGAGGCTCCATACGATCTTCTTCGCGGGATTGACTTCAATCACGCTGTGCCCGTTGCCGGTCGCGATCAGGGTATTGCCGTTGGCGAGACGAACCGCGCCGAAACACTTGTTCCCGACTGCTTCTGGTCCGTGGCCACCCTTGGCGTCGCCGGTATGGTCGCCAACCCCCATCGGAACGTCGTAGTCCCAGAGCAATTCGCCGGTGCCTTGGGCATACTCGCGAACGGCGCCGTCGCCTTCATGACAGACGAGGTAGCGGTCCTTCGAGATCTTGCGGACCAGCCGGGTGTCCATGTGGGGATGCGGGTTCTTGACGATCAAAGGCGTTGTCGCGTGGATGGTGCCAGCGCGGTCGACTTCGATAATCCGCGCTGGTCCGCTCTCGGCGATCATCAATCGCCAAGTGTCAGTTGGGTTGAGTGCCGACTTCGGCGGGAGCGGTTGGAAGGCATGGACTTCGACGGCCTTCCCATCGTTACCGTTCTTCACCCGACTGTCGTAGGACCAGACAACTTGCTTCGTCTTCGGATCGATTTCGACGACTTCCGAGGCGCCCCGCTGCACCATGACGTGTCCGTCGGGCAGCACGTGGATGTCGTGGATTCCACCCCAGGGCATCTCCCATTCGACCTCGGATTGCGCATCGACGATCGCGAGCGTGCCGTTGCCCTGCGTGATGAGCCGGTGTTGCGCGGTGGCGGCTTCCGGGATGGCACACATGGCGACCGAGGCAGCGACCACGGGGAGAAGTCGGTGGATTTCGAGACGTCGACGCATGGGAGATCTCCGCGAGAGGGTGAGGTGTGTTCGGAGTATCGCGAAATTCCGATCGGGCGGTGCATCGATGTCGTCTCGGAACGTCCCTTGGATCGTCTCAAGGCAACGACCGTGTCCCGGCGATCAATCGATCAGCCAGATATCGTGCCGATACCAGCCACTGGGGAGACGGGTGCTGATCATCTGGCCGCGGGTGGCGTGGTACTTCCCCGTACCCCCGAGAATGCCTCGGACGATCGGTGTGTCCGTCTCGATGGTCTTCTTCGGATACGGGTGCGACCCGCCAACCACGATGGAGTCGGTGTTTCCGTTCCAGTCGAGTTCAATCAGAGTCATCCGATGCTCGGTGTCCTTCTCTAGACGGGTGACCTGTATGGTGCCGTTGCAGACGCCGATGGTGGTCGCGTCTTCGCCTTCGGAGTCATCAAGGTCTGCATGCCATCCGACGATCGCATTGACGCCGGCATCTCGTTTTTGGGCTTCGGTCTGAAGAATCAGTGGCGGCGCGTTGTAGACCGTGAGCGTTGGTGGGCCGTCCAGGCGGTTCTGGCCGGTGGTATTGCATCCGGCAAGCGTGATCAGGGCGAGGAAAGTTGCGACGAGGGTGGAGCAGGATCTCGAGGCGAATGTGTTGGAGTGGATGGGCATGGTGGGGTCTTTCTTACAGAGCATTCTTGGGGAGAAGAATCGAAACGGAGCATCCGACGAAACGGCGGGTTTCATTCGAGCAGGTAGAGATCGACGCGGAACCAGTCGTCGCTCTCTGGAGTCACGACGGCTTCGCCGGATCAACCGAGGAACTGGCCGGTACCGCCGGCGATGCGATGACACGATAACGGCTGGTCTGGTCGGACGGAAACCAGACGTGGATTTCGAGGCCAGCTCTCCAGAGCCGCGGCTCTAGGGTCACGATTTTCCCTGGAACCGCTTGCGATAGAGATCGCGGATCACCGAGGCCTGTCGAGGTGAGAAACGCGAGCTGCCTCGTGCCGCGGCGCCGGCTTGATCGATCCGTTCGACCCATGCTCGTTGGCTTTCCGTGAGTTTGGGCATGACGGTGTAGAGCGCCTGGATCATGTCGCCGATCTCGGTGGCTCTTCCGGCGATCGCGGCAGCGGTGCGAGCCGCGTCGGCCGTGGCAAGCGTGAGCTTCTTTCCCGCCTTGACTCGGGCATCGGTGTGTTGCCGATAGCGACGTCGGTCCTCTTCCGCGAGCCGATTAAGAACCCGATTGCGATCGATTCGGTCGAGGCCATCCAGCCACTCATAACGAGCGGCTCGGTCAGGGAGGGACTTCAGATGTCCGAGGGGGTCGTCGAGCGGATTCATAGCGGAGTTGATACCTGATCCGACGTTGGTGTGTGGTGTGGCAGGAACGCTTGCCGCCGCTCGGGCCACGGCGGGCTTAGCTTTCGAGCGTGGCGGTCAGGAGTTCGATGGCATCAGGTCCGGCGATTTCGGGAAGGCTCGTCCTCGCTAGGCACTGGAGTACCTGCGGGGGGGAGATTCCCGGCATGAGTTCGATCCACGCGTCGGTGTTGCGAGCGGCATCAATGGTCAGCCGGCAGGCCTCGAGCACGTCTGGTTCCGTCAATCCCTGTACGTAGGTCCACGCTCGAGCGTCCGACACCGGCACTCGATCCGATTCGATACCCATGGCTCGAAGGAAGAGCGTCGAGTCGAACCGGCCAAACGCCGCCAGGAAACCCATGCAGTCGGCAATGATCTCGTCATGCAGGTTCAGCCGCATGTTCTGGAAGAGACGCCTGGTCGCATAGTGAGCGAACTCATGGTGATGACGGATGATCCTCGACTTCTCAAGCCACGTTGTAGGATCGAGCGGGGGATCGAGTTCGATCGCCTCCAGACCGGCATAGACGTCGTCGTGCACGATGAGTAACCGGTCTCGAAACCGCGTAGGGTCGGCCTTGTCGAGCAACGGCATCGCCTGGTTCCACTGATCGATGCCGGTCACCGCGGGGTCGTCGCGGAATTCGCCCGCGTCCCACGCTTCGTGGGTGGCGGTGATTCGACCGGGCGCGATGAGTCCGGTGATCAGTAAGGCGTGGACCTGAGGCGAGATCGGAACGGGCTCGCAGCGAGCGCCGAGGGTCCGGAACATCCACTCGAAGAGGTCGCGATCGTGGGTGCGGACGACCGGGAGATGCCCGGCGAAGTCGGCCTGAACCGAGAAGTCCAGTGCCCCATTGGGTAGGACCGGGTTCGAAGGGATTGATGAAGCATCAGCCGCCAGAATCGCTGCCCGATAGGCAGGGCTCTTCGCCATTCCCGCTTCGATTGCGAAGGCGGCCTGTGGCATGCGTTCGGCGAGGTCCGCTGGGGTCATGGGGCCGTCGGGCCGCCATGACCTCCACCCCGCCACGTGTGATTCGTCCGCAAGCGGGAGGGTCGGAAGCGACTTGCTGGCTGCGGGGAGGAAGGCGTTCGCGAGATAAGCCGAAAGGTCGACGGGCTCACTCATCGTTGGTCACGGGCACGGGTGCGACGGTGGCCGAAGGAGCCTCTTCCTTCGAGCTGGATGCCGGCGGTATTCCGTCCGCGACGTCGAAGGGAATCGGTGGCGAGAGCGTCTGAGGGGCTTCGAGAAGTTCAAGATGACTCGCATCCCTCCATTCCACGCCCGCGTGGCCGAGCAGGCAGCCGGTCGCGGCGGCAAGGTTCGCGAGGGCGATCTGGTAGTCCGAATCCTGCGTGGCGCTATTGATCCGAGCCCGGGAGAGCAGATTAATGGCATTGGCAAGATCGTTACTGTTTCGCTCGCCCATCTGAAACAAGGTCCTCATGGCTTCCAGATTTCGGTTTGCGGCCGCGACCTCGTATCGGGCGATGAGGATCTGCTCCCAGCCGAATTCGAGGCTGTCGATCGCGTTCAGGACCTCGGTCGCGACGGTGACCTCCTGCTGGCGGGTGTTGGCGATCGTCTGGAGTCGGGAGAACAGAGCAGATTGATAGTTCGCGTTTGCCGCTTCATTTCCGAGCGGCACGGATGCCATCACGCCGATCGAGAAGCCTGGCTCGTTGGCGGTTCGTAGGCCGTCAAAAAGGTCCTGCCGGGCGGTGGTCAGTGACCGGCCGTTGGAGTCAAAGCCATTGAGGGTGTAGCTCGCCATGAAGTCCAACTCAGGGAGGAGTTGGTTCTTGGCCGCGAGGACTTCGATGGTTGCGGCGATCTGTTCCGCTTCGAGTTCGAGCAGGTCGGCGCGATTTCGGACCGCAGCATCCACCAGGAGCGTGGTATTGAAGTCGTATGTTCGAAGAATCGGCTTGGTCGATGGCGTGATGATGACCGACCCATCGAGCGAGAGTTCCGGAATCTGCATCATCGATTTCAGGTTTCGAATGGCGGTCGCCAGATTGTCTTCCGCGGAGATCAGGTTGGAGACCGTGCTGGAGAGCGTGACTTCGAAGTTGTAAACCGACGAAATCGATCCGAAACCGGCATTGACCTGTAGCCGGGTATCGTCGAGGGTTTTCTTGGTGTAGGTGTAGATGTCCTTCTGGACGGCGAGTGTTTCGGTGGCGAGGTACACGTTCCAGTACGCGGTCTCCGCGGCGAGCAGCGTGCTGAGTATCGAGAATTGGGTCGCGGCTTCAGCTTCGGCTTCGGCAGCCTGCGCGATCACGATGGATGACTCGTTGTAGTCATACCCGGCATCGCGAAGGATCGGCTGGGTGATCGAGACGCCCGGCTGAATGATCGCGAGTCCGGAATCCGTTCCACCTGAAGAATTCAGGTACGACTCGGAAGTCCAGTCGATCGTCAGATCTCCGCCGCTTCGGAGCGGGACGCTGACCGACGGCACCGCGACAAAAGTGTCGGATTCGACGTCGATATTTCTTCTCGCGACGCTGTTGTAGCCCGGAGACACCGTGCGGGACTGGGTGACGCTGAGATTGAACGTGTTCTCGAACTTGGCCTGTTGCAGTCGCACGGCCTGCTTCGCGATCTTGGGGTCGAGAAGGACGGCCTGAATGGAGAGGTTGTGCTCCAGAGTCCGACGTCGGGTTTCCTGAAGCGTGAGGTCGATCGTCTTTCCAGGCTTGACCAAATCTGCGATCCGGTTGAGCCGTTCCTCGATTTGAAGCTGGTCCTGCTTCTTGCGATCGTCCTCCGTGTCTGGATTGAGGATCGAATCGAGGCTCTTGCCTTCGGTCAGACCTTTGCTTTCACCAAGAACACGGATCTCTCCAAGTTGTTCCTTGATCGTGCGGATGTCCTCATGATCGGTGTCGAGCGGGGAGGCGCAACCAACGAAGCCAAGGAGCATCACCAAGGAAACGGCGCGGCTGCGTCGGAAAGCGAGGATGTCGAGGTGCGGGTTAATCACAGTCTCTGATTCTCCACCAACTCGCGGAACAGGCCCGGAACCGAGCTCAATTCCTCGAAGGTTCCGGTCTGAACGACGCTCCCCTTGTCGAGAACGTAGATCCGATCAGCCTCCAGAATGGTGCTGAGACGATGAGCAATGATGACCCGGGTGGCGCCCAGTTGCATGATGCTTGCGGTGACGGCGGCTTGCGAGTGGTCATCGAGCGCGCTGGTGGCCTCATCCAGCAGCAGGATTCGAGGATTACCGACGAGTGCCCGGGCGATGAGCAGGCGTTGGGCTTGGCCGCCAGAGAAAGAGCCCGCCGAGACCATCGTGAGCATGCCCATCGGCATGTCGTCGATTTCCTGCTCCATCTGCACGAGACGAGCGGCATCCCAGGCGACGTCCATCGACTTCTCGGTCCCGAGGCCGAGGATCGTGCTCCTGACGTTGCCTCCGGTGAGGGTGTTCGACTGCATCACCACGCCGAGTTGGGAGCGGACCTGAGCGGCGTCGACGCTTTCGAGTTCGACGCCATCGAAGAAGACTGATCCTGCTTCGGCCTTTTCCAGGCCGAGGATGATTTTCATCAGCGTCGACTTACCGCAGCCCGTCTGGCCGACGATGGCGATGCATTCGCCCGGGTCGGCGTACATGTCGACTCCATCGAGGACGAGGGGAAGAGCCTCGTCATATCGGAACGTGATGTTGCGGAGTTCGATTCGCCCGTCGAGCCGACCTGGCGAGGGCATGTTCTCCGCGATTTCCGGTACCGCATCCATCAGAGGCCGGAGACGTTGGTACATCGGGATGATCGAGACCAACGAATTGAAGGTCATGCCGATGAGGGTGGTGCTGGCGAAGAATCCTCCGAGTGCGGCGTTAAACCCAAGGAAATCTGCGTTGGAGATGGTCTTGTCGCCCTGCTGGATTCCATACGCGAAGATCCCGAAGATCGTCAGCGTCGCGGCAAGGGGGTAGACGCGGGTGAACAGGGTGAGAATGGCGCTGAGGATCTGCGTGATGTACGCCTGCCGAGCGACGTCGCCGAGCCGCTCGAGCAGCATGGCGATCATCCTGGCGGATGATCCCTGCAGTCTCACTTGTCGCACGCCGGTGATCAGATCAAGGGCGGTGCCGTCAAGCTCGCCCTTGCTGACCGACTCGATGTACTCGCGTCGTGCGAGTAGGACTCCGATCGTGACTAAGCCGACGATCAGCCCAACCACCAGCCCGCTCGCGTACAGCGCGAGGGTGCTGTCATACGTGAACATGAGTGCGACGAACGAAAATCCTGACACGAAGCTGGTGAGGCTCATGATCACCGACTGCGTGAGCTTGCTTCGGATTTGCTCGATCGCCATCACTCGTTGGGACAGGTCGCCGGAACTGGTTTCGCGGAAAAAGGTTGAGGGGAGTTGCAGGGTTCGATCGACGAACGCGGCCAGCAGAAAGTAGCTCGATCGAGACTCGACGCGAAGGAACGCCAATCCGGAGACCACGCCGATGAGCGCGGTGGAGAATGCGGCGAGCAAGAGGCCGAGCCCGAGGGCGTAGGCCAGATCGACGTCGGCGAGTGGAACCACTGTGCTGGTGATCAGGGCGATCACCAGGGGGGTCACGAGGTTCAGGAGCGAGATGGAAATGGTCGCGGCGAGGGTTTTGAGCAGGTCGGTTCGGCTTCCTCGGAATGCGAGCTTGAGGAGATCTCGAATCGTGATGGCCCGCGCCGGAAGTGACGGATAGAAGGTGACGCATCGGGCCGAAAGTCTCGCCGCGAATGCGGCATCGACCGGTATCTTCTCGACCTGGTTGGTCTCATGATGCACATGAGCCAGATATCCGCGGCGTTGGCGGATCAACGCAACCGGGGTTCGATTCTCGTCGACCCAACCGAGCAGATGGCCGCATTCGCTGTTCCACCATCCGGTCTCAAGCGTTACTTCTCGTATCTGGACTCTGGCCGCCCGGGCGAACTGTTCGATCGGTGACCGTGCCGTGTTCTGCTGATAGACGATCTTGTTCTTGATCGTGACGCCCAGTTCCAAGACGACGCGGCGGCATGCGGCATCGAACCCAGAACTGGCGTTGGCCGCGAGAGGCGTCGGGCGTCCGAGGGAAATTCCCGCCGCGACCGCATTCGCGGTCGAGTCCACTCTCGCCACGTCGGCACGCTCGCTCGCGCGGACCCGCTGGCCAAAGGTGAGGTCCTCAAGCTGCAGGCGTTGGTCAGTGAACTCGAGAAAAAGGGTCGACAACGTTTCGGCCATGACCGCCGGACTCATCCGTTCGACGGCGCCGGAGGTGTCGAATGGCATCAGTCGACGTGGACCGTCGACGGTGATGGGACCACAGGAGGTTGCCGGCGTGGCGATCAGGCCACCGCCCTCTGCTTCGAAGAGCCAGGTCACCGGTTGATCAGGGGATGTGGCCACCAATGAACGGCCCGGATCAAGTTCCAACTCGACGCCGATCGTCGCGACCGTTGGTGCTCCCTCAGGGGCGACCGTCTCCGAGGTCTGATTGGTGATCGCGTCGCACAGGGTGTTGATGCACGAGGCGCCGTCGCTCGATGCCAGGAGTGCTTCCGTGGCATCCTGGCCAAGCCCGCGAGCCCGTGTCGAACTCGACCCGGCGATCCGGAATTGAATCGAGGAATCCGAAGAATCGGGGAGTACCAGAATGGAATCAGCGGGCAGTTCGAGAATGCGGGATTGCGCCGAGTAACCCGTCTCTCGCCGGCGGCGTGCGAACACGTACAAGGTGCCGGACTGGACGGTGATGGTTCGGACGCTCTTCGGAAATTCGTGGGCGGACGCCGAGATCTCGAGTGCGGCACCGAGGCTCGCGGAGTCGGAGGATGAATGGTCGGGCGTGTTCATGCGTCAGCCCCTCCGACCAGTCGGTGGTACGTGCCGCCAAGTGCGAGGAGTTCCTCGTGAGTACCTCGTTCGGCAATGCCGCCGTCGCCGAGGACCAATATCTCGTCGGCGTCTCGAATCGAGTTCACGCGATTGGAGACAATCAGCGAGGTGCATCCACGGGCGCGAAGCCGTTCTTCGATGTGCGATTCGGTCTTTGAATCGAGTGCGGAAGTCGCACCGTCAAGCACCAAGATGGTCGGGTTACGGGCGAGGCATCGTGCGATCTCAAGTCGTTGTTTCTGGCCGCCGCTGAGATTTCGGCCGCCTTCCTGCAGGGTTGCATCGAGCGCTCCGGGCCGTTCGAGGAGTTCGCTGCATGACGCGTCGTGGATGGCGCGGATCACCAGGTCGTCGGAAATTGTTGAGTCCCACATGGTCACGTTGTCGCGGATCGACCCTCGGAAGATCGTCACGTCCTGATTGACGCCGGAGATAGAGTTGACACGCTGCGCCGCAGGCACTTCGGCGAGTGGCGTCCCGTCCAAGAGAATCTCTCCCGACCAGGGGAGGTTCAGTCCTAGGAGCAGGTTCGCGAGGATTGACTTCCCCGACCCGGTTCCGCCGACCACCGCGATTCGAGCTCCGGAATCCACCTCGAAGGAGATATCGTCGAGAAGCGCCGGGGCGGTCCGGTCGTAGCCGAACTGAACTGATCGGAATTCCACCCGGCCTGCCAGTCGTTCGGGAAGGATCGATTCCTCCGAGGTCCCTTCAGGTTTCACCCCGACACCCATCTGGAGGGTCGGGTCCTCTGGATAGTGGAGGACGTCAGCGACACGAGCCAGGTCGGCCCGCGTGGTCTGGAGCATTCTTGCGAGCAGAACGATCTGCTGGACCGGAACGATCAGGAGCCCACCAAGCATTTGCATTGCGATGAGACCACCCAGCGTCAGCTCGCCATTAATCACCTGCAAAGAGCCGTAGGTGAGAATGATCACGTTGAGGAGGATGCCGTTGATCAACGTGGGGCAGGCGTCCAGCCAGGCGGTGATCAGACCGAGGTGTTGCTGTGCATTGGAGCTCTTGGCTTGGTAGCCCGACCAGTTGGAGAAGACATCGTTTTCCCGACTCGTCGCCTTGATCTCGGGGATATCCCGGAGCATCATCATGAGGGCGCCGTACTGGTGTCCGATCTCCTGCTGGAGCGAGTTATTGCTGTCGATGACCTTGCGATTGGTGTATCTCACCGCGGCGATGAGAACGGTCGTGGCAACGATCGAGAGTACGCCGATCTTCCAGTCATAGGCGAGCATCGCCATCGCGTAGACGCTCGCCGTGGTGATCTGGACGATCCCGTTGGAGATGCCGCCAGCGAGATTCTGGGCGATGGTCTGGTTGGACACGAATCGGGAAACCAGGTCCCCGGGGAATCTCTGCTGGAAGAAAAGCATCGGCAGTCGAACGATGTGCTCGCACATTTCAAGGGAATGTTGCAGGAACATCCGTATCTGGACCCGTGCGAGCGTGACCTGCTGAAGCCAGGTGAGTATGGCCATCAACAGAACGGCGATTCCCATCGCGAGCAGGATCGAACCTGCCCAGAGAGGCTCGGAGCCGATCACCACGTCATTGATGAACACGCTCGTGAGGCCTGGGATGAGCAGGCCGGGAATCGCAAGGACCGCGCCGCAGAGCATCGGAAAGAGGATTCCAGACCGATTACCTTTCGTCCATGCGAGGAATCCGGAGAACAGCGACGTCGGTTCCCCCTCGGGCTGGAAGTCCTTGCCGGGTTTGAATTCAAGCACGATGCCGGTAAAGCTCTTGCTGAAATCTTCTGCGGAGACGAGTTTTCGACCGCCGCCCGGATCGTTGATGCGGAACTTGTTGCCCTTCATCCCCTCAAAGACGACGAAGTGTCCGAATCCCCAGAAGAGGATCGACGGTCGAAGGGACTGGGTACGAAGTTCGTCGATGCTCCGCCGCATGCCTTTGGCTTCGAGCCCGTGCATCTTGGCGGCGATGTTGATCCGGTTCGCCTTGGATCCGTCCCGCGAGACGCCGCAATCGACCCGAAGTTTCTCAAGCGGTATGAACCGCTTGTAGTAGGCAAGGATCATCGCAAGCGACGCGGCACCGCACTCGACAGCTTCCATCTGGAGGACGGTTGGGGTCGTAACGAGATTCTTGCTTGGTGACGGGACTCGGGTCATTCGAATTGCTTATTGCGCGAGGTTCGGATCAGCCGCTGGAAGCGGCCACGCCGGCAGGGCCGGTATCCACGTCGATTCCGAGGATCTGCTTGAACCAAGGAAGAACGAGGTCGATCGGCTTGTCCTCGAGGGTGAAAATTTTGATATCGCACTCCGACATGCGGGGCAGCCTCGACGGGAATCCCTTACGTGAGGTCCACGCCAGTCCACTCGCGGTGCGCTCGTCGGGCGTCAGATCGATGATGACTTGGAGGGCGACGCCGCCGGTCGTATCCTTCACGATCTTCGTCAGGCTCGCGTTTCCCAGCATCGCCGTGATGGAGCTTTCGCTGGCGGCATACGTGGCGACATCCCGGACGACTCCCTTAATGAATCCGTACTGCGTGGAGGTTGCGAATGGAAGGGCGATCTCCGCCGTCATTCCGGGCTTCACCTGGACGCCCTTGGCGAATGGAATAAAGCCGATGACGTGATCGATGACGTCGACGTTCGATGCCGCGTCGTCCGTCGATTCAGGCATCAAGATGACAGTGCCAAGCGCCGCCCCTGGTGTGACGAATTGGCCCTGTTGAACGAGGATGGCGAGCACTTCACAACGCATCGGCGCTAGGATCTTCTCGTTCGCGTCCTTCGCCTGCCGGGTGGCTTCGAGTTGTGCTTCGGCCGTCGCGATGGCGGATCGGCGGCTCGAGCGGCTCGAGTCGATCTGGGTCTGGCTTTGTTGCAGTGTCGACTGAAACTGGGAGATCTGGGCGGTGAGGCTTAATTCCTGTTCCTGCGTGCTGAACAGGGTGGATTGGTCGGTGATGAGTTGGCTCTTGGGGATCAGCTTTTTCTCGCTGAGGGCCTTGCTGTTTTCGACTTGTTTCTCGTAGAGCGCTATCAGAACCTTATTGCTTTCGAGGCTGCGGTTCGCCGTGTCTGTCTGGAGTTTCGTCGAAGCAGCGAGTTTGGCCATCGCAGTTTCTTCGGCGGCCGTGGAGGCTTTGTCCGCTTGGATGAGCGAATCAACATTCGCTTGAGCCTGCACGATGGCCTGGGTCGCCTTGGGGCTTCCGATCGTCGCAATCGTGGCGCCGGCTTCGAGGATATCCCCTCGTTTGGTGGAAACGCTCAGGACGGCGCCGGTGATGTCGGGATTGTCGATGCTGATCGGGAGACTGCCCTTTGCAGTGATTCCGACCCCGTCGATCTCCCGGGGAATGCGCCCGACGAATCCCCAGAACACCCCGGCTGCGAGAATCGCGACGATGACGGCAAGAAGGATCCACGCGCGTCCCTTCACGACCACCATCGCCTGGTCCAACTGCTCCGCCGAAGAGAGATGCTCCTGGGCTTCCGATCTGGTAATGGCTTGGATCTTCCGCTGGGACATCCTGAGTCTTCCTCTCAATGAACGAAGGTTCAAGATCGAGGATACCGTGATTCTCCGTTCTCGTGGACCGTCGAAACGGGAAAAGCGTCCGATAATGCAAAGGCCAGCAGCGCCGTTTGGAAGCGTTGTTCAGACCTCAAGACCTTGTAAGTGTTTTTCGTATGCCCGATTGAGCTCGGGGCTCTCCCTGGCGACTTTCTGCTTTTCCGCGGAGTCGGATCGGAATCGATTTCCGAGGTTCTTGCTGTTGAATTCGGCGACGCCGAGCATTCTCGTGCGAGTCGTCGCGTCCACGTCGTAGCCGAAGTACTCGGGCAGGTCCCCGTCGATGAATCGCGAGGTGATGTCGGGGTATTTGACGATCCGGCAGAGGCCTTGTCGTTCGAGTCGGCGAGCCGCCACGAGAAAGTCGCGGAGTCTGATGGCGACCCGTTCGATAGCGTTATCAGACTCACCAAGCTCGGGTGAATTCAATTCCTTCGGAAATCCTTCGCCCCAGCCCGGAGTACGACTGAGTGATACGAGGACTTCCAGTGGGTTTCGCTCGATGAATATCAGGGGCAATCCCGGGAAGGAATCGAGAAGTCGATCGGCGGCCAGGACGTTCCAACTCGTGCACTTCAAGTAACCACGTTGGAGCCGGTCGCCATCCGGGCGAAGGAATCCTGACATCGCGGGCTGGAGTGAACGGGTGGTGAATTCCGCGAGGGCAGAATTCACGAGGCTGGCCTCTGACATCACCAGTGATCGATCGGTTGCTCCGAGAAGATTTCGAGCGAGCGTGCTCCCACAGCGGGACATGTGGAGTATCGCGCCGCGCAAGGGCACCCCGGGCGACCGGATGGCGTAGGCAAGAAGAGGGGCGTCCGTGGAGACGAACCACCGTGCGTCCGCCAGTCGGACCGTGAGATCTTCGCCGAAGAATGGGGCATGAAAAGGGCCGTGGCCGATCTCCGCCCAGATCACCCGCAAAGGAGTTCCTTGCGCCGCATTCGACGGCAGGATCGTGATTGGTGTGAAACCGTCCTGCACGCCGATCTCGGCAAGCCCGTGATGATCATCCAGTTTTCTGTCGGGATTCATCGTCATGAGTTCGAAAGCCTAACAATCAATGGTGGCCTTCGAGGCGGCTGTTGCTATTGTCTAAGTGAGAAGATCCACGACGATATTCTTTTCCCCTTAACTTGAGACTGACGGATATCCAATGACCATTCAAACCGCCGCAAAGGTCTTTGCCCCGATCGGATTGACCGAATTTCTTTCAGATTACTTGGAGCGGGACATTCTGCATCTGGAGCGCAAGGCGCCAGAGCTCGTCAAGGGCATCTTCGATCTCGAGTCGATGGGCCACTGCGTCCGGTACATGAAACCTCAGGTCGGAGGGAACGTCCGAGTGGTTCCTAAAGGCGAAGATCCCGAGGAGACGGTGCAACTGAACGCGATGGTGGGGGCCTCAGAGGACAACGGCGAGGGCCATCTCACGTCCTCCTTCGCGATGGGGAAGACGATCATCTTCAACGGTGCGGAAGCGTACTGGCCGCCGGTGGAACGAATCATCGATGACCTCAAGGAAACGCTGGCGTGCGACGTCAAGTGCAACGTCTATTGCACGCCGCCACAATCACAGGGCTTCGACACCCACGTCGATGGTCACGATGTGCTGGTTCTTCAAACCGACGGTTCGAAGACCTGGCGGCTCCACGAGGTGGACCAGGCGCTGCCCCTCGAGAGCACGCCGCTTGCGGCAGAGATGTTTTCCATGCTCCAGAGTTCAAAGCCGGAATACGGTGATCCGGTTCGAGAGGTGACGCTGCATCCGGGCGATCTGCTCTATCTGCCGCGAGGTGTGCCGCATTCGGCGGCATCGACGACCGAGCACTCGATTCATCTCACGATCGGGCTCTATCCACTTCGACGGCACGAGTTTCTGTCAAGGCTGGTCGACTTACTTGCCTTCGAGGATGAGGGGCTTCGTCGACGGGTCTCAACCGCGATCATGAAGGGCGAGGAGAAGGAGAATTCGGCCGCCGAGATGTTCCGGGAACTGGCGGCCATTGCCGATGGCCTTGAGACGCCGATCGACGTCGATCGGCTCGTGGCAATCAGTTCGGAATCCTATGCGCGAGCAGCCGGCACCACCGGCTCGTTCGAATCGGCGATCGGTGTGGAATCGATGAGTCTCGAAACCGTCATCGAACGACCAGAGGGGTGCCCGTGGAGCGTCCGGCGGACACCGATGGACTATCGGATTCGCTGCGGCGGATCGATGTCGCTCCCGCTCAAGCTCGACCCGGTGATGGGCTTCCTCGAGGAGCACGCCATCTTCCGGATCGCCGATGCCCCGGATCTGATGGCCAATGACGCGAAGTTGACCCTCTGCCGGAATCTGGTTCGAAACGGACTGATGCGAATCTCGAATAAGCCCGCGCCGGAGATTCGAGCGTCGATCCCGGCACCGGCGATGGGCGGCGACTTGTCGTGGCTCATGCCGACCGTCGGTTCCTGAAGGGACTCCGGCATCGTTCGTTCGAGATCAGGGGCTCGGCTCGACCTTTGGCTTCAACATCGGCTCCACCAGTCGAAGCATCGCGTGGCCGAGTGCATCGCCGATGAGGAAGTAGCTCTCGGCGTTTCCGAACCAGTGGTGACCGTGTCCCTGGTTTGGTGAGTCCTCAGGCTTTCGAAGAAACGACCGGGTCGGAACGAAGGCGGATGGCGGCGGAATCAGTTCCGTGCCGGTTCGCTGCTGCGTTCGAAACCGATCGTCGCCCGCGTTTCCAGTCTCCCCGACCACGATGGCCAGGCCAGGATTGCCGAAGTGCCGTCGAAGGTCGGCGGTGAGGTGGACGAGATTCGGTGGATACGCGTCGATTCCGCCGTCGACGAACATGTCGTTCCACCCCTGAAACCAAATGACGCCCTCGAGATCCGGTTCGAGTCCCTCGAGCGACGAGAATCGCCGTCGCGCATCCCGAAGTCCTTCCGCGTATTCCTCCAGCATCCTTCTATAGAAGGGACCGACGGCTCCACCGGCGGATGGCGGACGAAAATCGACGTGCAGGCTCTTGCCACCCCACGCGGTCTTGATGAGAAGCACAGGTTCGACGAACGCATCCCCGAGGATGTGTCCGATCTGCAGTTCCGGACCGAAGTGATGTTGCCCTGGATAGACCGCGAACCCGATCGAGAGCGGGCCGGCCTTGAGATCCCCATTCGCCGGCTTGTACCAGCAGAACACGTCGTCGCGTGAGGCCCAGCTTCCGTCTTCATTCCGAAGGTGAGCGAGTTTCGAGCTGGTCCTTGGGTCCTGGCCGAGTCGGGCGAGGGTGCCGCGACCACCGTTGTAATGTTCGACATGGTCGAGGTCGACGACCGCCTGGCCTTCCATGTTGCTCTGGCCGGCGAGAAGAAAAACCTTGAACGTGCCGGACTCTCCGGGAGGCGAGGGCGCGGCGGTCGTCGCGATCGCGATCCCGACCGCCGCCAAGGTCGGTAGTAGGGTCACGCGCCGCCCTGCTTCGCGGCTTCCGTCGCCGCCCGTGCCTCGCGAGCGGCCTTTGCTTGAGCTTCGCGAGCCTTCCGGTTCGCGACGAGTGATTCGGCGAGGGTTTGGAGCTCTGCATCGGTGAAAGTCGGATCCGCCTTCTTCAAGGCCGCACCAAACGCGGCGATCTCGCCATCGGTCGAGGGGAATCCCACGTTGCCGTCAGGGCCGTCGCTGGTGGAAAGGGTGTTGCCATCGGCGGCGAGGAACACGAACCAGGGGATGCCGGTGGACTTCCCGCGGGTGTAGGCCTCAAAGATCGCCTTGCCGCCGGTGTCTCGATCGGTGTCGATCTTGCAGTCGACCAGGTGGCGGCCAAGGATCGACTTCGCGGGCTCGGAGTTCATCCACCCCTCGAGGCGATGGCACCAACCGCACCATGGGGCGCCGAAGTGCAACATCACGGGATGGCCGGATTTCTTCGATTCCGCAAGCGCGTTCTTGAGGCTGGTCGCGGCGTCTCTCGCCGGTGCCTGATTGGTCTCTAGAAATGCCATGACCTTCGCCGGATCATGGGCGCCGCCCGCTTCGAGCGAGCCGGTCTCTTGATTGGTGATGACACTTCCATCCGCGGCCAGCACGGTGAGGAATGGGACACCGTTGCCCTTGAAGTCCGCTTGATACGCCTCGGCGATATCGAGATTTCGGTCGAAGCGGCCGACGGGTACCAAGACCACTTCGTATTCGTAGAGGAGCTTGCGTGAGAGGTCTCGGTTCGATCCGCAGAGGTCATGAAGTTTGATGCACCAACCGCACCAATCGTCACCCCACTGAATCATGACTCTGGTGTTGTCCGCCTTGGCGCGAGCGAGCGCCGCGTCGATTCGCTCCTGGGCATCGTCGGCCTGCGGGTAGAGCCCAGGCTTCTTCGTCGTCGGTTTGGCCGGCGCATCCTGTCCCGCAGAGGCGACGGCGGGCGTCAGTGGCATGGCGAGGAATGCGATGGCGCATACCGTGCATACGGTGGCGAAGATCGAGTGTCGTCGAGTTGGGCGGTGCATGGTCGGGCTCCGTGTGGGCGTTCGGTGGCGTGGTGGGTCACCGAGTCTACCTCTGGAGCCGTCGATGGTTCCGCGTGTCTCGCTCAGGTCCAGTTGGCGAACAGGAAGCCCAGATCCGCGGCATCGACCCGTCCGTCGAGGTTGAGGTCTGCGTCGCAAGGCACGCCTCGAGGGCAAATCCCCCACGCGGCGATCAGGAGGCCGAGGTCTTCGGCGTTGACGATGCCATCGTGATTGAGGTCGCCGACCAACGCCGCGTCGCCGAGCATGCCGTCGGGCAGCAGGTTTTGTCCGTAGATTCGCGGGTTGCCGCTTCCGCCGAAGATCATTCGGTCATCGCTCCAGGCAATGACGATCTCCCCGCTCGGGCTGGTTGCGGTCGCGGTGCGGCTCTTGTTGGAGTTCGGCGTGGAGATGGCGATGCCACCGTTTACGCCGCCGGCGCCGCCCTTCCAGATCGGATGGCCGAGAGTATTGAAGCTCGCAGCGGTAATCATCACGGGCTGGGGGATGCTGCCGCTGTTCCAGATGGCGGTGGTGCCGCCGTCGGCCCGCGGATGACATCCCGCGGGTTGCAGGGAGGTCGAGCCGAGGGGAAGGAAGGTGATTCCTGAGTTTCCCCACGCTCGTGAGGTGCCGGTGAACCGTTGTCCCTTCAAGGAGAACTGGCTTTGGGAAGAATTCTGGGTGACCCAGTAGCAGGTGATGTCATCAGAGGCCGGGTCGATACAGGCGACTGGATTCACCTGGGTCTCGCCGATTCCGGTCACCCCGTATTGCGAGGTGGTAAAGCGAAGCGAACCATCGGCGCGGACCTGCTGCACGAAGCAGCGGAGGCTCGGAACCGAGCTGTACCAGGTGGCGAGTGCGCCGCCAGTGTGATCGGTGACCAGTTTGGGGAAGTTGCCGATCTGCACGGATCCGCTGGTGAAGATCCCAACGTCATTCGCACCCCACATTTCGGCGCCGTCGGTGTTGAACTTCTGCGCCTTCAACGGGCGGGGCGAGGTAAATCCGCCGAAGCCGACGGTCATGAGGACGCACTGTCCACTTGCCCCGGGAGCATCCGACGCGACCAGTGAGCTTGCGGCGATACCCGTCGATCGCACCATGGTGTGCGACCAGACAATGTCGCCGTCGGGGGAGAGTTTTCGAAGTTCGATCACGGACGGGCCGCTGTTGGGAAATCGCGTCCAGGCCGCGACGCTGTTGCCGTCGCTGGTCGCGGCGATGGTCGGCGATGCCACGTCCTGTGAACTTCCGCCATTGAGCACGACGCCGTCGCCCCAAGGAAGGGAGCCGTCGGCGAGCACCCGGTTGGCGACGATCTGAGTCCCCGGTAGTGAGTCGCCCCGATACGCCAGCAATGCGGCGCCGCTGGTATCAACAGAAAGGCCATAAGACTGGGTCGAGGAGAAGGAGCGATCCGCCACAGTGATGCCGCCGGTCAGCCACTCTGGTGTGCCAGCGGGCGTCATTCGTTGGAGGGCGACGTCGTAACCACCACCCGGATTGGTGAGCCAGGAGACGTAGCTGGTGCCGTCGGGTAGCCGGGCGATCAACGCTTGGTTCTGCGATCCCGCCTCGGCGCCGATCGGGAGATTGACCGCCGCGTCGTCGCTCCACTGCGCGAACGCGGCACCGCTCATCGCGGAGGCCAGCATCAGGACCGCAGGGCCGTGGAAGAACTTTAGGGAGCGTGTTGACGAGCGAGGCATACGTACATTTCCATGATGACGAGAAGGTGACAAAAATGGGTCGGAGGCGTGATCGGAGCCGATCCACCTTAGCACCAGCGGTAATCGATTCAATGCGGAATGTCGGTCGATTTGAAAACCCGTCCACGCGGCCATTGCGATGGCGAGAAATTCAATCGGCATCCCTCAAGACGAGGTTACAAGACGTTCACGAGTCGGCGTTGGTCGCGGACCCCGCTGCCGGGCCCGCGGGGACCGGATTCAATTCCCAGACCGATCTCACCAGCGCCGCGCCCTCGGGGTCGATCTCGCGGAGTTCGCTGCGGACGTAGGGATGGAAGTCGTTGGTGCCGTAGAGCGCCTCGGTGGTCTCCGCGAACCATTCCATCTGATTGGTGAGGGCGTAGTGGCGGCGGGGGTTGCCGGAGATGTGGCCGACCGTCTCGTAGACCCCGGCATCGTCCATACGACGCCAGGCATCGATCAACGGTTGGTACTGATATCCGAGGACCTGGTCGTGATACCCGTGGGCGAGTTCGTGCAGCACCATCCACGGCTGACCCTTTGTCCAGTCGAGGAATGCTTGGGCGTTGCCGATCTCGACCGTGCCTTCCTTGTCGGGGTTGTAGCCGTTGGGAATCAGCCAGTCTTTGGAAACGTGGTAGCACATGCACGCCGTCTTGTGCATGTCGAGCTCGACCCAGATCTCGATGTCCTTGAGTCGGGCGAGGGCGGGCTTCGGAATCACCCGGGTCATCGCGTAGAGCTGGTGATCAAGTTCTTCGAGGGTCGCGGCGAGCAGGGCGGGATCCTTGGCGGCGATCGCGGGGTTCACTCGGATCGTCCAGCCTCGCATCTTGACTGTGTCGTAGTCGGCGGTCGGCGTGGGGGGTGGCGCCGGCATCCCGGCGACGGTGGCCGAGGAGGCGGTCGCCGCGTCATTGCAACAGGGCGGAGTCGGGCCAGCGAAGAGGAGGGGCCCAGCGACGGCAAGGAGTGCGGTGATCATGGCCGTATCCTGCCATGGAATCGCGGTGGTGGCGAGTTTTTGAATCGAGGGCGGGATCGGGGAGGCGGGGCGGTAGGCTAGACCACATGTTGCACCATCGTCACGTTGCGTCGATCTCGTTCGCCCTGCTGTTGATCCTCATGCTCGGCATGAACCGCCGGGCCGCCGATGCAGCGCCGCCCACGGTGCACGCCGTGGCCGACGTCAGCCAGGAGTTCACCTTCTATATGGACGGTCGGTTCCACCGGCAGTACCTCAAGGGCGTGGCGGCGAGCACTCAGAACTGGGGCACGCTCTCGAAGCTCGACCTCGACAACGTCAACCTGCTGATGCTGACCGCGGGAAATCCTCGGATCCCGTACAGCTCAGCATCGATCGCCCATGTGAAGCAGTTCGTGGAGGCGGGTGGCACGGTGTTACTGATGGGGGACGGTCGCGATCCGATGCCCCCGGGGCAAGTCTTGGCGGGTGAGCTCGGCGGTGCGTTTAGCACCACGCGGGCGAAGAAGCCGATCGCGGGCGCCGGGGAACTGATGGGCGTCGATATCACCTATTACGGTGGCAACGTGCTCGACGTCGGCGCTCAGTGGACGATTCTTGCGACGGACCATGAAGATCGTCCGGTGCTCGCGTCTCGAACGTTGGGAAAAGGGCAGGTCGTCCTCGGCAGTCGCGGCTTGTTCGGACGCAAGCCCGACGCGAGCGATCCGATCAACGCCGCCTGGGTTACCCCGATGCTGGTCTCCCGCGCCGAAACGAAACCAATTGATCCTTCGAAGCGATTGCGACCCATCCGTGCGGAATTGACGAAGAAGATCGGGCCGCTCACCCTGCAGTTCCAGGAGGGGACTGCGCCGTTCGCGGATGCCGTCTACGAGGTCTACGAAGAAGTCCGTCCACATCTGGTGGACATCACGGGTGTTGAACCGTCACCGGGAATGATCAAGACGATGCTCATTCTTCCGACTGGTGGCGGCGGCTTCTCAAGTGGCGTGCTGATCGCGATTGGGGCGTGGTGGGGGAATTACCCGGAGCAGCGGTATCCAATGATCGAACTCATCGCCCACGAAGCGGGGCACTCCTGGGTACTGCCGCATGCCGAACCGTTGTGGAACGAACCGATCGCGACCTGGCTCGGCATCGAGACCGGCCGACGACTGGGATTCGAGAAGGCCGACGAGACGATCGCCCGGCAGATCGCCAAGGCGAAACGTCGCGACCCGGAACTCACCGAAGCGAACCCGCTGGCGGAGAATGCCCATCGCGATGTCATCTGGGGAAAGTCGTACTTCGTCTTTGAAGAACTCGAACGCCAGCACGGCCCCGGCGCGATGGCGAAATACTTTCAGACCAAGCGGCGGGTGCTTGAGCCTGGCCGGGACGGCTACTCGATGGACGACGCGGTCGCGGTGTGGAGCATCGCGGTCGGCGAAGACCTCTTCCCGTGGTTCCGATCGCTCGCCTTCGACGTCGACGCATCACGAACTGATCTGGTGATCGAGTGAATGAAAGATCCCCGGTGGGCGGGAAGCCTGAGGGGATCGATTCGCCTGTCGGACGCGACGTCAGTTCTTGGTGCCGGGTACGCATGGTCGGCGGTGCTACGTAGATCGTCGTTCACCTCCGAAATCGGATCCTCGGCGAATCAGCTCGACTTTGGGATGCGACTTGAGATCCAACCGATGAACGCGGGCTGGGCACGCGACGCGACCAGGATCTTGCCGGTTCCCTTGAATCGAAGTACCACGCCTTCGCCGGTCTTCACCGATCCGACCATCTTGCCGAGGATGCCGCCGCCCTGGCCGGTGGAGAGCGAGGCGGTCATTTCGGCGGTACTTGGCCACCCGACCACGTGACCGCTGTCCACGATGAGTTCGCCGTCCTTCGGAATCGCCATCTCTTGGATGGCCCCGAGCGCGGAGACCACGAGTTTGCCCGTACCCGAGACGTTCATGATGAAGAACCCGCCGGTGCCGCCAAAGAACGAGCCGCTCATGCTCTTGTTCCGCTTGGTGGCGATTTCGAGCGAATCCTCGGCGCAGAGGAAGGCGCCGTCGGTCAGCGACCAGGAATCGTCGTTCAGTTCGACCACCCGGACCTCGCCGGGGTGACCCGGGGCGAAGAGGATTCGACCAGGGCCGTCTTGTGCCGTGGCGTGCTGCATGAAGAACGACTCCCCGGTGGTGGCGGCGCGGGCGAGCGACTTGAGCACGCCGCCCTTCGCCTTGCCGGTGAGCACGATGGTGTGATCCATCGCCGCCATCGCGCCGCCCTCGGCGACCACCGTCTCACCTTGGGCGAGTTCGGCGGCGAGGAAGGGGTCGGTCGAGCCTTGGATCGAGAATTCAGCCATCGGATCTCCAGTGGTCGTGAGATGATTCGGTGCAACGTGCCTGCAAGCCTATTGGGAATCGAGAGACGGTCATTGCGTCAGTCGGTACTGATTTCCCCGGCCTCGGGAATCGCCAACTCGCGGATCCGGATGTTCCGTACGCGGACGGTCATCGGCGCACCCTGATGGACCTGGAGCGCGAGGATTCCCTTCGACGCCGCCTGTGGCGATTGATCTTCGATCAATGCCATTCGTTCGCCGTCGATCCAGTGTTCGAGCCGAGGGCCGAACGCGACGATCCGGTATTGGTGCCAGCCCTTCGACTTCTGGTCTGCGTCCACGGCCTGCAGTTTCTTCCGAAGTTCCGGGTCTGGACGCCGCGGCGCGATCTCGACGCGGGTGCCATCGGGCTTGAACCGGATCGACTCGCCTCGGTTGACCGCGATACCCCGGCCGCGGGTCTCATAGAGGATGCCGCTGTACCGATGGTTGATGTCGAAGTCGGCCTGGTATCCGGAGAGATCGTGGCCGTCGGTGACGTTGGGTCCGGCGGGGGTGGACCGGTACTGCATGCCGCTATTTGATCCGGCGCCCTCGAGCTTGATCTCGAACTCGAGTTCGAAATCCGCGAAGGTCCCGGCGTGATGAAGATACGTCGTGGTGGTGCAGGGATTGTCGGCGGTGGACCGGCCGACGATCGCGCCGTCTTCCACCGACCAGAACTTCGGATCTCCTTTCCACGCACGGAGTGAGTCGCCATCGAAGAGTGGGAGGATGGGGCCGGTCTCGACCATTCGGTCCCCGACGCGGAGTTTCGGTTGCTCCGCCACGGCTGGGGGATCTGCGGCGACGGTACCGAGGAAGAGCGTGATGACGAGGGTGATGATGGTCATGGACCAGATGGTATCGCGAGCGGTGAACGCGATGGGACGGCGGGTATCAACCCGATGACCGCCACGCGTCGGAGGGATTTCGACGTCGCGAGATGGTCTGGATGGTCCTGCGTGCCGAGTGGCTCTCGAATCTGGAGGAGATTCGGTATATAGAGGTACATGGCGAAAACCCACCGGGACATTCAAAAGTACCTGTCCGGTCTCTCCGATGATCGCCGGGAGGCCATTGATGCGATCCGCGAGGTGATCAACCGCAATCTCCCGAAGGGCTACGAGGAAGGGATGCAGTACGGCATGCCGGCGTGGTTCGTGCCTCACTCGGTATTTCCCGACGGGTATCACTGCGATCCGAAGCAACCGCTGCCCTTCGCAAGCGTCGCGAGTCAGAAGAATCACATCGGACTGTATTTTCTCTGCGTCTACATGGATCCGGACTTGCAGGCCTGGTTCGAGACGGAGTGGCGGAAGACCGGGAAGCGATGGGACGCCGGGAAGAGTTGCGTGCGGGTGAAATCGCTTGAGGGCATTCCGCTTCCGTTGGTCGGCAAGTTGATCAAGAAGGTCTCCGTGAAGAAGTTCCTGGCGGTGTACCAAGCACGAGTACCCGCCCCGAAGAAGAAGGCGGTCACGAAGAAGATCGGCAAGAAGACCGTGACCAAGAAGAAGACGGTGACGAAGAAGAAGGCGACGGCCAGAAAGACCACGAAGAAGTAAGCCGGCACGGGCCCGCATTTCATTGGCCCGGAAGAACTCCTTCCGCTCGACGTCGATCCAATGGTGCTGCTCGGCGTCGAGCATCGGCGACTGATCAGGCGCATCGGCGGCCGCCGACGGAACTGGCGATTGCTTCGATGTTGTTTGGAACGGGGGTGAAGCAATGGCGAATCGCCTCGCTTCTTCTCGCTTCTTCTCGCTTCTTCTCGCCTCTTCGCGATCAATCCTTCCGGATCGAGTCGAAGCCCTTCTGGAACTCCACGATCTTTTCCGTGAAGGCTTCGGCACGCCCGATGGCGGACGTGTTGATGGGTCGGCGGAGCTGTTGCTCGGAGAGCGTGGGGGCGAAGCGGCCACTCTTCTTCTCGGTAGCGGCTTTCTCGGGCGAAAGGCAGGCGTCGTCCCACGGCAGACCACATGCCTCGATGATTCCCGGCACGGTCTCCGCCGGATTCTTCGCGAGGTCGCGGTAGTTGACGGTCAGCATGGGGTTCGGGAGTGACTTCATCCAGTGCTTCATCATCCGCTGGTGCATGGCCGCGATGGTGCCGATCCAATCCAACCGGGTCGTCCAGGCCATGCGAATTGGATCGAAGATATTGGCCCAGATCGAGATTGCGGTGTCGTGGAGATCGCGTTCGGTGAAGAGGATGGTCGCGTTGGGAAAGAGCAGCCCGATGATGCCCGCCTGCCGGGGCAGCATGAGGCTCTTGTTGGCGATCCGTTGCTTGCTGCGACCTCCTTGCAGCTGAAGGCCACGGAGGTAGTCGGTCCGAATGCGCTCAAGCATCACGTCGTCGGCCTCCGCCGCCATGAAGGCCTGATTGGCGCCGACCTCGCCGAGGTGCGTCGTGAGGACTTCATCGAGCAAGGTCGTCTCGCCGACACCGTGGGCATCCGGATGGGCACCGACCACGCGCTCGGTAAGCGACGTGCCACTGCGAGCAAGTCCGATGATGAACACCGGCAGACGGCTCTCGGCGTTGGGTGAAGTACCTCTGCCCTTGTAGAGTTCCGCAGGGAACGCACTGATGAGACGATCGGTCAATCGATCAGCCTCAACAGGGTCGTACCGGCCTTCGACGAGTCCATTCATCTTCTCGAAGACGATCACCGCTTCCGCCGGAAGGCCGGCCTTCTCCAGCGATCGACCAAGGAGCGAATACAGGGGTCGAGTCACGACCGGCGGCTGCGTGTCGCCATGGGCGTCGAGGAACCCCTGGGCGGCCTTGATCGCCTCGTCGTATCGGCCGAGTTCGAAGCAGGCGGCGACGAAGGTCGCGGCCGTCCCTGGTGTGAGTCGTCCAGCGTCAGCCCGTTTCTGGAGCAGGTCGATGCACGCCTGGTATTGCCCGGTCCAGATGAGGCATTCGGAGTAGTTTCCGTACGCGCGAGCGTCGTTGGGGGCGACTCGCAGGGCCGTTTTCGCCCTCGCCAAAGCCTCATCGAAACGGCCACCGGCGATCAGTACGGTCGAACAGGTGGCCAGAACGTTCGGGTCGTTCGGGGAGATCTTGTACGCCTTCTCCGCCGCCTTCATCCCTTCGGGCCATTGCAGCGATTTCACGGCGGAAAGGGCGAAGATTCGGAGGGCTTGGACGTTGCGAGGCTCTTTCTTGAGGACTTCCGACGCGAGTTCTCTCGCCTGACGCGACCGGCCACCCTCGAAAAGGGCGGCGGCCTGTTTCAGTTGGGCGGCGATCTGCGAGGAGTTCCTAGCCATGCTTGGAAGGATAACGGATCGACAGGATCGGCTTTGCAGCCGGCAATGATCGTGTCGATCGGGCTTCGGGTGTTTCGACCCCGATTTGTCCACACCGTGAGAGGTCTTCTTGAACGATGTCACCCGCTTCCGCTAGTCTCAGGGGGTCGATACTCCATCAACGCTGATTCCTCGATTCCATCGAGCGATCGAGAGGGCCACCATGAACGCCATCGAGCCGAATTCGCCAGCAGACCTTGGACGGAGTTCATCAAGCGATGAAACGGGTGGCGGCGGCCGGTATATAGCCAACGGCCAGGCCTGCGACCCGCCGGTCCATTTCGATGTCGAGCGGATCGAGACCATCGTCTTCGAGCGAGCCGCGGACGTCAGCATCGCAATCGCTCAAGAAATCGCGGCGCTCATTCGTGCGCGGGAGGCGGTCGGGGCTCGCTGTGTCCTCGGGCTCGCGACAGGTTCGACGCCGACTCAGGTCTACGGCGAACTGATCCGAATGCACCGGGAGGAGGAGCTTTCCTTCGCCAACGTGGTGACTTTTAATCTCGATGAATACTGGCCGATGAAGCCAGAGGCGCTTCAGAGCTACCGTCGATTCATGAACGAGCATCTGTTCGATCACATTGATATCGATCCTGCCAATACCCACGTCCCCGACGGCACCATCGCCTTCGAGGAGATTCGGCCGTATTGCACCGCGTACGAGCAGGCGATCGTCGACGCCGGTGGCATCGATCTGCAACTTCTCGGTCTCGGCCGGACCGGCCATGTTGGATTCAACGAACCGGGTTCGAGCGTGGACAGTCGAACGCGTTTGATTCATCTGGATCGGGTCACCCTGAAGGATGCGGCAAGCGACTTCTTCGGGGAGGAGAACGTCCCGACGCGGGCGATGACGATGGGTGTCGGCTCGATTCTCGATGCTCGAAGAGTGGTGCTGATGGCCTTCGGCGAAGGAAAGGCGAGAGTGGCGGCGTTCGCCATCGAGGGGGAGGTCACCGATACCATCGCCGCCTCGTTCCTTCAGCGACACCCGGACGCGACCGCCTATCTAGACGAGGGTGCGGCCGCGGGGCTCTCCCGACTTGCAACGCCGTGGTCGGTGGGGCAGGTCGTCTGGTCCGAGCGACTGGTCAAGAAGGCTGTGGTCTGGCTGGCAGATCAAGTCTCCAAGGCCATTCTCAAACTCGAGGCTGAGGATTACAACGAGAACGGGCTGCAGGAACTTCTTGCCGAGCGAGGGAGTGTGTACGAGCTGAATCTTGAGGTCTTCCGATCGGTTCAGCGTTCGATCACGGGGTGGCCCGGCGGGAAACCCGCTGGACGGAAGCGGTCCGGCGACATCGATCGTCCGACCAACGAGGTCTTTCCGAAGCGGATCCTCATCTTCAGCCCGCATCCGGATGACGACGTGATCTCGATGGGAGGGACGCTCATCAGGCTCGTGGACCAAGGCCATGAAGTGCACGTGGCGTACCAGACCTCTGGAAACATCGCGGTGTTCGACAGCGAAGCGCTTCGCTTCGCTGATTTCGTATCGCACTTCAACAGGACCTTCGGATTCGGCGCCGCCGAAGCCGAGGCACTGGAGCGTCGGGTCGCGGACGTGCTCCGAAAGAAGAGCCCCGGCGAAGTGGACATTCCCGAAGTCCAGCAGATTAAGGGACTGATCCGCCGGATCGAAGCGACGGATGCAGGCCGGAGTTGTGGCGTGCCCGACGACAATCTCCATTTTCTCGATCTACCGTTCTACGAGACGGGCCGAGTCACCAAGAAGCCGTTGAGTGACGCGGACGTGACGATCATCACCGACCTGCTTCGCGACGTGCAGCCGCATCAGGTCTACGCAGCGGGGGACCTCTCCGATCCGCACGGAACCCATCGAACCTGCCTCGCGGCGGTGTTCAAGGGGATGGCGGAGGTCGCCGAAGATTCCTGGGCGGCCGATTGCGTGCTCTGGCTTTATCGCGGCGCCTGGCAGGAATGGGCAATCGAGCAATTCGACATGGCGGTGCCCGTCTCTCCCGGCGAGCTCAAGCGGAAGATCACCGCGATCTTCAAGCACCAGTCACAGAAAGACAAGGCCCTCTTTCCGGGGCCCGACGAGCGGGAGTTCTGGCAACGAGCGGAGCAGCGAAACCGCGGCACGGCGAAACGTCTCGATCAACTCGGCTTCGCCGAATACGAAGCGGTCGAGGCATTCGTGAAATGGGACGGGCGGCCTCTCGACTGATGCCTAGATCCGAAAAAATTATCTCGGGAGGAGTTCCCTCAACCTCGCCGTCGCAGCCAGCGCTGCGGGTGCAGGGCCTCCACAAGTCCTTCGGTAAGGTGGCCGCGCTGGCAGGGGTGGATCTTGAACTCGGCCGAGGGGAATGGACCGCGTTGCTCGGGCCGAATGGCGCGGGCAAGACGACATTGATGCGGTGCATCGCCGGGCTCATTCGGGAGGATTCCGGGACCGTCTCCGCCTTTGGCGGCGGAAGGCCAACGGCGGGCGACCTCGGTTTCGTGCCGCAACAGATCGCGCTGCATGAGACCATGACCGCTCGCGAACATCTGGTGAACTACGCGGATCTCCTCGGCGTGGAGCGACGCGATCGCGCCGATCGAGTCGGGTGGGCGCTCGCCTTCAGTCAGCTCGAAGATCGGGCGGATGATCAAGTGCGGTACTACTCGGGCGGAATGCAGCGGCGTCTGAACCTCGCGGTGAGCATTCTGCATCGTCCTCGCCTGCTCCTTCTCGATGAACCGACCGAGGGTGTCGATCCTCAGGCTCGGGCGGCGATCTGGAGGATGATCGAGGAACTGCGGTCGAACGGGGCCACGATTCTGCATGCGACACATCTGATCGAGGAAGCCGAGACGCTGGTCGATTCCGTGGCGATCATCGATCATGGAAATCTGGTGGCGAGAGGCGATACAGCATCGCTCGCCGAAGAGCATCTTGTGTCCTCGTTCGAACTCGAGGTTCGTCCGGTGGATCCGGTCGGGCCAGATTTCGCGCCGCCGATCGGGGCCTGGAACGGGCGGACGATCCGTGTCCCGCTTCATGGTCTCGGCGACGAATTGCAGGTTGCGCTGACCACGCTCGAAGCAATTCCCGGCGGTATCGAGGGCGTACGGCTCCATGAGGCGAGCCTGGAAGAGGTCTTCTTGGCATTGACCGGACAGGGTCTTCGGGAATGAAGGAATCCATGGCCGTGATCGAGTCACCGTTGGGCGCCGATCCTGAGGTCAGGCGTCTCTATGATCGTGCCGCCAATCGGTACGACCGGCTCAACAATCTGATGAGTTTCGGAACCAGCAACTGGTATCGCCGTCGGACCATCCTCTCGCTCGAGCTTCCGACGGATGCGTCGCTGGTGGATGTGGGAAGCGGTACGGGTTCTCTGGCGTTGGCAGCTCAGAGATTCCTTCCCGATTCCTCGGCGATCATCGCCGTCGATCCTTCGCCGGAGATGCGTGCGTTGGCTTCTAGGGCCGGGGTGCGCGATGTCCGAGATGGCTCGTTCGCGTCCATCCCGGTCGGGGACGCGTCGATGGACGCCATGGTGAGCGGCTTCGCGATTCGATACGTCGAGGATCTCTCGGAGGCATTCGCCGAGGCGTGTCGCGTGCTTCGGCCGGGGGGGCGTTTGGTGCTCCTCGAGATGGTGATTCCCCGATCACCGGCGAAGCAGCGGCTTCTGAGATTCCTGATTCGCGGTCTGGGTGCTCACGTCTGCTCGCTGGCCTGCGGCTCCCGAGCCATCGGTGAACTGATGCGACATTTTTGGGATTCGATATCCTCTTTTGAGTCACCGGAGCTCGTGGTGGAGTCGTTGAAGAAATCTGGATTCCTTGATGTTGAATATCGATACGTCGGTGGCCTGCTTGGAGAATTCCGTGCCCGAGTCCCCGTGGAATGAACGCTCATCGGTCCCTCCGACGTGCTCGGGCCGACACCGCTTCGCCGGTTCCGCAACGCTCGCGACCGCGTTTGTGGCCTCGTTGCTCGCCGCAGGCTGCCAGGCACCGCCGGCCGTCGAGGCAGACCCGGGTATTTTCGAGACGACGACGCTCCGGATCGAGCTCGCGACCCCCAACGATGCCGGCAAGCAGATGAAAGTCGCGGTCGTTCAGTCGCCGGATGGCTGGCTTAAATCGACCGGATGGGCGGCGGCGAGATCCGTCCCGGTGACGCCCCCGTTGACGATCGTTGAGTTTGAAGATCTTCCGGCACGTCCAACCGCCATCTCGGTCTTTATCGATGTCGACGAGGACGACAACCTCGCTCGAGGCGCCTTCGGCATTCCGAGCGAGCCCTATGGGTTCTCCAACAACGTCACCGTGCTCTTCGGTCCACCGCGGTTCGGTGATGCCACGATCGAACTCTTGCCACCCTTGACGATAACTTCGATCAGGATTCGAAATCTGTCGAGCCGGAGTGACGACTCGGCTGCCGGCAGTGGTCGCGGTCGAGAGACGATGCCGGATGGAATCCAGGTCGGAGTCGGCCGATGATCGCTCCCCGGGCGGTCGCCGAATTCTGCATACCGATGTCGATCCCTTCGAGAGTGATCGCTCGGAGCGTCTTGTCGTTCCTCCACTTTGCCGGCCGGTCCGTTTGCAGGGTCCCGATTCGACGATCGGGATTTGAACGAGTCAGGGAAATGCCGCAATCGATCATGGTCTCGAATCACCACAGTCTCATCGATACGCCTTTGCTGTTCATGTCGATTCCGGCGAGTCGCCGAAATCGGACGGCGACGGTCGGGGGTCTCGACTTCTTCAGGGCTGAATCAGACCAGCCGTGGTTCGAACGGTTCTTCCGCAGGTTCGTCATCTGGTTCATCCGAAGCGCCATGAACGTCATGCTCATCGATCGCGTGGGGGGTGAGTATTCCGAACTCGATCGGATCGATGCGATGATCGCCGCCGGATGGAGTCTGGTGATCTTCCCGGAAGCGACTCGAAGTCGTGATGGTCGGCTCGGCCGCTTCCGTCATGGAGCGGCGGAGCTCGCTCGACGTAATGATCTACCGGTGATTCCAGTGCGCATCGAAGGGACCGAGTACATTCTCCCACCCGGCGTCGGGTGGCCCCGTTCGGCAGCGCTTCGGATGATCGCCGGCGAGCCTATGAGGGCGGCCCCCGACGAGACGGCGGCGGCGTTCACCAAACGACTCGCGGCCGCCATCGAGGCTTTGTCCACTTCGCCGGTTTCGTGCGAGGTCGATCGGATTGAAGAACTGACTCCGGAGCATGTGGGATGAAATATGCGGCGGTCTCACGAGGTGAACGATTGGCAGTGTCCTCGCTGCTTCATGGCTACGATCGGGTTCCGGGTCTCATGCATCGAATCCGACCCCTGATGGTGCGTCAGACTTGGCGTCACGCCCCGGTCTGGCGGGAAGCTTTGCGGGAAAACGGTCGGATCATTCTCGGGCCGGACGCGGACGAACAGCGTCTGGATGCCTATGGTCTCGGCGTGCTCGACCACATGCAGCGATATATGGAAGGCTTGGTGATCGCGTCGCGAGCAAACCCCGAGACGTTGTTGAAGCGCATCGACGCGGTCCATGGTCTCACCGACTTCCGCGAGTACTTTCAGGACCGGAACCGGCGTGGCCTGATCCTGCTGTCTATTCACATGGGGGAATTCGAGCCCGCGGCGGCCTTCATGAGTCGCCACGCGCCGGTGCACGTGCTCTACCGCCGAGATCGGATCAAGACTTTGGAGACGATCAGGGCTCGGGCCCGCAGCCTGCTTGGGGTGATCGGCCATGCGGTCGACGACGGGCTCACCGCGTGGATGGAAGTCCGGGAGGCGTTGGGTCGAGGGGAAGTCGTCGCCTTGCTCGGCGATCGGGTCCAACCCGGCCAGACCGGAGTCTTCATGCCCATGTTCGGACGACAGATGGAGATCCCGGTCGGGCCCTTCAAGTTGGCTCAGGCAACCGAGAGCAGGCTGGTCCCGGTCTTCAACTGGTGGCTGCCAAATGGACGGCTCGGCATGCAGATGGAGGCGCCCATCGAGGTGGATGGCGATCTTCACCGCGACCCCGGATCAAATCCCGCCATGCGGCGTTGGGTAGAACTCGTCGAAGCGAGAATCCGCGCCATGCCTGAGCAGTGGCTCAACGTACATCCCGTCTGGCGGGGCGGAGAAGCCGAGTCCACGGACACCGGTGATGATCGGAGCGCCGCATGAAGCGTCTCGCGCTACTTCGGATCGCGTGGATTACGCTGCATCGAGATCGACTCGGGCTCCTCCTCTATGCGATGGTGCCGATCATCTTTCTCTCAATCTTCGCGAGCGTCTTCCAGGGATTCGGGAGGAACGGCGACAACCAGATTCGCATCGCGCTGCTCGACCTCGATCAAAGCGCCGCATCGAAGGCGCTTGAAACCGCGGTCAAGGAATCAAGCGCTCGGGTGAATCTTCAGACGATCAAAGGCGCGGATGTCGCCGCAGCGGACCGCCAGGTTGCCAGCGGTGCTTTCCCTGCGGCGGTCATCATCCCGTCCGGCTTCGGAGCGGCACTGTCCGATCCAACGGCGAAGATTCCTCCGTTGCAGGTTCGATTTGATCCCGCGAATCCGATTGCTCCCGACTTTGCCAAAGGCGTGCTGGCGGCGGCAACCTGGAAGGGCCTGGCTCCTCAGATGCTCGGCCGCGAGATCCGCGTGCTTGAGATGATCACCGGCGAACTCACGGCGCCGCAGCGGAAACTCGCGGAGTCGCTCCAGTCCTTCCCGTCGGGCTCGGGATCGACGGCTTCGCCGATGATCGCCCGCCTCGCGAATGCGACTCAGGTGCCGATCGAGGCAAATGCGGTGACCGTCGGCCAAGGGGGGCCGAGTCTCGTGACGTATTACACCGCCGCGATTGGCGTGATGTTCATGCTCTTCAGCGCCTTGTCGACCACGGGCTGGTTGCTCGAAGATCAAGAACGCGGGGTACTGGATCGAATGCGGGCGTCGGGAATCGGTCCCTGGGCCGTGATCCTCAATCGGTTCATTTTCGCCATCATGGTCGGGTCGGTGCAGATTGCGGCGATGCTCGCCTGGGCCGCGCTGGTCTTTGGAGTCCGCTTCTTTTCGTTTCGCCAGATGATCGCGCTTCTGATCCTGGTTCCGATGGTCGCGGCTGCGGCCGCCGGTCTCGGGCTCCTCATCACGTGCATTGCGAAGACTCGAAGGCAGCAAACCACGATTGGCACCATCACAGTGCTGATCCTGAGCGCGGTCGGCGGGAGCATGATTCCCATCTTTCTGATGCCACCGTCATTACAGGCGATCGGAGATTGGGCTTTCAATGCCCGTGCCATCAAGGCGATGCAGCAGGTACTCTGGTACACATCGTCGGACGATACATTGGCCGCCATGCTGGGCCGGATCAGTCCGGCGCTTGCCCTTATCTTCACGACCACCGTGGTCTGCATGGTGGGCGCTCGAATAGCGATCTCACGTTGGCATTGAGCGACGATCGAATCGACGATTCCGACAAATGTAACGCTCAAGCGAGCAGATCAAGGCGGCGGCACATTTGCCGTCAAGGAGACAAGAATGACCAACGACACTGCGGATCTTCTGGACATCGTCTGCGAAGTTCTCCGGACGGACTTGAAGCTTGGGATGATCGAACTTGGTCCGGAGACGCCGCTGGTCGGTGACGAACTGGGCCTCGACTCGCTCGATCTTCTCATGGTGGTCACGGGTACCGAGAAGAGACTGGGAATCAAGATCCCTAACGAAAAGCTTGGTAAGGACACCATGGGCACCATCGGCAACTTTGTCGGGTTCGTCGAATCGCTTCGGACTGACGCGTGACCGAGGCGGGCAATGAACAGTTTGCGTCGGCCTTGCGAAATCTGCCGCACGAACCTCCGTTTCGATTCCTCGATCGGATCGAGGCATTGAGTGACGATGCGGCCCGCGGTGCGTGGGTGGTACGTGGCGATGAGGACTTCTTTCGAGGGCACTTCCCGGGCCATCCCATCGTTCCCGGAGTCTTGATTACCGAAGCGGCGGCGCAACTCGCGGGCGTGGTCGCCCACCGCCGAGCCGGCGGCGACGCCGGCGGAATGCTGGTGTTCAACGAAGCGAAGTTCCGACGACCCGTCGAGCCGCCGGCGACCATTATTCTTGAGGTGACGTCCGTCGGGCGATTCGGCTCGATCCATCGGTTCAATTTCGACGCGACGGTCGACGGGGCCAGCGTGGCGATCGGCTGCGTGGGTGTAAGTCTGCCGTCCGACCGCAAGGATGCGGCATTGTGAATTGGGATGAAGGTTTGGTACTCACGGCGGCTGCGGCGAGTTGTTCGCTGGGCGAGCATCGGTCCGAGATTCTGGCCGCCATGCTCGAAGGTCGGACCGCGATCGAAGATGCTCCCGCGATCGAAGGTGAGTTCCTTCCAGAGTCGCCGGGAGCATCTGTCGCGAAGATCCGAGCCGCGCAGGTTGCCGAATCTGACCCCGTGGTCGGACCGGTCCCGGATCGAGCGGAAAAGCTCTTGAGTCGTTCCATCCGCCAGGCGCTGGCGGAGGCGGATCTCGATCACCAGACGATCCAACGAATGAAATCCGAAGGACGACGCTTCGAGACGATCTTCGGGACGACGCTCGGAGGGATGCGACATCTCGGCGAGGGGATTCGAACCGGGCGGCTCGGCGAATTTTCGAGGACCACAACCGCGACGGTCACGCGAGCCGCGTTGGCTGGCACCGGACTTCCGCTGGGCGGGTCGACGGTCTCGGCGGCGTGCGCCTCCGGGGTCAGCACATTGGCGATCGCGGCGACGACGCTCCTGGCTGACGAGGCGGATGTTCTGATCGCGGTGTCGTACGATCCGATCAGCGAGTTTGCCTTCGCCGGTTTTAAGTGCCTTCGACTGGTGAGTGAGGGCCCCCTTCGCCCGTTCACCGCGGATCGAACTGGCATGCGGCTGGGTGAGGGATATGGCGTATTCATCGTCGAACGGGCGGATGACGCGAAAGCTCGTGGAACCCGCCCGATCGCCCGCATTCTCGGCTGGGGAGGCGCCAGCGATGCGCATCATCTGACTCAGCCTGCCCCCGATGGTCGTGGCGCCGCTCGCGCGCTTCGGGACGCGACCCGGGCGATGGAACCCTCGCGAAGGCTTCCCGATCTCGTCGCGGCGCATGCCACCTCGACGCCGGCGAACGATGCCGCGGAGTACGCCGCTCTGTCGGCTGCGTTCGGAGACAGGCTCCCGGAGGTTCCGGTGACGGCGCTGAAGAGTCGCATCGGACATACCCTCGCCGCCGCCGGCGCGGTGGAACTCGCAGTGGTCATTGCCGCGATGGAGCAATCCCGGTTGCCAGCCGCGGCCAACGCGAGTATCGACCGGGAGTCCTTCCCGAAACTGGATCTTCTGTGCGAGGGACCGCGATCCGGAAGCATCGAGCGTGCCGCAGTGGTGTCACTAGGATTCGGCGGCGCAGACGCGGCGATTCTGGTGGAAGCCGCCGACGCGTCGCATCCGATCACCCCGCATTTTCCCGGCCGAGCGGTGCACGCATCCTCGACGGCCGGCGATGCGATCCTGATCTCCGGCTGCGGGGTACTCGTTCCTTCGGAGGACCAGGCGCCGATTCGCACTGGCGAACTTGGGCTTGACGATGGCGCGTTGGAAGGTCTTGACGATGCCCGAGCGGTGCGTCGACTCGCTCGGTTCTCGCGACTGGTCAGAGCAGCCGGCATCCTCGCGGTTCGAGACGCGGGGCTTGAGGACGCAGAGGTCAGGGCATGCGCAGGATTCGTCGGGACGAGATTCGGTGCACTGGAGTACACGATCGACTTCTATCAGGAGTTGATCCGTGATGGCCTGGGCGCCGGGAATCCCCTTTACTTCGCCGAGAGCGTGCCGAACATCGGAAGCGCTCAGCTCAGCCTCGGGCTCGGTCTTGAAGGACTGACCCTGTCGGTCGGTGGAACCGTGATCGCGGGCATCGAGGCGATGCATCTCGCACGTCGGCACCTTCAGACCGGCCAGTCCGAACGGGCCATCGTGGTCGCGGCGGAAGAGACGCATCCGATGGTTCGGAAGATCTTGCACGATCTCGGGCACGGCACCGAGCAGCCGAGTGCGGAAGGGGCGATCGCCTTCGTACTCGAGCGAGCCTCTTCGTTGCGTGATCGAGGCGGTGTGGCCAAGGGCGTCTTGATCGGATCCAAAGTGAACTGGCCCGCATCGGGGGGAACTCTGGCAAGCATCGACTCGTTGGTGAACGTCATTCCGGATACCGCGGAAGGGCCGATCGACTCGATCAGCTCGATCATCCCGATCATCGGACCGCCCGCCGAGAGCCTGGCTGGTCGAGTGGTTGATCTGGCGATGAGGAGGCGTCGGCTCCCGGAGACGGGATCCCATCGTCCATCTGCCACGCGGGTGGAACGAGGGTCCGTCGGTCCGCTGCTCGCCGCCGCGGATGCGATGCGAGCGGGTAGGACCGAGGCGATCGCGTGGCCGGATTCTGCCGGTGGTGCGGGTTCTCTGGAGATCGGGGGAGTATCATCTCCCTCATGAGTTCGAGTGTCCGAGAAAGCACACCGCAGCAACCGTCCGCTTCATCGCCGGGCGATCCCGTCGTGAAGAGCGATTTCGATCTGCAGGACTACTGGATCGCAGAGGGCTCGGTCGCCGACCTTCCGATCTGGACCAAAGCCTTGGTCGGAGATGACGCGACCGAACTGGAACTCGAGTGCGACCCCAGTATCCGTGCGAGTGAACGAACGTTCGGCGATTGGGCGGTTCGGACGGTCGTGGTCCCGGCGGCATCCTTGATGCGTGGGCAGGACTTTGAGCAAGCCACTCGTCAGGCGTACCGTCGACTGCTGCAGGGTGTTCCGAACGGTCACCTGCTTCGGGCCTGGAATTTCATACCTCGCATCAACGATCCGGCGGAAGACGATCGAAATTCAAGTTTTGGCGTGGTGCGAGATCGATACATGGCGTTCAACGCGGGGCGGTTCCAGTCCTTCCAGGACGTGTATCAAGGTCCGCTGAAGTTTCCAGTGGCGTCAGGCGTCGGCCACGCCGGTGAGGATCTGATTCTCCATCTTCTGCACGGCGACGGGATGCCTCGTCCAGTCGACAATCCGCGGCAGGTTCTTCCCGCCGAGTACTCTGAAAAGTTCGGGGATCTCCCGCCGGCATTCGTTCGCGCCGCGACGATCCAAACCGACGGAGGCGAGTGCATTCTGGTCAGTGGCACCGCGAGCGTGGTGGGAGAAGACTCGGCGCACGCCCATGACTTCAATCGCCAGCTTGAGGAGACGCTCGACAATCTGACCATGGTGGTCGACGCGTGCCGGGCGGGAATCACGCCGGCGGATCTCGATCACTGGCTGATCTATCTTCCGAACTTCAGTCGGCGTGGGGACGTTCTGTCCGCCGTAAAACGTCGATGGCCGAGGCATCAGGTCACGATCGAGTTCAGAACCCAGCAACTCTGCCGGCCGGAGCTTCTGGTCGAGATCGAGTGTGCGGGGCTGGCGACCGCCGCGGAGCGCGACGCATGATTGCCCACTCTGAAGCGATTGCATCGGGAGAGTCCTTGGACGTCTGGGACGTCGTGGTCATCGGCGCAGGGCCGTCCGGGAGCATTGCGGCGCTCGAACTTGCTCGTGCGGGCAAGAAAGTCCTGGTGATCGACAAGGAGACCTTTCCGCGATTCCGAATCGGCGAATCGATGCTTCCCCACACCAATCGGGTGATGGAGAGACTCGGGCTCATGGATCGAGTCCGCGAACTTCCCCATGTGGTCAAGTTGGGTTTGGAAATCTCATTTGGGGACGGCCGTCGCGACCCCGCGGCGATTCCGTTTGACCGGATGCTCGGCGACACCATCAAGGAGACCTTCAACGTCCGGCGATCGCTCTTTGATCAGATGCTCGCAGACGTTGCGATGGAGGCAGGTGCCACCTATCGATTCGGCGAATCCGTGGTTTCCATAGATCATCTAGCTCGGGGTGACGTCCGCTTGCAGCTCGAATCCGGGCCGATTCAGGCCAACTGGCTGATCGATGCCAGCGGTCAGGCTTGTGTCTTGGGTCGGCATTTTGGTACCCGAAAGCTCCTTGAGGGATATCAAAACGTTTCGTACTTCGAGCACTTCGAAGGCGTCGATCGACCGAGCGGTGATCGGCAAGGCTTCGCCACGCTTGCGATGTGCCGCGAAGGTTGGTTCTGGATGATTCCCATTGACGAGAAGACGACCAGTGTGGGTGTGGTCCTTGATGACAAGCTGGCGAGACTCATTCCGGTGCCTGCGAACCAAAGACTGGACTGGTGCATCGAGAACTGCCCGTTGGTCAAGCATCGGCTCCGCGATGCGGTCGGACCCAAGACGAATCAAGTCACGGGTGACTTCTCCTACACCTGCGAGCCCTACGCGGGTGACGGTTGGTTCTTGGCCGGAGATGCCGCGGCCTTTATTGACCCCGTTTGGTCAACCGGCGTGAGTCTGGGAATCGACGGGGGCATGCAATCGGCGCAACGGATCATCGACGTAGATGCGGGCCGGATGGCGGCGTCCGCCGCATCGAAGGCGTACGGAAAGCGCGTCAAGCGACTGCGTTCGAGCTTTCTATCGCTCATCTCAAACTTCTACGATCATTCGTTTCGGGAGCTTCTGGTGAGCGGCCAAGGCCGGCTCGAAATCGATGCGGCGGTGGTCAACATGCTCGCCGGAGAGATCTTCGAAGGTGTTCCGTTTCGAGTCCGTTGGCGATGGGAAGTCATGCGGTGGCTCAAGGAAGTGAACCGGCACCGGAAGGTCGTGGAGTGGATCCGTCCACATTCCTTGCTGCAGTCGGGCGGCATCATGTTGCCCAAGTCGCAATCCGGTGTGTTCCGTGGCATTAAGAGGCAACATCGCGGACAACCTTCGTGGCAGCCGAGCTGATCCGAGATTTCATGGCGTCGGTGGACCGCGACCCGGACCGGGTGGCGGTTCGCGATCTCACGTCGGGACGGGCGACCAGTCGGGGCGAAATTCTCGCCGCCGCCGGTCAGGCCGCTCAACACCTCGACGGATCCGTCCCCCAAGATGGCGTGGTCATGCTTCATGGCCCGAGCGGTGCCGGGTACTGGGCGGGTTTGCTGGCGATTCTGGGATCTGGCCGCCGCGTGCTACCCATCGGTATTGAAACGTCGGCGCGGGATCGTGCAAGTCTCTACGACGCGCATCGAGTTGACGCAGTCATCGAGACAGACGCGGCCGTCGGATGGGCCGCGTCCCCCGCGAAGGTTCATTTTCAGGTGATGGACGAAGCCGGTACTGCGCGGGGAAACAAGGCGGGATCGCTCGACCGAGGATCGAAGGGATCCCTATTGTTGCGAAGTTCAGGGACGACTGGTCGGCCGGCCGTGGCATTACGAACCGCCGCCGGTTTGGATCGGGTCTCGAGCACCTTGCTCAAGGTTCTGGAGTTGGTGGATGAAGACGAGGTTCTCGCCACGCTCCCCATGCAGCATGCTTACGGCATCGAACATGGCGTGCTCGCGCCGATGCGGGCTGGAGCATCAGTCCGCTTTCGACTGGGATTTGATCTGGCGGAGGGCATCGAGGCGTTGGCCGATGGTGTGACGGTGTTTCCCGGCGTTCCCGTGACGCTCGAAGCGGCGGCTCGGGTGGGGCGGCTCGGGTCGAAACTTCGGCTCGCCTACTCGGCGGGAAGTCCGCTGCCCGCAACGGTCCGGCAAGCGTTTGCCGAGGCGTGGGGTTGCCCGACGGGCAACCTCTACGGTGCGACCGAACTCGGGACCATCACGTACGGAATGGACGGCGTCGATTCAGCGGTCGATGGCGTCTCGGTACAGGTGGCCACGGTGGTGGATGAGGATGCCGGGGAATCGCCCGTCGTGACCAGCGAAGGCTCGGGCGAGCTTGTGGTGCAGAGCGACGCGATGTTCGCCGGCTATCTGACGGCGCGAGATGCGAAGGTCGATCTCGGCCGTCGATTAGAGGGCCATTTTCGGACCGGCGATCTTGGCCGAGTGCATGGCGATGGGCGGGTCGAGATCACGGGGAGATCGAAGATCCAATTCGATGTCGGTGGGTTGAAAGTAAATCCCACCGAAGTCGAAGGAGTGCTCGCCGGTCATCCGGCGATCCGGGAAGTGGCGATCATTCCCCTGCCGTTGACTGAGACGGTGACCAGAGTTCGGGCGGTGGTGGTCGTCGATCGTCCAGGTGATCTCGAACTGGAAGCTTCGGTACGCCGAGCGCTCGGATCCTTGGCAGCGCGTGAACTCGCACCGCATCAGCGGCCGAGAGTCATCGACTTCGTGGATTCGTTGCCGCGTACCCTGACCGGAAAGCTGCTCCGCGGGCGACTGATTGAGACCGCGGGACGATCCACCAGTGTCTGAGTTCAGGGTTGGCGTGTCGACGCGGGTTTTCGAATCACGCCCGAGAGCAGGCAGGCGACCGCGACCAGGATGAACCATTCCATCTTGCCGTCGAAGGCTTCCAATTCAAGCAGGCTGGGCGTGGCGGCGATGACCATCGCGGCGAAACCCGCATGCCACCTCCAGCCGATCCACGCGATCGCTGCGAGCGTCACGATCGAGGGGGGGGCGATGACGGCGGTCAGTCCGCCGATCGCGAGGGCAATGACCTGGAACCAACGCGCTGTCGCGGCTTCCAGCCGACGACCACGAAGCGGGCCCGGAGAGAGCAATCGATCGAAACGCCGCAGGAATCCGTCTCGAAACGGGCGCCTGCCACCCGAAGATCGCGAGAAGCGTGGAAGGACTGCTTCAAGAAGCAGGAGTAGGTAGATCCCGATGCCCTCGGACCAGTCTCGTCGGAAGCGATAGTGGCTCACTCGGGTCGATGGCGGATGGTAAATCGCGGGAACGTCGATCGAAGTGATCGGCCAGCCGGCCCAGGCTGCTCTAGTGATCATCTCTTCTTCCCATGCATACCGGCCGGAGAGCCCGCGTACCGTCGCGGGAAGTTCCAGCGGCCAGCACCGGAATCCACACGCGGCGTCACCCACCGTCACGCCGGAATGCGCACGGATGGCGACGTTGCTCAAGATCCGCCCCAGTAGGTTGCGACGCGGCTGGTCGGGATGAAGTGGGAAGCGGCAGCCCAGAAGATACGCGCCGGCGTCGGTTCGAGTCGCCTCCGCGAAGATCGGAATGAGATCGGTGTCATGTTGGGCGTCCGAGTCGCAGGTGATCGCATGCGTGAAGCCAGCCTGCCGGCAGAGTTCGAAACCGGCGCGGAGCGCGCCGGCTTTGCCGAGATTTCGAGGGAGTCGGAGCCGTCGATGGACGACGCCTTCGGCCTCGAGTTCCGCCAGCACCGCGTCGCCGCCATCGGTACTGGCGTCGTCGATCGCCACCACGGGGAGGCCGTGCGCGGCCGCGCCGCGAAGCACCGCATCGAGGGTTGACCGGTTGTCATAGGTGGGGACGAGCACCGCGATGACCGGCTCGGCGCCCGAGGGAGTCTTACCCGTCGCCATTTGATCCGCTTCCTTCATAGGTGATCCGCGAGGCAGGGGCTTCCATGATCGGCCGCATCGGCCGCATCGGCCGCATCGGCCGCATCGGCCCGATGCTGGATCTTACGTCCTGCAAGGCCGGAATTCCGATTTCGTCTCCAACCTCGATCTCGAATACAGGAAGTTGCGGTGAGCCGGTACCATGCGGCGATGACCTTCATTCACACCCTGATCCTGTCCATTTTGTTCTCGGCATCCGGTAGCACCCAGGATGACCCGCTGAAAACGCTTCCGCAGCGCGACGCGCAGCGGATCCTCGCGAGCCTTCCCGGTGTGGTGCTCGGCCCCGATGCCTCGGTGCCCACGATCACCGACGCCGCCGACTGGCTTCCGCTCGAATCAACGGTGTACATTTTTGATCATCCGAAGGAAAGAAAGAAGACGCTCAAGCACGTCCTGACTCGGATCGATCGAGCCCCGGGAAGCAAGCCGGGTGCAGGAGTCAAGGGCTGGGCCGTCGAACTCCCCAGCGGAACCACCAGGTACCTAAAGAAGGACAAGGACCACGGACTTGTCGCGGCGACCGATGTCTCGAAGCCGAATGCGTTCATCATCCGGCTTTCGCCGCCGGAGCCGATCGTCCATGCCTCGTCGACGGCAAAGAACGAAGTGAGCGAAGAGATCAAGATCAGCATCTTCGATCTGGATTCTCCGACCGATGTGAGTTACTCCGGTAAGGTGAAATGCACTTGGACCGATCTGGGCGGTTGGAAGGTGAAGGTCCCGCACGGAACCTATGGCACCAGATTGATCAAGGTCTCGTACAACGGCAGCATTGGACCCGCGTCGGTGAATGCTTGGAAGTACATGTTCCTGGCCAAAGGCGTGGGGCCCGTCGCATTTACGGACAGCCGCGACATCTCGGCGTTCATCTTTTACAACAATGACACCGATCACGCGGGCGTGCTGCGTTCGCTGAAACGCGCCTCGGATGACTGATGCCTGCCGCCAGCGGAATGCCGGCGGGCGGAGTAAGAAGCAAAGGTACGCATGGCGTCATTCGACCTGCAGGCGATTCTCGACTCGTTCGGACCGGATTCCGGTCCCGCCTACGCACAGCATCTGAACCCTCGTTTTCACGATCTGCTTCGTCTGGTCGGTTTCGAAAAACGATTCGTCCGCGGAGAGGGGCCGTACCTCTTCGATGAGGCGGGTGACCGTTATCTCGACGCGATCGGCGGTTTTGCGAGCCTCTCACTCGGACGTAACCATCCCGTAGTTCGTGATGCGCTAGAACAGGCGCTGCGGATCGCGCCCCCGGCGCTGGTGCAGTTTGATACGCCGCCGCTCGCGGTGGCGTTGGCGGAATCGCTGAAGCGATTCGTTGATCGCCCGGACGACCGGGTCTTCTTCGTCAACAGCGGTGCGGAGGCGATCGAGGCTGCCATGAAGATCGCCCGTGCCGCCACGGGACGGTCCGGTTTCGCGTACTGGTCGAATGCGTTTCACGGGCTCACGCTCGGTGCCCTTTCGATCAACGGATCGGACTGGTTGCGGCGAGGCTTTGAGCCGCTGATGCCTGGATGTCGGGAGGTTCCTTTCGGAGACCTCGACGCCCTCCGAAGGACGCTGGAGGACGAATCCGTCGCGGCGTTCTTCTTCGAACCGATCCAGGGAAAGGGTGTGATCCCACATCCGGCCGGCGTGCTCAAGGAGGTTGCGGAGATCTGCCGCGACACGGGGACGCTTCTGGTCGCCGACGAAGTGCAGACCGGACTGGGGCGAGCGGGCGCGGCGCTGGCAAGCAGGGTGGACGGCGTTGAAGCGGACATGGTCTGTCTGTCCAAGGGGCTGTCGGCGGGAACCGTGCCGCTGGGGGCGATCCTCGGTCGGGCGCCGATCTTCGACCGTGTGTTCGATTCGGTGGAACGCTCCGTGGTCCACAGTTCGACGTTTCGCGAGAACCCCCTCGCGATGACCAATGGCCTGGCGGTGCTGCACGTGCTTCGCGAGGAGCGACTGATCGAACGAGCTTCGGAGTGCGGCGCCGCCCTGATCCGCGGGCTGCGACGGGTGGCCGCCGACGTGCCCGGGATCCGCGAAGTGCGCGGCCGTGGCTTGATGATCGGCATCGAGATTGATCCATCGGCGCTCGCGATCGAACTTCCCGGCCTTGCCGGTCGGACTCCAACCCTCGTGGCGCAAGCGCTGGTGGTTCGTCTGTTGGCCAAGCACCGCTTGCTCGCCCAATCGACGAGCAAGGGGAGCGGGGTGATCAAGATCGTTCCGCCGCTGGTGATCTCCAACGAAGACGTCGATTGGATCGTCGAGGCATTCCGAGAGTCGCTGATGGAGATCGGCCGCGGCCGCGGCGCCGCGGTCCGTGGCCTACTGGGAATGCTCCAGCGGGCCCCCGGCGTGGTGGTTCGTGAGTCCTTCCACTGATCCCCGACGGCCTGGCCGGTTCAGGCGGGTTCCGGCCGGATCATGCCGGATCATGC
>JAPKCC010000177.1 GCA_028823105.1 Phycisphaerales bacterium | reverse complement strand
CGCGGCTCAGCCTCCCCGAGGCAGTCGTCCTCTTGGGGGGTGTTCACGCCGCAGGGCGTGATCTCGACGCAGTTCCCCTGCTCGTCATAGCGACAGCCAAGGGGATTCTCTCCGTGAATGAGGGGAGCGGGCGCCTCGATGGCACGCGCGTAGTAGGTTGCGTCGCGGCCCGATCCGGCGAACTCGCTATCCGCGAACTCGACGACGCAGCCCGATCCGTCGGCGGGGCAGGGGAGCACGCGCCACGGGTCTTCGACGAGCCCGTCGAGCGGTTCGTCTGCATGGGCCTGCGGACGGATGCGCACGATCTCGATGCGTGTGATCGGGCGTCGATCGTCGCTCGGATTGTAACACTCGCCGAGGCAGACGTGGTCTACACGTTCCTCGCCCAGTGCAGCGACGACGTCGTCGGGGCAGCCGGGCTTCTGTTCGAAGGAGCCGGTGGCGCGCACGCGAAACCGCGGGGTTTCGCTGCGAGTCGTAGTGGCGCCCATTGGAACCGAGGCGGAGCCGTCGATCAGATCGGACCCCAGCAAGTCGAACCAAAGAAGCGTGCGCCGGCCACTCGTGGCATAGACCTCCTTGCGCTGGAGAGCATCCCAGATTGCATCGCGGTCGCGCCCTGCGGAGTGGACGGCGACTAGGCCCCCCGTCACGAAGTACGCCGACCCTCTCTCGATTTCGAAGAGCTGGAGAGGGCTCTGCCCACTGCTCACGAAGGGAACGGACTCGGCGGCGGGCGCGTCGGCGTCATTGCTCGAGCCGAAGAAGCCACTGTTGTCCGGGTTTGTATCCCCGATCCGGCCGCGCCCCTCGGTCATATCGCCGCGGCCGAGTTCCTTGTAGCCCGTACCCGGGCGCGCCGTGTGGTTGTCGCTCGAGCCGATGAAGCCAAAGTCGAAGCCCTTCGGATTCAATGGGTCGCTGAAGTCGCGGAGCGCGAGCATGTACTGTGCTGTGCCACGCGGCCGATAGTTGAAGGTGGGCTGGAACATGTCGGGTGGTGCCTGGCCAGCATTCAGCCAATCATTGGCTTCATAGCCGGGCAACGTCAACGAGCCTGCCTGGTTGGCGGCAACGTAGTTCGCACGCGCTGTCGCAGCGCGGCGCGCACACTCATCATCACTCTCGCCTATCTCCTTGCAACGCGCTTCGACGAGGGTGCCCGCATGCCAGCAGCTCGGTAGATAACCGCCCTTAGGCGCAGGGCAGGTGCGAGAGCCGTCCGCGGCGACATCGACGGATCGCCAGCTGGGCAGCTGCTCCGAGTTGCCGTGCCCCGAGTAGATCTCGACTAGCGTCTGGCGCTTTGGATCGTTGCCCGGTAGTTGTTTGCGCCAGTCTGAGCCGGCTGGCGTATACAGGCCCCAGGCCGTGCCATGGGGGATCACGATCGAGTCATGACCCCAGTCGTCGAGCTTGTCGAAGAGCGCCTCCGGTGTCGGCGCGGATTCGCGACAGTCGGTTGGGAGGTCCCGGACCGGGACTCCGTCCGGACACTCGTCTACTGCTTCGGCATTGCTCATGAATCGCGCGAAGCTGCGGCCGCGCTCTCCGGCGACGGCGGCGAGAGCCGCTTTGGCTACAAAGGGTAAACCCAGTCCTCCGTCGCTCGGGGGCGGTCGCGCCGCGATCGGCCGTGTCGGTATCTCGTCGTCGGCCAGCCCCCGCAATACCACATTCTTGTGTCCGTAGTGGTTCTCCGGGGTGCTGCCGATGTGGCTCCACTCCCAACCCAGGTAGGTCACGAGGTCTGGGTTTTGCGGATCGCCGGCTGCGGCGTTGCATTCGCGGACCGACTCGATCGTCTCCTGCCAGAGATCCGGAGTCAGCGTCTCGGCGTGATCGTTGATCGACCAGAAGTCGAGGGCTGAGCAGAAGCGGGCGAAGTCGCAGGCGGCGGCCGGCGGTGAGGTGCCCTTTCCGCCGGCGATCGGGAGGCCCATCATGAAGGCGTCGAAGCTGAAGGTCGTGTGCACGTGGAAATCACCGAAGAGGATCTGCTTGTTGGGTGACGCGCCGAGCATGCGCGCGGTCTCGGTCTGTACCGCGCTTCTCTCCAGGGTCGTGGCGGTGGGGCGGGACACCGCACGGATCTCGCCGCGTTCCTCGTCGCTTCCGAGCCAGCCGCTTGCCGCAACGAACAGCCACAGGACCGCAACCGTGAGAAGGGCCACAATGGCCAGTAGTGCTTTCTTCATTGCTGGGTTCCTCTTCTTTCCATTGACCCAGCAGTGAGAGGGCCCGCCGGTTGACAACGAACTTTAGACATCGTATCAAGTTGACACAATGTCGCAAGAAGCTACTGACGAGAGACAATCCCCGATCGGCCTGCGCGAGCGCAACATCGAGCTGCGTCGCCAGAAGATTCTCGAGGCAGCGCGGGTCCTCCTCAGCCGGGGCGGGCTCGGGGCGCTGTCGATGCGCAAGCTCGCAGAAGAGGCATCGCTCAGCGTCAATACGCTCTACAACCTCTGGGGCACGCGCGAAG
>JAPKCC010000012.1 GCA_028823105.1 Phycisphaerales bacterium | reverse complement strand
CTTCTTCTTCTTCTTCTTCTTCTTCTTCTTCTTCTTCTTCTTCCTCTTCCTCTTCTTCTTCTTCTTCTTCTTCTTCTTCTTCTTCTTCTTCCTCTTCCTCCTTGAGATGCCGTTCGCCGAGAAGAAGAAGCCCGAGTGACCAGAGTCCGAGGATCATCGTGACCGCGATCACGCCGATCAATTTCCAGCCAGGGAAGCCGTCCTGTACGGATGTGAAGATGCCTCCTGCGGCGAGACCGAGCATGGACATGGCGGTGGTCAACAGCGTGCCGGTTCGAATTCGTCGATTGCTGACGCCGATCAGGAGGGTCACGGCCAATCCGAAGGCCATGAAGCCCAGAGATCGCACGATGAATCTGCTTGGCGTCACCGCCGTCGATTCGACGGCTGAAGAGACATCCGCCCCATTCGCCGACGTCGATGCGACGGGCTCGCCGAATACCTCCGGGAGCCACTTTTCCGGTGACCAACCGCAGACCACGGCGACGAGGATGAAGGCAAACGCGGATGCCATGAGGCAGAGTTTTCTTGATCGCAACATTTTTCAGGGTCTCCGAGGGGTTCTATTCCGCCTATCGGTCGGATCGGTGCTGGCACTCCGTCAATCTTTTCTTCGGAATCCGGGGAAGCCAATTTCGCGAGATCCAGTGGCGGTTCAGCCGATCGGCCAGAAATTCGAATCGTCCGAATGCTCGGCCGCAAGCATGCGATGCATCCGATACATCCGATGATGGCACGTTCTAAAGGGCTGGAATTCGAGTGACTACTCGACGAGGCCTGGGGCGAAGCCACGGCGCATCGCGTTCTCGGTGATGCAACGAGGTTCCACGAAGTGCATCAGGTAGTCGTGCCCGCCCGCCTTCGTACCGACCCCGGACATGCCGAATCCGCCGAAGGGCTGCCGTCCGACCAGCGCCCCGGTGATCCCGCGGTTCAGGTAAAGGTTGCCGACGCGGTAGTCGCGCCGCGCCTGGTCAAGGTGACTGGGCTTCCGGCTGAAGACTCCGCCGGTCAGTTTGTATCGGGTCGAGTTGGCGAGCTGGAGCGCAGCGTCGAAGTCCTTGACCTTCATGACTGCGAGCAACGGTCCGAAGACCTCATCGTTGGCCAGGCGATGGTGGGGTTCGATGCCACTGATCACGGTAGGGCTGGCGTAGGGGAGTCCGACTTCGGCTTCGAGGCCCGCGGGGATCGGCAGGGAGACTTCGAGTCGTCCTTCCTGGGAACCGATCTCGATGTACTTTTCGACCTTGCGCTTTGCGTCGAGGTCGATCACCGGGCCCACGTCGGTGCCCGGGTGAAGTGGGTTTCCGACCACCAGGGTGCGAGTCGATTCGACCAGTCGCTCGAGGAAGGTGTCGTATGCGGTCTCTACCACGATCGCGCGGCTGCAGGCCGAGCACTTCTGGCCGCTGAAACCGAATGCAGAATGTCGGACCCCGAGAACTGCTTCGTCGAGGTCGGCGCTGGCATCGATGATCGTCGCGTTCTTGCCGCCCATCTCGCAGATGACCTTCTTGACGTGGTGCTGGTCGTCCGGCGTGACGCCTGCCGCCTGCAGAATGTCGAGGCCGACGGCCATCGAACCGGTGAAGGCGATGATCGCGGTCCGCACGTCACGAACCAGCGTCGCGCCCACCGTTTCGCCCGGACCGGGGAGGAATACACAGGCGTCCGGAGGGCATCCGGCTTCCATCAGGATGTCGTGGAGGATCCGGGCGATTCCCGGCGTCTGCTCGGCGGGCTTGATCACGCAGGTGTTGCCGCAGACCAGCGCCGCGGCGGTCATGCCGGCGCAGATGGCCAGCGGGAAGTTCCATGGGCTGATGACCACGGCGACGCCGCGAGGCTGATGGATGATCTCGTCGATCTCGCCGATGAAGTGGCCGAGTCGTCTCGGGTCGAACAAGCCGACGGCTTCGCGGGCGTAGAACTCGAGAAAGTCAATCGATTCGCAGACGTCCGCGTCGGCTTCCACCCAGGGTTTTCCGCTCTCCTTGATGATGATGCCGCTGAGTTCGTCGCGGCGTCGCCGCATGATTGCCGCGGCCCTGACCAGTACGGCGGATCGATCGCGGACCGGTACGTCCCGCCATGCCGGGAAGGCGGCGTGAGCCCGGTCGATCGCCGCCACCGCGCCCGCGACGGTTCCATCATTGGCGATCTTCGGAACCGCTGCGGCTTCGATTGATCTGGCGAAGGCCTCTCGTTGATTCCGGGCGGAGAAGTCCCGCATTGGTTCGGTGAAGAACGGCCGACCATCTCCGACGTCGGGGTCGTCCGCAGAGAGTCGGTGTCTTTCTGCGGCGCCACGGATTCGTTCGACTCCGGGATCCCGAGCGAATTCCTGATGTGGAGACGCAAGAAGCGTGGAGGCATCGGCGTTGTCCATGAATCCGGCGCGAAGCCAGGACTCGTTGGAAGTGTTCTCGAGGAGCCGTCGGACGAGATACGCCATGCCGGGAATCATTTCGCCGACCGGGACGTACTCGCGAACCCGGAAGCCCATCTCGCTCGCGGCTTGCTTCAATTCCGGGGCCATCCCGTAGAGCATTTGAATTTCGAGGGCCGCCTTCGGCAGACCGGCCTTCTCGAGTTCGGCGATCGCCGCCCCGATCGATCTGGCGTTGTGACTTCCCAGCGCGAGTTTTACGCCGCCCTCTTCGAGCGTCCGCGGAGTCGAATGAATGAAGGCTCTGGCCATCCGTTCGAAGCAGGCATCCGAATCGGATTTTCGGCTCCAGACGGGGACCGGCCAGCCCATCTCCTCTGCGTGGATCGTCTCGTAATCCCAGTAGGCACCCTTGACGAGGCGGACGGTCACCTGTCGTCCGGTCCGCTTCGACCATTCGATAATCCGTGCCGCGTCGTCGTCCCCGGAACGCAGGTACGCCTGCATCGCAATTCCCGCGTTGAAGTCGATCTCTTCGCAGCACCGCATAAACAGCTCGAGCGTGAGGTCCTTGAGGGCATATTGCTCCATGTCGAAGTTGACCAAGACGCCGTTCTCACGGGCCTTGAGGAGCAGCGGTCGAAGGGCGTCGATCAGGCCGTCGATCGAGCCCGCGGTGTCGATGGGATCGGTCTTCGCATAGAGGGAGCTGATCTTGATCGAGACGTTGGTTCGTGGAACCGTGCCGAGATGGTCACGTTCGAGTTTCTCGTTTTCCGGCCAGCCGTTGACCGCATCGGGGAGATTCTCGATCAGGTCCATGTACTTGGCGCAGTAGTCCGTCGCTTCGACATCGGAGACGCAGGCTTCGCCCAGAAGATCGACGCTGAATGCGAGTCCGCGTTTCCAGAGTTTCTCGAGCATCGGGAGAGCGTCTGCAGCGTCGGTACCCGCGATGAACTTCTCGGCCATGCCGGTGATCTGCTTGGCCATCGTCCGGGCGAACATCGACTTGGCGACGCCGCCCGCCTTGATCGCCAGATCCATGCCGGGCGGAGGAGTGACTCCGGGTTGCGAGAGGTAGTCGACCAGATGGTCATGGATTTGCTCCGGGGTGCGGAGCATCGGAAAGGCATCGACGAAGCGGAACAACTGAACCTTGAATGCCTCGTCCTGCATCGCCCAGTCCATCAACTTGTCGGACCAGAAGGCAGCGTTGAGCACACCGGCCTTGCCGCCCCGGGCGAGATCGAGAAATTCGGTACCAACTTCGATGATCCGTCGTTCGACCGCGGGATCATCCGGCGGCACGGTTCTTCCGACGTCCATGGTCGTCATGGAGGGAAGGGCGATCTCGGTCCGAGCGGGCGGGCTCGTCTTAGTTTTTGGTTTGAAGAAGAAAGCCATTCGTCGACATCTCCGCAGGTCCGGCAAGACCGGATTCAAGGTCGGCGATTGTAGCGGGACGGCCGAGGGAACTATACGGCTTTCGGGGCGTTTTGAGGGTGGAGAGGGGCAGTTCCCGGGGGGGTCAGGCCTTGGCGTTGAATTGCCGCAGGACTTGGTCGTACACCTGGCCGCAGCGGGTGGCCGCCCCGTCCCAGGTGAGGGCCCGGATCTCGAACTGGCCGTTGTCTCGAAGGGCCTTGCGAAGCGGCGGGTGCCGCAGCACCGCGACGATCTTGTTCGCCATCTCCTCGACGTCCCAAAAGTCGACCTTGAGGGCATGGGTGAGGACTTCGCTCACGCCACTGGACTTCGAGATCAGCGCGGGGACATCGTGGCTCATGGCCTCGAGGGGCGCGATTCCGAAGGGCTCGCTCACGCTTGGCATCACGTAGAGATCCGCCAGGGAGAAGACCCGCTTGATGTCACCGCCGCGAAGGAACCCGGTGAAGAGCACTTTGTGTCCGATGCCCATCTCCGCGGCCATCTCGATCATCATCGATGCGAGATCACCACTGCCCGCGACCACGAACTTGACGTCCTCCATCACGTCCAGCACCCGCTTCGCGGCCTGTACGAAGTACTCCGGGCCCTTCTGCATGGTGATTCTTCCGAAGAAGAGGACGATCTTGTCCTTGGAGGCGATCGTCTTCACGCCCTTCGCCGCCAAGTCGAATTCGATGCCGTTGTAGACGACGTCGACCTTCGAGGGCGGGATTCCGTAGCGGGCGACACAGAGGTTCTTGGTCAGTTGGCTGACCGCGATGACCTGCATCGCGCCGTGCATCCCGCGACGTTCGATGTTGTAGACCGCCTGGTTGACGTGCTCACCGGAACGATCGAACTCGGTCGAGTGCACGTGGACCACCAGCGGCTTGCCGGTGAGCTGCGCGACCGCCAGGCCGGCGGGGTAGGTCAGCCAGTCGTGGGCATGCACCACGTCGAACTTCGTCCGTTTGGCGACCTCGAGACAGAACTTCGCGTAGGCGTGGGCCTGTCCGATCAGATCGCCGCCGTAATCCGCGGATTGTTTTCCACGTGCGGGCATTCCGGCTTCTTCGGGATCCCGTTCGGGAATGGCTGATCGAAGGGCGATCGATTCCGTCGTCGTAACCGGATCTCCGAAGGCGCCCGCCTCGATCAGAGTCTCCAGACGGCTCTCATCGAGATCGTACTCCTCGATCACCCGCTGCCAGGTTGATTCCTGTTCCCGATAGACGGACTGAACCTCGATCGGAAGATCAACGAAACGAGTGTGCTTGAACCGTTCACGCATTTCGCGAACGACTTCCACCAGTTGCTGCTCCGGGGTGTGGGTGACAGTCCGGGACACGGTGGTGGTCGTGGTGGTGGCGGCTCTAATCGCTTGAGGCTGATACTCGGGGAGCGTGTCGCCCATACTGCTTGCAGGGCTCACCAGCTCGACGTGCGCCGCATCTTCCGCATCACCCGGAACGCTCTTCGGAAGGACGAACGTCGTTTCCATGCCGGCGCGGTCCATCGCTCTCGTCAGCCCGTGGCAGGCCGTACCGAGGCCACCGGTGATGAACGGCGGAAATTCCCAACCCAGCATGAGGACGCGTGTTGCCATCAGATTGCGGCCGATCGACGGAAAAACTCGTGGTCATGTTCAAGGATGCAGGGCTCGGAGGTATCACGCATCTTTGGTCTCACCCGCGACATCGCCGAGTTCGCGGAAGGTCGCTTCGTAGGCGAGAAGCCAGGTTCCGCCCACTTCGGTCGGATCGCCACCGGTTGGTATGTCATTCTCGAAGGTGTAGAGGAGATCGTCGCTTCGAAAGTGACGGAAGGTCGTCACCGGAATCTCATCGATTGGCCATTCCAGTTCGTCGAGCGACTCTTCGAGGAGTTCCTCCAGCGAATCGCTGGAGTGGTATAGCTCGGCTTCCACCGACTCGCTGAGCCAGCGATCAGGCGTCTCGAATCGAACGATCAAGCCGGCCTCGGCGCGGATGAGGATGTAGAACGCATCACTCTCCACATCACGTGCGCGGCATCTGACCATGCCGTCGCTGGCGTCGATGGAGGCGAACTTTCCGGAAGCGGTCATTCGGTCTACGAGGGCATCGATGCGGAGGTCGGTAGTCACTTGTTCTCTAGTTTTGACTCGAAGTCGGGGAAGGGGCGGCCCGCCCTGCCGACGGTTCATGAGAATCATACATCCGGTCGGGACTTTCGGCGGAGTCGCCCTTTTTTGGAGACTCCGCCCGTAGGATGCTGGCGTGCCAGATCAAGAACCATGGACGACCGGACGGCTTCGCACCTGGATCAGGACCCACCTCGAGGCGAATGGGGTGGATTCACCGGCCGTTTGTGCGGACATGCTTCTCTCCGCCGCCATCGGTGCGGAGCGGCTCCGCCTCTATATGGAGCCTGATCGTCTCGCCAGCGAGGAAGAACGTGCGACCCTCCGGTCGTGGGTCAAACGAGCCGCGGCGCACGAGCCGGTCCAATATCTCGTGGGTGAAGCCTGGTTCCATCAGGCTCGAATCGAAGTCGACTCGAGCACCATGATCCCGAGGCCTGCCACGGAGACCCTCGTGGAAGTGGGGCATCGTCGGCTCACCGCCGCGTCGGGTTCCGCCCAAATTCTCGACCTCTGTACGGGGACCGGATGTGTGTCCATCGCCTTGCTGAACCTGATCGATCGCCCCCATCGGGCGGCGGCACGGATGCAGCAGGCAGAGGCGGCAGCCCAGGCCGATCTGGTCCGACTCTCCTCGGCACTCGATGTGGGCGGGGGGCCTGCGACCGGCGGCAACGGGGGGCAAGCGGGGCATGAGGAAGATGAGGGCCACGATCTAGAGCTCGATCCAGAGGTCGAGCCGTCGATTGCTGACCGGCAGGATTCGGACGCGGATGATGGAGTGCCGCGCGAGACGGCGGAGCCCCCATCGGCTCGCGTCAAGACCGGGAGTTTCATGCGGGCGAGCGTGGTGGCGACCGAACTGGTGGGTGCCGCCGCAGAACTGGCGAGGCGGAACGTCGCCCGGAACCTCCAGGCGGATCGCGTCGATGTCCGACTCGGCTCCCTGTACGAGCCGATGACCCCCGAGGAACGATCAACGTTCGACCTCATCATCTCCAATCCCCCTTACATCAGCGATGCCGAATTCGATCTCTGCCCTGCCAATGTCCGTGATTACGAACCCGCGACGGCACTCCGTGGCGGCAAGGACGGTCTCGAGGTCATTCGGAAGGTGATCGATGGAGCACCGGCCTGGCTCGTGCCCGGGGGCGTGCTGGCGATTGAAATGCAGTACGACCAAGCATCGGCGGTTCGAAGCCTCTTTGCGGCGGCGGGGTTCGAGGAGATCCAGCTCCATCAGGATGTCGATGCACTGGACCGAGTGGTCTCGGGCCGACTTCCGGGCGCATGATCAAGCATGATCAAGCATGATCAAGCATGATCAAGCCCGATCGGGCGGCGATCTTCTGTCGTCATGATTTTGAGGCTCGTTCGCACGCAAGGTGAGGAGGCTCAGTCGCTCGACGAGGGTGAAGTGGCCAGTGCCTTGTGGACTTCGTCGATCAGCAGCGTGACCTGGAACGGCTTGAACAGAAACGCTTCGAGGCCCTCCTGGCTCGATCGAACGATCGAGTGATGAGGGTCGTAGCCGAATCCGGTCATGAGAATCACCGGAAGATCGGAATCCAGATTCTTGGCGGCGCGGAAGACTTCATAGCCGTTCCGGTCGGGCATTCGGACGTCCGAGATGACGAGGTCGAACGGGGCACCGCCCGATTCGAGCGATTCGATGGCTCCTGATCCGTCGGTATGGGCTTCGACGTGTGCGCCTCGCTGCTCCAGAAGCAGCTTGATCGCGCCGCGAATGGTCTCTTCATCATCGGCGACGAGTATTCGTCGTCCGCTGATCATGGGATCTTCGATCGATTCCGATTCGTCGTCGGAGGTTCCGAGGATGGTCTGCGGTCCTGAAGTACAGGCCAGCACTCTGGATCGAACCGATTCAACCGACGCGATGATCGCATCCAGTTTCTCAGCCATCGGTCCGTCGCCGACATAGCCCGCGCGGAGTTCGGCGGCATTCCTCGTGATCGATTCGAGCGGCTGGTTCAGTTCCCCGAGCACGGTGCTGGAGAAGCTGTGGTTCGTCGTGTATCGCTCCACGACCAGCATGTCGAGGATGTTGATCGCCATGGCGACGTATCGACCGTAGAGCTCGACCAGCATCTGATCACGTTCATCAAAGGCGTCGGTGTCGGTACTCTCCAGATTCAGGACGCCGACCACCCGATCCCGCAACTTGAGCGGTACCGTCAGACTGCTCAGGGCATCGGGAATTCCGGTCACGTACAACGGATCCTCGCGGGTGTCTCCGCAAAGATAGGCCTCGCCGCTGGTCGCCACCCTTCCGGAGATTCCGTTGTCGGTCCGACTCGCGAAGAGTCGCTCACCGATCGAGAGCGGTTCCATTCCAGAGCCCATCACCAACTCAAGCTGGCCGTTCTTTCGATCGACGAGTCGGATTTCGAAGTGCTCGAAGCCAATCACGGTGCGAATCGTTCGAATCACCTTGTCTTCGACGAGGCGGAGTCGGGCACCCACGTCGAGCGGATTGATGGTGTCCGGATCAAGATCAAGGAGGTCTCCGCCGGCGTGATCGATTTCCTCGACGAGCAGTTCAGTCTGCTTCAGATCGGTGACATCGGAGATCAGAGCTGCCACGGTTCGTCGAGTCGGATCGTCGGGCATCGGGGAGCAGATCACGGCGTAGTGACGATTACCGTGGCTGAAGTCCATCCTGGCTGATTCACCATTATCGACGTCCGGATGTTCCATGAAGCCGGCGATGGCTTCCGCGGCGGCATCCGAGAAGAGCCGCAGCAATTCCGGGGTGTGGTCAGCGAGTTGGTCGTTCATCCAGACGATCTCGCCCTTTTCGACGACGACGGCGACCCCTTCTCCGAGCCCGTCGAGGGCCGCGGTGATTCGAGGGTCACCGCCAGTGATCTCGTCGGTCACGAGATCGCACGCGGAGCGGATGAAGTCTGCGACCACATCCGGCATCCGGTCGAGGAACGCTTCGGGGGCGATCCCTGGGGGAAGGACGAGTCGGGCACGTGATCTGGAGTCGGCATCGTTCATCGGCCGAGTGCTCCTGGGGACGACAAGTGGGATCGGGAAGCGTATCTCGGAAGACCGCATGAGGGAATATCGGCCCGGCATCGATGCTCGCTGAAGCCCGAGCCGATTGTTTGGATGGGAGGGGGTGCCTTTCGCCCTTCCACCGGGACCATTCGGGCGGCGGTAGGATGGGGTTCCGCCATCGTGAGCACGACCCGCCGGGGGCCGTCGACGTATGGACAGCCGAGTCCGGAACGACCTTCCCAGATGATTCAGGCGAAGGGAATTACCAAGAGATACGGCCGGTTCACGGCGGTCAAGGGCCTCGATCTAGAGGTTCCGGATGGCATGGTCTGTGGTCTTTTGGGTCCGAACGGCGCGGGCAAGACGACGACCATGCGGATGATCACCGGAATGCTGCCCCCGGATCAAGGGTCGTTGCGGGTCGCCGGCCACGCCATGCCCCACGAGCGTCGGGCCGCGCTCGCCCGACTCGGATATCTGCCCGAATCGGCACCCTTGTATCCCGAAATGCGGGTCATCGAATTCCTCCGATTCAAGGGCAGACTTCTAGGACTCGATCGGGCGACGATCGATCGGACTGCCGGGTTCGCCCTGGAGGCATGTGATCTCGCCTCGGTCTCTCGCCGACTGATCGGCCAACTGAGCAAAGGCTTCAGGCAACGCACGGGGTTAGCCGCATCGTTGATGGGCAATCCCTCCCTCCTGGTCCTCGATGAGCCGACCGTAGGGCTCGATCCGCGACAGCTTCGCGATTTTCGTCGTTTGATTCGTCAGCTCGCGGAGACCCGGACGGTACTGCTGTCCAGCCACATCATGCAGGAGATCGAAGCGGTCGCGGACCACATTGTGATTCTCAATGGTGGTCGGAAACTGGCCGAAGGCAGCATCGATGACCTACGCCATGGAGTGCACGGGCGGTCCTGCATTCGGATCGCCGCGCCTGCGGATGCGGTGTCGAAGTCAAGGTTGGTGGCCGCGGTCGCCGCGGTCGTTGGATTGGCGGAAGAGGCGGTCCCAGCGGAGGTCACTCCGAACGGTGACCTGCGCTTCGAATTCGATGGCCCGGACAGATGCCAGGCGATCGGCGCCGCAATCATCGCGGCCGGTGGATCTCTCATCGAGCTCCGCCACGATGCACCGGGGCTCGAATCGGTATTTCTTCAATTGCTCGATCGGGAAGCCGGCGAAGGGGGGGAATCGCCATGAAGGGCGTGCTCGCCATCGCACGTCGCGACCTTGCGTCGAACTTTTTGGTTCCGACCGGCTGGATCATCCTCGCCGGCTGGGGCCTCGTCGCCTCGATCATCTTCGCCTTCGCGTCTCTTCGAGAAGGCGAGCCCGCCACCTTGCGGGCGGTGATCTCGATGGCGGGCTGGGCGATCGCGGTCGTTGCCCCGGCGATCTCGATGCGGAGTTTCGCCGAAGAAGCCAGGCTCGGCACGCTCGAAGTTCTCCTGACCTCGCCCTTGTCCGCGTACGAACTGGTCCTCGGCAAGTTCTTTGCCGGCGTCGGGGTCCTCCTGGTTCTCGGCATTCCGATTCTCGTGCTCTTTGGGGTCGCGGAGATCTACGGTGATCCTGATCCCGGTGAACTCGCGAGCGGTCTGCTCGGGCTTCTGCTGGCCGGCGCCTCGCTGATCGCGTTGGGGCTCCTCGTCTCGACCCGAACCTCCAGCCAGGTCGTCGCCTATCTCGTCACGTTCTTTGTGTTCTTCGCGGTGGTCCTCGTCGCCAAGGGCGTGCCAGTACTCGTCGAGTTTCTTCCGTCGGACCTTTTCTCGCCCCAGCAGACGCTGGCCTGGATCGAGTGGACATCCGGCCTCGACCCGCTGCTCCGACTGGATGAGTTTGCGATCGGGCTCTTCGATTCCGCCAACCTCGGCTGGTTCATCGCGGTCTCGGCGTTCTTCCTCTTCGCGGGTGGGATCTCACTGGCCGCACCTCGTCGGATCCGTCCGGCCACACGATCCCGTCGGGTCATCGCACTGCTCGTCTCGGCGACTGGCGTCCTCGGTGCGGCCGTCTCGGCGATTGCGTTCTCGGTACTGCTCGAAGCGCCGCCGTTGCGAATCGAGGCCGACCTCACCAAGACCAGAGCCTATTCGCTTCAATCGAGCACCATCGACCTTCTGGAGTCGCTCAAGCCTGGCTGGTCGGTTCGACTGCTGGTCGCTCGCGATGATGCGGATCCGGTGACCATGAGGCAGGTCGATGAAGTCGTCCAGCGGATGGACGAGGTGACGCCGAACCTCGAGGCCGAGCGAATCGACCCCGTCGACCCGCGTTCGATCGGCCGATACGAAGCCGTTCTGGAATCGCTCGTGTCGCGAGACGCGGCGACGATCGCGATCTGGGAACGCACGATCCAAGCCGGAGTCGACGCCTTCGAGTCGCTCCAGGCGGTAGGTCGCGAGGTCGCACCTTCCTCGGCGGCGTTGCTCCTGGAGATTCCGGACGAGAGTTCCATCCGTCCGTTGATCGAACGCATCGGGCTCGTCTTCGGAACCCTCGCCGATCAAGGGGGGGCGTTCACGGAGTTTATCGACGAGATTCTTCGCAGTACGAGCCAGCAACCGTTGCCGAACTGGCGTCTCGCGCAAGCCTCGCTCGCGGCGAACAACGGCAAGCAGGCCGGAGAGATCGAGCAGGTCGCGGACGTTCTTCGGCAGTGGGAGATTGATCCGGGAATTCCCGCGGCGGCCCGTGACTGGGCGGCGGTGACCATCCCCGCGATCGAGTCTGTCGCGGTGTTGCTCCGAGCCTCGGGTGACATACTCGACGTCCTTGAGAACGATCATCCGCTCGTTGCTGCGGTCATCGCGGAATCGATTGCGGAAGGTGACGTGGCCATCGTCGAGGGTCCACGCGGTTCGTTGGTGATCCCTGCTTGGCAATTGTTCCCCGCGAGCGCGGTTCGAGAGGGCAGCGATGGCGCCGTCGTCGGATTCGATCGCCGGTTCCAGGGCGAGGAAACGCTGGCCGCGGCGATTCGAGCGCTTCAACTGGGCCAGATGCCCCGGGTCGTGTTCGTCCATGCCGAAGATCGATCACTGCTCCGCGATCGCGACGACGGTCTGGAGGTCGCCGGCATCACCAACGCGTTGCGGACCGCCCGCTTTGACGTCGCGGAGTGGATTCCGGGCCGGACGGATCGTCCGCTCGCGTTGCCGGAACAGGCCACGGTGTGGTTCGTGTTGCCGCCGTTGCAACGTCAGGGATTGGAATACGCCGACGCGGAGAAGGCGTTGCTCGGTGCGACGGCTGGGTTGATCGCCGAAGGACAGCCGGTCCTGCTGACCGTCGCGCGGAGCATGCTTCCGCTGGTTGGAACGCCAGATCCCTGGTCGACGGTGGCGTCGACCCTCGGGGTTGAGATCGATACCGCACAGGTGGTGTTCGAATGGTTGCCGGACATGGCGGAGGGTGGTTCGGTCAAGACCTGGCAGGAGATCGATGGTCACCCGGCGACGAATGCTGCACCTGGTGGGGCGATCATCGAAGCGCTTCGCGGCAAACGGTTATTCGTGTCACATGCAACGCCGATCAACATCGCGCCGAAGAACTCCGGAAGCGTGGTGGTGCTGGCCGAGGTCCGGCCCAACCCGCTGCGGTGGCTTGAGAACGACTGGCGTGGTGATGGCGTGCAGATCGAGGAGATGCCGGGAGGCGATCGACTTGAAGGGCCGATTCCGGTCGCGGTCGCGGTCGAGGCGATGGGCGAGAACGGCATGCAACGTCTGGTGGTGGTGGGCTCTGGAGGTTGGGCACTGTCGGCGCTGGTCAACGAGGCCGGAACGCTGGGAGGTGACCGACTGGTCCTGACCAATCCAGGGAATCGAGAACTCGCGTTGAGCAGCATCGCGTGGCTCGCCGGGCTCGATGAGCTCGTCGCCACCGCGGCCACCGGTCGCGAAATTTCGCGGTTCTCGGGGATCTCCGATGAGGCGCGAGCAGCATGGGGGTTGGGATTGGTGGTGTTGCTCGGTCTCGGACCGATGTTCCTCGGAACCTTGGTTTGGTCGATGCGGAGGGCTACCTCATGACCCTGCGAACTGTCGGACTCATCTGGCTATTGGGAATCGTGTTGCTGATCTCAGCATCGTTGGCATGGAGGAATTCGGAAGCCGCCGGCGACGATCTTCAGCGGACGACCGTCTTCTCCGAGGGGGTTCCGGTTGACTCGATCGATCGACTGGTGGTCGAAATCCCGGGCGAGGAGCCGCCTCGATCCTTCGTCTTCGAACTCGGCGAGGAAGGGTGGCGGCAGGTGCTGCCTTTCGATATCGCGGCCGATGGATTCGCCATCCGCCAACTCCTCGTGGCCGCGGCCGATCTCAAGGCGAGTCGTCGAACGCCAATCTCGGACGTGAACGCCGCGGACGGACCCGGGCTCGCGAGTCTGGGCCTCGATCCGCCCGAGGCGCTCATCGGGTTCGAGGGACCGGGATTCCGGTCGAGCATCGAATTGGGCGCGAGAACGGTGGCGGGACGGAGTTGGGTTCGAATCGCGGGTGACGACGAAGTACTGGTGGTCAATGATGATCTGCACCAGCGTTCCATCGATGATGACCCCCGAAACTGGCGATCGCGCCGATTGTTTTCGAGTGATCGGGAGATCAGCGGCGTCACCATCGAGAATGGGGCGACGGTCACTTCTCTGGCCCGGACGGGCCGCCGTTGGAGACTCTCATCACCGGTGGACTCGCGGGCCGACGCGTTGGTGATCGACGGTCTGCTGGGCATCCTCGGTCGGGTGGAACATGATGGATTCATCGTGGATGGCGACTTCGATGCATCACGCTTCGGACTGGCGGACCCGGCGGCGACCATCACCGTTCGCCGCGATGATGGTCGCACCGAGAAGTTGATCATCGGGGGACCTGCGGGCTTGGTGAGTCGTGATCGCTTCGCGATGATCGAAGACAAGCCGATGGTGGTTCGAATCGACGAGGCGACGCTCCGAGGTCTGCTGCCGCCGGTTCTAGGTTTGATCGAGCCGACAGGTTCAGGGGTTCGGCCGGCGGATGTGAAGTCGATCGAGATCACGGCGATGAAGGACTTCGTCAGACTTGAGCGGGACCTCGATCGTTGGACGATCGAAGTCGTCCGCGGCGACGAACGGACAGCCGGTCTCGCCTCGACGGACTACGTCAATGCGTTGATCGATACGCTCACGTCGACGAGGGGTACCGAAGTGGTCGTGCAGGAATTCCCCGCGGAACTGGCGCTCGCGACCGTGGTCTTCCACGGTTTTGATGGTCGCCCTCTGGATGCGGTGCGAGTAGCGAGGGAAGGGTCTGGGGGCCGTTGGGCGTTGGAGAACGGCGACGGAGTGCTCCGCCTGCTTCCGGCGAGCACGAAGATCCCGCTGGCAGCCAACGAGTGGCCAATCCTCAAGCGTTGACGTCAGGTTCGACGTTGGCTCCACACCACGCAATCATTTTCACGGGTGCCGGACCAGATCGTTTCGAACGAGGCGCTTCGGAGTAGATCTCTGGGGCGCGGCTCGTCCGGGGAAGCCTCATCCTTCGGGGTCTGGGTTGCCGTGAAGACGAGCGCGGCGTCGACGAGGTCCGCCTCAAAGAGGCTCCGAAGAAGTCCGGGACCGCATTCGGTCAGCAGCGTGGTGACGTCATGCTCTTCGGCCAGTCGTCGAAGGAGGGATCGCATGCGGCCCGCGGAGAACCGACCCCGGAGGGTGCGGTGGTCGTCGCCGATCGCGGAGCCTTCGTCCGGCTCTCCGATCGGCAGAACCATCGCCCCAGCGGCGGTCAGTCGTTCGGAGCGGGCGCGAAGGTCACTTCGATCATCGTCACGGCAGGCGATGACCACCGGTCCGCCCGTCGTGGTCAGAATCGAGGCGTTCGGGGGAGTTTCAACATCGGGATCAATGACCACACGAATCGGCGTGCGACGTCGGCGGACGTCCCGGGCGTCAAGCCGGGGATCATCTGCGAGGATCGTTCCGATTCCCGTCAGGATGGCATCGACGCGTCCGCGTTCCCGATGAACCATGCGAAGTGACCGGGGACCGGAGATCCATGGCGAGACGCCGGGCGGCGTGGAAAGTGCACCACCGCTGGTCTCGGCCCACTTCGCGATCACCCACGGCAGCCCCGTGGAGACTCGGGCGTGAAAGGAGGCATGAAGTCGCCGAACCGAAACCACATCTGGTCGGACCACGACTTCGATCCCTGCGTCACGGAGCCGATCCATGCCGCCCGACGCGAGTTCATGGGACTCGGGACTGCCGACCACCACTCTCGCGATCCCGGCGGCGATGATTGCATCGACGCAAGGCGGCGTCCGGCCGTGATGATTGCACGGCTCAAGGGTCACCCAGGCGGTGCCGCCGCGAGCGCCGCCGGCGGCAAGCCGGATCGCTTCGATCTCCGCGTGCGCTCCGCCGGGACGACGGGTTCTTCCCTCAGCGATCACCTGTCCGTCAATGTCTGCGATGACGCAGCCGACGGAGGGGTTCGGCTCGGCGTCACCGTGCCCACGCAACGCCCGGCGAGCGGCTCGCTCCAGCATGCGGCGGTCATGATCGTGCGTTTCGATCGACATGGCGGGGTTCTTGGCGGATCGGAAGTCGAATACTGGCCAGCAGCCTACTCGCCGAGGGCAATGTCCGGGATTTCCGGATCGACGATGGCGAGGGTGACGCTGAAGATCGCGATCGCACACTCGAGTGCGAAGAAACTCGCACAGAAGAACGAGAACCGACGGCGCAACCATGATTCCAGAGCGATTTCATACTCGCTCCGGAGTTCATCGCTGGCTTCAGTGTTCGTGACGTCGCTCATCTGGTTGCAACGGTAGCGAGCGAGACCGAGGGCGTGTGATCCTCACCCTTGAAAACGAACGCGAGCCCCCCAGAGCTGCGGCGGGAAAGGAACAGGCCGCTCGCGATGGGTATCGCGAGCGGCCTGGGGATGAGGTGTTCTGGATGTTCCGTGGTCCGTCGATCAGGCTTCGGCGAGCACGACGTCCTTGAGGCTGTCGGGCATCACGCGGTACTCGGCCGGTTCCATCGAACTGGTCGCACGTCCGGCGGTCATGGATCGGAGTGTGGTGGTGTAACCGAACATCTCGGAGAGGGGAACTTCCGAGGTGATGACCCGCACGACGCCACGGAGTTCGGAATCGACGATGTGGCCGCGGCGGCTGGCGATGTCGCCGCTGACCGTGCCGAAGTACTCGTCGGGAGTTACCACCGAGAGCTTCATGATTGGTTCGAGCAGGGCCGGGCCGGCCCTGGTGATCGCCTGCCGGAACGCGAGGGCGCCGGCCTGTTCGAACGCGACCTGGCTGGAGTCGACGTCATGGTAGGAACCGTAGACCAGTTCCACCTTGACGTTGATCAGCGGATAGCCGCCGATGACACCGCTGGCCGCAGCAGCGCGAACCCCGGCCTCGACCGACGAAATGTACTCGCGGGGGATGACGCCGCCGGCGATCTTGTCGACGAACGCGACGCCGTTTTTCATCTTCAGTTCTTGTTCCTCGGCTTCCGCCTCGGTGACCGGACTGACCGTGATGACCGCATCGCCGAACTGGCCGCGACCACCAGTCTGCTTCTTGAAGAGGCCGCGAACGTCGGCGGCGGTTCCCAAGATCGTTTCGCGATACGAAACCCGAGGACGGCCGACGGTGACGTCGACCTTCATGTCGCGGACGAGCTTGTTCTTGATGATCTCGAGGTGGAGTTCACCCATACCGGAGATGATGGTCTCGCCGGTCTCGTCGTTGTACTGGGTACGGAAGGAGGGGTCTTCCCGGCGGATGGTCACCAGAGCATCGCCGAGCTTCTTCTTGTCGTCGGCGGTGTTGGGTTCGATGGACATCGAGATCACCGGCTCGGGGAAGGTCATTCGTTCCAGGACCACCGGCTTATCGGGATCGCAGATGGTGTCGCCGGTGAAGGAGTTCTTGAGTCCAATCAATGCCACGATCTGTCCGGCGCCGACTTCGTCGAGGGCGTCGCGGTCCTTCGCGTGCATCTCGTAGATCCGGGAGACGTTTTCCTTCTTATTGTTCCCGGGATTGAGCACCCGGCTGCCCTTGGTGAGCTTGCCCGAGTAGACCCGGACGTACGTTAGGTCGCCGTGGGTGTCGTTGACCACCTTGAAGACCAGCGCGGAGAACGGGTCGGTCTCGCTATGGGTCCGGAGAATCTTGATGTCGGGATCACGAGGGTCCGTGCCTTCGACGGCTGGCACCTGGGTGGGATCCGGGAGGTACTCGATGACGCCGTTGAGCAGTCGTTGCACGCCGATGTTCTTCAGTGCGGAACCGCAGAAGACGGGGTTGCATTCGAGCGCGATGGTTCCCTTACGAATCGCGGCCTTGATCTGGTCGATGGTGACTTCGTCGGGAGTCTCGAGGTAGGTCTCCATGAGCGAGTCGTCGAGTTCGGCCGCCTTCTCGAGAAGATCGGAACGCCAGACTCCCGCATCATCCATCAGCTCTTCGGGGATCTCCTTCTCGTCGACCTTCGCTCCGAGTTCATTGGCATCGAAGTAGTACGCCTTCATTTCAAGCAGGTCGATGATCCCTGCGAGGTCGTCACCACTCCCGATCGGGATCTGCATCGCGATCGCATTGGCTCCGAGCCGTTCCCGAATGGTCTTGAAGCTGTAGTCGAAGTCGGCGCCGAGCTTGTCCATCTTGTTGACAAAGCACATTCGCGGGACTTCGTATCGGTCAGCCTGTCGCCAGACGGTCTCGGACTGGGCTTCGACCCCTTCCTTTCCATCAAAGACGGCCACGGCACCATCGAGCACTCGGAGCGACCGCTCGACTTCAATGGTGAAGTCGACATGGCCCGGAGTATCGATCAGGTTGACCTTGTATTCTTCGTCGTTGAAGGTCCAAGGGCAGGTCGTGGCCGCGGACTGGATCGTGATGCCACGCTCCTGTTCCTCTTGGAGGAAGTCCATGGTCGCCGTGCCTTCATGCACTTCGCCGATTTTGTAGTTCATACCGGTATAGAACAGGATCCGCTCCGTGACGGTGGTCTTGCCTGCATCGATGTGGGCGCAGATTCCGATGTTGCGGACGCGGGAGAGTTCGAAGGACATCGTTGGTTCCTGGAGCTATCACTTGGCCTGGGCGAGCCGAAAGGCTCTTTTGAGGATCACGTTCCGATCGCAGACCTCGATCGGGGCGAAGGAGGTTCGGAAACATTCCGAACTTCCGGGACTTTGATTGTTCTCTTGAGACCGTTGCCGGGTGGGGCGACGCTGGCGCCATTGCTGGGTTAGCAGCTGGCGTCATCGTCGTTGTTGTGGTCACCTGGCATCGGAATCGCTCCTTTGACTCCAACGCCGATCGGCGATGGCGGGGACGGTGCCCCGAGTGGAGAATTCAACATCTTAGGGAAACCATCGGGCGAATCAAGCGCGACAGTTGAGTCGCGACGCCGAATCCGAGAAATGGGGTGCGGGTGGGCATCGGTTCAATCGTCGGAATCGTCCCCCAATCGCGGTTCTCGGGGGTCTAGCTCAGGATGTCCGGATGAACTCGGATCGGTCGATTCCCACGGTTTTCATGACGGGGGCCACCTCCTTGACGAAGCGACGGCCGTCGAGGACGTAGCCCGCGGTGGGCTTGAGGTCCGGCATGTGTTCCTTGAAGAACCGGTTCATGCGGACCATCGCCAGTTCTCGCAGGTACTTGGCGGTCATCGATGCGAGGGCGATGGGGAGATGTCGATCCTCCGATCCAGTCTCGAAGCCGATCACGAAGCCACCGTCGGCGTCGTCCACCCGGTACCGGCTCACCGAGTCGGTCTCGCCGAGAATCCGAATCGCCCCGTCTGGAAAGCAGTCTTGGAGCCATGAGCGATAGTGCGACCGTCCGCCTTGTCGATCACAGACGATGCGGGGGACGGCGTGGGGGTCCGCCGCCCGGCTCGCGGCTCGGACCCGGACCACATGGCGAACCACGGTGTCGAGGTTGATCGCCGCCTTGTTCGATCCGCCCGCGAGTTGTCGGTTGAATTCGCCGGCGTCGATCGCCTCGCACTGGAGGTCGAGCAGCCGGACGCCCGCCGCGTTCATGCCGCGATCGAGCCGGGCGGCGTCGATCGCGAGCGCGTCGGCGTCGTGGGCGACCGGAAGCGTGGTATTGGATTGGTACCAGGGCGTGGCGACGGTGGTCGGCAGATCCGTGCCGGTCATCGCGAAGAGCAAATCGTCGGTCGAGGGTGGTGCGTGTCCTTGGTCATCGGAATCATCCGTGAGCCGAGTCGACAGGAACGACAACACACCTCGTTCGAGATGTCGCAGCGGATGCGCCTTGGCCTGATTGGATCCCTTGAGCTTTTTGCTGTCGTCGATGGCGATTCGTCGGCGGGCGTCTCTCGCGCCGCGGGTCACGACCTCGTCGAGTCGAGCCCAGAGGTTGGGCGGTCCGTCGGCGGGATCGGCGTCCTCGACCGCGAAGATCGAGCAACCGACGCATAGCGGCCCCAGCATGGGGCCGTATCCGGCTTCGTCGATGCCTGCGTAGATCATCACGAAGAGGTTGTGCCATGTCGTGGCGTCGTTGGGGGTCAGCCGACAGGGAATGCACACGGGCGTCGCGACCTGGTCGCGACGCCCGTGTGGTCGATGGGAGATCGGCAGGCTGCCGATCGTTCAGGTGCGTGTGCTTCAGCGGCGGCGGCGGCGGCCGACCAGGCCGATGCCTGCGATGGCCGCGAGACCACCGATGCCGGGCACGGCCTGGGCCCCCGCGGTGTATGCCAAGGCCAAGCCTTGAAAACTGGTTCCAGCACCGCTGATCGTCAACGTGGTCACCGGTCCGGAGAACGACAGGATGCCATTGTTTTAACCCGTGCCGTTGACAGTGAATCCAGACGTGCTTCCGGAGAAATCCGCGTTGGCCGTGAAAGCTTCGCTGAGGGTTTGGACACCCCCACCAGCGCCGGTTCCTCGCCAGTAGTACGTGTAGAGGGAGAGACCCGAGACCGCCGAGTCGAACGTGATGGTGAAGTCGTTGCCTGCACGGTAGTCCAGGTAAGACTGGGTGCCGGCATTGCCCCATTGATCACCATTAAAAGCTGTGCTCAGGATTGTACCGCCGGAGACGTCTCCTCCGCCGCTCTTGACGACGGTGAAGTTGACTCCGTTCAGAGATCCGTTCCCGGTGTCGGTCCAGGATGCGAACGTGGGGACGACGCCTGCGAGCGATGTGGCAGTCAACCCGAATACCGCGATTGCCGTGAAGGCATGAGACATTTTGGTCATTACATCTTTCCCATCAGATTGTGCGTTCTATTGAAAAACTGGGTGAGTCATCGGTGGCAATACGCTTCACCATCGATCTGTTCGCGAGAACCGGCACATGGTCGTAGGAACAAAATAACCGACCCACCGTGGCAATTTCCACAACGAACGATGTTGAGTATTCGAGGAAAAATTTGGTTTCAGACCTTGAAGGCCCGCTACGCGGCCCGGAGCGGGTCGACGACGTCGAGCATCGGGAATCGATGGAACGCCGTATCGCGGGTGACGATGCGGCGGACCCCGTGTTCCAGCATCGTGGCTGCGATCTGGGCTTCGTGCATCTGGCTGCCGCGAAGATCGGGGAGGTCGATGAGCAGGCGATCGAGGATCTCCTGGTGGCGTTCGCCCGCGGCGATCATCGATAGGGAGGGAGCGGCGAGAATCGCCTCGACGTACGCCCACGCGGCTTCCACCGTCCATGGCTGCCGGTAGATCGATGGATGGGTCGTGAGCGTCAGAAACTCGAAGACGATCGGCCAGGTGAGATACCACGGTCCCGCCTGGGCCCGCCACGCATCGAGTTGAACGCGGCAGGAATCGTGACCGGGATCGGTCCGATCCGCGGCGATCGCAAGCACGTTGGCGTCGACGACGAACATCTCTAGCGGCCTTCCTTGGCACGCCAGAGATGTTCGCGGTCGGCGATGTCGACGGTGGTGCCACCACCGTCAAACGAGGGGAGGGAGGGCAAATCCTTTGCCCCGGTACCCCTCGTCAGAAGAAGACGCAACGCCGACTCGACAAGCTCGCTCATGGTCCGACCAGAGCTCGCCGCCTCCGTTTTGAGCCGGGTGAAAACCGTGTCATCGATGTTCAGGGTCGTCTTCATCTGATATGGAAAACCATATCATAGATATGGAAATATGGCAACTTGATTGAGAGCAATAGCGAACACCGATCGCGCCGCGACATTCGCAGATCCACTCGGGGTCTCGAGTGGTCCGTGCCGCCGTTGGTTGTGCTTGATTGGGGGGGTGGTGATGACGGCCGTGGTTCACGGGGTCGGCGCCATTCGTATCCCGGGGGATCACCGGAGGATTCAGGCTTTCAGATGCCCGTGGGTCACCGTGATGCCTCGGCCGGGTCGGCGGCATCGGGTCGTCGCACCCCCTCTGGATAGAACCAGCGGCGGATGAACGGTCGTCGAGTCTCGTCGGTCGTCCGTAAAGGACGTTCGACCGAGCCCGACCACCAGCGGGTGAAGACCGTGGGATCCCCGCCTTGATTCACCACGGACGCCAGGGCCAGTCGCGCGAGTTGGGCATCGCCACGAATTCGCATGAACCAGCTGCTCCCCGGCGACGGATCAAAGGCGCGGGCGAGCGCGTCGATCTCTTCTTCGGAGATTCCCCATCGCGATCGCCAGTTCCCGTTCGGTCCCATTCCGCCGGGCATCCAGATTCTCGATCGTCGGCGGACTGCGTCCGTACCGTCCGGCATTCGTTCGATGATCTCGACCACGAAGCCCAGAAGCGTCGCGTCGAGTCGTTGATCTGCCGCCCGGCGGAAGTCGAACCGAATGGCGAAGGGGCGACGCATTTTCTCCCAGCGTCGCAGGCCGGGGGCAAACATCTCGCGAATCGCTTCGTCGGTGACATCATCGCCCGGCCAGGCCACGGCGTTCGGGAGTCCAAGATCCACGGGTCGAAGAATGGTCGTGGTTGACCGGACCGCCGGCATCGATGCAAACGGTGGGATATCCGGGAGAAGATCACCGTCCGGGTCGAGGTCGCTGGTGGCGTCGATCCCCGCGTCGGCGAGCAGAAGGGCTTCGGCATCGACGAATCGAGCGCGGATGGTGGCTTCCATCGTCGCATCCTTTGGCCACTGATCGACCGGCGGAAGTTGGATGGCATGGGGCCGGCCGACGGAGGCGCGGTTGCGATAGCCCACCGTCGCGATCGGTGGGGGTGGTGTTTCATCGGTGCCGGCGTCGCGCCAACGCAGCTCGATCACGCATTCGGTTCCGATCGGCCACCAGTCTTCGACGTTGAGTTCCGCTGGAACCACGAGATCCAGAGGCCACTCACTCGGAACCTCGATGTCGATTCGCGGTGGGATGGAAAGAAGTAGCGCGGCTTCCCGATCGCCGGGACGCACCAGGCGGCTGCGCCACGCATCCACCAGCCCGCCGTACCTTGCCTGCCAGGCATCACTTCCGGGCCTCGCCCATGCGTCACCGGTGGCGATTCGATCAAAGAGGACGGCGACCTCGTCGGCGTCGAGTTCTTCAATGAGCAGGCGGCGGCGAAGTTCCTCCGCCAGCGGCCCTTGCATGGTCCCCTCGGCAGTGGGATCCAAGGGGAGGAGCATGATCAGAATCCGGTCGGGAACCAGAAACATGGGATTGCCACCGGCCGCGTTGAGTCTGATGAGGGCGGCGGAGGTGAAGAGAAGAATGGCGCCCAGCGTCGCCTTCCGCCAGTGACGTCGGGTCTTCAATCGTTGCTGCGAATTTCGCGCGGTCCACCCGCACTCGGTGCAGGTCATGTTCTCAGCATGTCCGAAGGCATGACCGCATCGGAAGCAGCGGGGCCGTCCGCGGGCCCGGTCGCCGAAGAGCGCCCGGGTGATGAATCCGATGAGGATCAACGCGATGAAACCGCCGATCAGCCACGGCTCCCATTGCGCCCATGACGTCCATGACGTCCATGACGTCCAAGAACTCACGGTCTCGGCCTCACGCCTGACGAATCCAGCGGATGAGTTCTAGGGGCGACGGCGGTTTGCCCTGCATCAGGATTCCGACGCGGAAGATCCGCGAAGCGGCCCAGACCAATGCGATGACCGAGAGAATGCCGATCAGGGTCGAGAGCAGGAGCTGCCAGATGGGGACCGGGTCCGTCGCCGCGCCGATTCGCATCACCATCGCGAACGGAAGGATCGGCGGGAGCATGCTGGTGACCACGGCCAGGGTGCCGTTCGGATTCTCGCCGATCGGCATCCAGAGCAGCATGGGGGTGATCAGAATGACCATCACCGGCGCCATAAAGGTCTGGGCCTCGCTCAGTTCGTTGACCGCGCTTCCGATCGCGGCCATGAGGGCGGCGACCGTGAAGTAGGCGATCAGGAAGAACACCACCGCCCAGAGCAGCACGGAGATCGACAACAGATCGGTGAGGGCGAGGGCGGCGATGCCGGCGATGGCAAGGCCACCGTAGGTGATCAGGATCACCAGCGAAACGAGTGCCAGTCCGAGAATTTTTCCCCAGAGAAGTTGCAGCGGGCCGACGGCGCTGAGCACGACTTCGATCACCTTGTTGGACTTTTCCTCGATCGTTGAGGTCAGCAGGAAGTTCCCGGCGGTGAAGGTCGCGATCCAGAGCAGCATCATGAATCCAAACGGAACGAGCATTCGCAGTTTGGAGTCGCTGGATTCCGCGCCGGCCTCAATCCCCAGGCGTCGAACATCGACGCTCGGCCGATCAAGCATGGTCTGGATGTATTCAAAATCCTCGCCCGCGGCGGCGAAGCGAGCTCGCACCGTCGCGGAACGGATCAAGTCGCTGATCGTGTCACCGTGGCGCGGCGAGGTCTCCTTGGGAAGAAACAGATCGATCATCGCGTCGTCGAGATCTTCGTCTGAGTTCTCCGCATCGAAGAGCGTCTCAGGAATCACCGCGACCGCGATCCATTGGCCGTCGCGAGCTTCCTCTTTGAGACGCTGGATCACGTCGTCTCCATCCGGTTTGAAGTCGGTCGCCGTCACATCGTCGAAGCTGGCCTCCTTGGCAGCGGCGGCGATTCCACCGCTGAGCATGCCACCGCGATCGTCGATGCCGAGTTTTCGAATGATCTCCTCGGCGTCGCCGGATCGATCGCGATCACGTCGCTCCACCACCAGTGCATCGAAGGCCTGGACGAAGCCGCCGGTTGAATCGACCACGGCGATTTCACCGTCGAGCGGCTTGAGCTGCGATGCGAAGAGCAACGGGAGGACGAGCAGGAGCCCCATCATGCCGATGGGAAGAATGACGGCCCCGAAGAGGAAGGTCTTCGTCAAGGCGGTATGACTGAACTCCCGCCAGGCGATGATCCCGATCTTGGAGAGATTTCGATCAGACAAGCGTGGTCTCCGCAAAGCTGGGTGGTGCGCCGTCAAGCGGTCGATTGACCAGATGAAGGAACACTTCGTCGAGCGTGGTTCGAGCTCGTTCGATCGAACGCAGCGGGCCACCGGCGAGGGCAGTCGCCATGACTCGGTCGACGTCGGCATCGTCGCGAAGTCTGGCATGCACTCGTCCACGGTCGTCAATCTTGATCGAGTCGACTTCGGGAGCACCCTGAAGAAGCGTGCCCATGGCGGTTGGATCACCGAGCGGTTCGGCGATGATGGTTTTCGGATCGAAGCGTTTTTGGATCGTCTCGAGTGTGTCGTCGAGCACCTTGGTCCCTTGGTCGATCATCACGATCCGATCACACATTCGTTCGGCCTGATGCAGGATGTGGGTCGAAAACAGGATCGTCCGGCCTTCGTCGTGGAGTTCGCGGATGAGGTCGTGAAGCAGCATCGAATTCACCGGGTCAAGACCAGAAAAGGGCTCGTCCAGGATGATCAACTCTGGCTTGTGGATGATTGCGGCTAAGAACTGCACCTTCTGCTGCATGCCCTTGCTGAGTTCCTCGCAACGCTTCTTCTCGACCTCGGGGAGCCCGATCCGCTCGAGGGAATCGGTGATGAGCTTGCGAAGACTGGCGGCATCGACACCCTTCAGCCTGCCGATGTACCGAAGGTAGTCGCGAACCTTCATCTTGCGATAGACCCCGCGCTCTTCGGGCAGGTATCCGATCCGGTCCTTGTGGTTGAGTGCGTCGCCGCCGAGGACGCGAAGGGATCCTCGATCCGGCCGGATGATCGACATGATCATCCGGATCGTCGTGCTCTTCCCAGCGCCGTTCGGGCCGAGAAAGCCGCACAGCGAGCCGGACGGGATCTGAAGGTTCAAATCACGAACCGCTCTGGTATCTCGGAACGTCTTGGCGACGCCGCTCAGATCAATGCAGGGTTCACTCATCAGTCGTCGTTGGAGCTCGAACTCGAGTTCGAACCCTCGCCCTTCGATGAGGAACTCGAGGATGAGTCCTTCGACGAATCCTTGGATGAAGACGAATCACTTGAAGTTGCGGCGTCCGAGGCGTTCTTCTTGGCTTCCGCCTCGCGGGCCTTCTTGTCGGCGATGAGCGCCTTGATGGCGGGGGGGAAGTCAAAGGTCTCGGGCTTGATGGGATCGAAATTCATCGAATCGAATTTGATCAGCTGCTTCTGACCCATCATCGAGACGCTGAGTCTGGTCGGGACTTTCAAGCCATCGAATTCGGTCCAGGCTTCAATGGTGGTGACGACTGGAATCTCGCCCATCGGTGATGATTGCGTGCCGCGAGATCCGAGCAGGGTTCCCGTCGACTCCTCGATCAACCGGACTTCCTTTTCGTCGCCGGTCTTCAATTCGAGAACCAAGCAGTTCTTACCATCAAATTCTTCCCGGCCGGTGACCTTGACGGACTTCCAGGTCTTGAAGAGATCTAGGTCGCCAAGTGGGTTGGCCTGTCGCTTCATCGCCTCGAGCATGGAGCCGTCCACCAGCGCCGGGCCGCTGGCGGGGTCGATGCTCCAGCCGATTCCGTCGCGGTATCCCTGCATCGACTTGCCGAAGCCGGTGATGTCGACGATCACGAGCATCTTGCCGTCGGAACTCTGAATCGACATCGGCCCACCCATGCCCATCGCGGGCATGGAAAACTTGCCCTTGATGGTGGCGACGGTGTGCTTGGACATCGCCTTTTCGCCGCCCTGCTGCTTGATCATCATCGCCACGACATCCTTGGCTGATGGAAGCGGTGCGGTCTTCGCCTCATCCTGAACCGCAACTCCGGTCGCGAACGACGGGGCGGTTGGAAGCAGTGTTGCGATCGAGATCATGACCGCGGTGAGTGAGAGGAATCGGAATCGGGGCATGGGAGTTTGTCCTTAGAAAAGTCGAACGTCGTCGACGGAAAGATTCTGGCTTATTCGGAATACTAGGAATAGGTGTTTCAGGAACCGGAGGCGTCTTCCTCGAGGATCCACTCGACGGCGACGGCGAGATCGGGATCCCCGGTCTCGAGCAGGGCGTCCCGGGTGAGCGTGACTTCGGTATCCGGCTTCACGCCGACGCCTTCGATGCTCGTGCCTTTGGGGCCGATGAAATTTGCCATCGCATACATAAAGGTATCGCCGTTGGGAAGTTTGATAAGCGTCGCCGGAAGCGCGGCGCCAGCGGAATTCCGGCCGATCACCTTCGCCCGGCCGAGTTGCTGGAGGCCGGCGGCAAAGATCTCCGAGGTGCTCGCGGATCCTTGATCGATCAGAATGGCCAACGGTCCAGCGAAGGGTTTCACAATTCGGCCGTCGGGTGTCGCGCGTTGCGGATTCACCGAAAAATGCATGGTGCTGTCGCGGGTGATCATGTCGCCGAGGCTGAGTCGTTCGTCGAGAAACTGTCCGGCGACACCCATCGAAAGGCCGCCGAGTCCGCCCGGATTGCCACGAAGGTCGATGACGAAGCCGTCTGCGTCACGATCGGCGTCGACTGCGGCGGCGATCGGAACCATGATCGGGAACATCCAGACGTTGAAGGTGAGCAGAACGATTCGCGGTGTGGATTGGTCCGGAAGGAATGAGGCCCCGAGCGTTTCGAGCTCATCGCGGGAGAGCACCCGTGACTCGCACCGCGTGGTCATCGCCGGCAGATGGCCGAACTTGACGGGGATTCCCGGCTCGAGCTCGAAACCGATCTCGAGTTCGGTCGAATTTCCGTCTCCATCGACGAACGTAAAGCTTCTGGTGTCTCCCACTCGGCCTCGTACCATGCCGTTGAGCATCATGTAGACCTCGAACTCGGCGATTGACGAACCGCTTGCTTCGGCGGCGGCGAGGATCGATGTGAGGTTGGCGCTGGGGTCCTGGTCGTCAACGAGCGTGACTCGCCATCCGGGGCGGACCCCCTTGAGATCGGCAGGACTCCCGGTGCGAATGAAGGTGACGGTCGGACCGTCGTCAGTCCAGTCGACACGCATTCCGGTGTTGCCAAGCATTCCGGTGTCGCCTTCGTCAGCGTCGTCTCGGTCGTTCAATGCGTTCAATGGAGCATCGCCGTCGACATCGCCGTCATCGAAGGCAACTTTTTCGGATTCAAGATCGTCGGGAATGATCACGAAGTGGGACTGGCCGAGTTCGCGGATCATCTCTCTGATGACGCCGCGGACCTCGTTCATCGAGCGGGTGTCCTCAATCCGAGGTTGATACTCGAGGCGGACCGCCGGCCAGTCGACACCGTTGTGATCGGGATCGAAGTGCGTCTCATCGATCGTCTCCCAGACCACATCGAAGGTCTCGTAGGCATGCTCGGGTGGTGACCCTGGACGAGGGCTTTCCTCCAACGCCGTTTTTGGGATCTCCCCCTCGCTGGTGGTGGGCAAGGCGGGGTTTGTCTTGAGGCACCCGCCGAGGAGGAATGTGCCGAGAATCAGCCCGATGTACGGCAGGAAGTGTCGAGGACGCGTCATTTAATCGAAATCCAGACGGGAGATTCTGAGGCGGTGCGGACGTCCTGATCTCAAAGATCAGGTGGATCGCCATGGTAGCCAAACCGATGAACTCCTTACGGTTGGCGGTCACGATCCGAGAATTTCATCCAAAGACCTGTCCATTCCATTCATCCATTCATCCGTTTATCCGATGAATGGTTGAAAGATAAGTGAGAGTGTCGTACCGTCCACGATGATCCCGCCCAGAGAGCACGGTATACGAACGTCCGGTAACGAATGAAAGGCTTCGATCTCATGTCCACCAGTCCTCTCCTTGCGGCGCTCTCCCGACGGGTCTTGGTGATCGACGGCGCGATGGGAACCAGCCTTCAATCGTGTCCGGATTGCCATTTGGACGATTGGTTGGGGCGCGAGAACTGTTCGGAGATTCTCACCAAGAGCCGACCGGACATGATCCAGCGGATCCATGAGTCGTTCCTGGAAGCAGGGTCGGACTGCGTCGAGACGAACACCTTCGGTGCCAACCTGCTGGTCGGTGCGGAGTTCGATGACGAGGTCGTCGCGATGACCCGGGATCTGAATCGCGAGGGTGTGGAGTTGGCGAGAGCCGCCTGCGAGAAATACGCCACGCCCAGCCGACCTCGCTTCGTACTCGGGTCGATGGGGCCGGGGACCAAACTGGTCAGCCTCGGGCAGACCAACTGGGATGTGATGCATCGCAGTTATGCAGAACAAGCTCGCGGCCTCCTTGATGGTGGTACCGATGCCTTTCTGATCGAGACCTGTCAGGATCTTCTTCAGGTCCGATGCGCCGTCAACGCATGCCTCCAGGCGCTCGATGAGCGTGGGATGGGCCCCGAGCAGGTGCCGATCATGGTTTCGATCACCATCGAGACGACCGGCACCATGCTCCTGGGAAGCGACATCGCCTCCGCGGTCAACGCGCTGCGCATGCTTCCGATCGCGAGCCTCGGACTCAACTGTGCGACTGGACCGGTGGAGATGACGACGCACGTCGAGTTTCTCTGCCGCCACTGGGATCGATTCGTCTCGGTCGTCCCGAATGCCGGACTTCCAATCTTGGTGGACGGTCAGGCGTCCTATCCCCTCCAGCCGAAGCATTTCGCACAGGCGATGCGTCGGTTCGTCGAGGAACACGGGGTGAACATCATCGGCGGTTGCTGCGGTACGACGCCCGAGCACATCGCGGCGCTGGTCGAACTCGCCGGCGATCGTCCGGCGCCCCAGCGGACCACCGAGTTGCTTCCGGCCGGTTGTTCGAGCCTCTACGGATTCACTGAATTCCAGCAGGACAAGTCCTTCCTGATCGTCGCCGAACGGACCAATGCGAACGGCAGTCGGAAGTTCAAGAGACTGCTCGATGCCGAGGACTGGGACGCACTGGTCTCCATGGGCCGCGAGGAAATCCGCGGCGGGTCGCATCTTCTCGATGTCTGCGTCGACTTCGTCGGTCGCGATGGTGCCGTGGACATGGCCGAAATCGCGCGTCGTTACGCAACCACCCTCAACGCGCCGATCATGATCGACTCGACGGAGGCCGCCACGATCGAAGCCGGACTCAAGCGTCTGGGTGGAAAATGCGTCGTCAACTCGATCAATCTCGAGGATGGCGAGAAACGACTGAACGACATCTGCCCGTTGCTCAAGGCCCACGGCGCGGCATGCGTCGCCCTGACCATCGACGAGGATCCCCAGGCAGGAATGGCGAAGACCGCGGAACGCAAGTTGGAGATCGCCGCACGCATTCACGATCTCTTCACCGGTAAGTGGGGACTGGACCCGCGAGACCTGCTCTTCGATCCGCTCACCTTCACCATTGCGACCGGCATGGATGACGATCGTCGACTCGGACACGAGACGCTCGAGGGTATTCGTCTGATCTCGGAGCGATTTCCAGAGTGCGGGATCATCCTCGGCCTCTCGAACATCTCCTTCGGACTCCGACCGGCCACCCGTGCGGTGCTGAATTCCGTCTTCCTGCACCATGCTCGGGAACGTGGCCTCACCGCGGCCATCGTGCACGCTTCGAAGATCCTTCCTCGGACGAAGATCGACGAGGAAAAGTGGCTTGCGGCCGAGTGGCTTATCTTCGACCAACGGGGCGAGACGCGGCCGGAAGGGATGGATGCGGATTTCGATCCACTCCTTCACTTCATCGGGTTGTTCCCAGAGGGCGAGGACGCGGTAGAGAAGGTTTCGTTGGAATCGCTTCCACTCCACGAACGTCTTCAGCGGCACATCATCGACGGTGAAAACGATGGACTCCCGGAGACGCTGGAGGAGGCGTTGGCCGAGATGTCACCGCTCGACATCATCAACAAACATCTCCTTGAAGGTATGAAGGTGGTTGGGGTACTCTTCGGTGACGGTCGAATGCAACTTCCGTTCGTTCTTCAATCCGCGGAGGTCATGAAGAAGGCGGTCGCCAGACTTGAGCCGCTCATGGAGAAGGTAGAGGGGGACACCGGGCGAGGCTCGATCGTGCTCGCGACGGTCTCCGGCGACGTGCATGACATCGGTAAGAATCTGGTCGACATCATTCTGACCAACAACGGATACACGGTCCACAACATCGGCATCAAGCAGTCGCTGCAGCAGATCGTCGACGCGCTGAAGGCGACGAACGCGAGTTCGATCGGAATGAGCGGGCTGCTGGTGAAGTCGGTGACCGTCATGGAGCAGAACCTGAAGTCGCTCAATGATCTCGGGATCACCGTTCCGGTGATTCTGGGTGGTGCGGCGCTGACGCGATTCCACGCTGAGAAGCGGCTCAGAGACATCTACGCAGGACCGCTCTACTACGGCAAGGATGCGTTCGAGGGCCTTCGCGTCTGCGAAAAACTCGCGAACGGCGAACTGGGCGTTTTGGATTCGGAGATTTCCGAGCGACTCGAAAAACGTGCTGCGGCGGAAGCCACCGTCGCCTCCAGCCGCTTGGCGGCGCGGGAACGAGGCGAGGCGACCGGAACCATGATCGCCGCGCCGGCGCTGGCGCCGGTGGCCGAACTCCCGGCGGCTCCGTTCCTCGGTTCGAGACTCGTGGAATCGATCCCGCTCGACGAGGTGTTCGCCTACGTGAACCGAACGGCGTTGTTCCGCGGTCAGTGGGGACTCAAGAAGGGGGCGATGAACCCCGAGGAATATTCCGCTCATCTCGCGGAACATGCCGAACCGGTCTTCGAGCAACTCAAGCAGGCCAGCCGGGACGAACTCATTCTGGATCCCAAGGTGGTCTACGGTTGGTGGCCCGCGAACTCGGATGGAAACGACCTCGTGGTGTTCGACGCGGAGGATGCGGATCGTGAGATCGCTCGCTTCACGTTTCCTCGCCAGGAGTCCCGGCAGCAACGCTGTCTCTCCGACTACTTCAGGCCGCTCGACTCGAAGGAGCGGGATGTGGTCGGGTTCCATTGTGTGACCATGGGCGAGGAAGTCTCCCGACGGGCCCGCACGCTCTTTGAGGAAGACCGGTACGCCGACTACCTCTACCTTCATGGGTTCGGGGTCGAGTGTGCGGAAGCCCTCGCCGAGATGTGGCACAAGCGAATGCGGGCAGAGATCGGGATCGGGCACCATGACGATCCTGAAATCAAGAGGCTGTTCGGCCAGAACTACCAGGGTTGCCGGTACTCGTTCGGGTATCCGGCGTGCCCCGAGATGTCTGATCAGGAGACGCTGTTCCGGTTGCTCGAGCCAGATCGAATCGGTTGCCGGTTGACGGAGAACTGGCAGATCGACCCGGAGCAGTCCACCAGCGCCCTGATCGTGCATCATCCCGATGCCGTCTACTTCAGCGCTTGAGAAGGCATGTGGCAATGTGCGAAGACGCAGAAGCCGAGCCGCTTTCTTCCGGCTAGAATCGTCCCCCGAAAGGGCTGGCGAGAGGAATGAACGGAAACGTAACCAAGGTGCTTCTGGTCGACGATCAAAAGATCGTCATTGAGGGTATGCGGCGCATGCTCGCGGCGCATCCAGAGATCGAGTTCGAGGCGGAACAGGATCCGGCGCTCGCGGTCGAGATCGCCAGACGTTTCAAGCCGGACGTGATCCTTCAAGACCTCGTGATGCCGAAGGTCGATGGATTTGATCTGCTCCTGGAGTATCGGCGCACCGCTGGCCTCGCAGACGTCCCGGTCATCGTCCTCTCCAGCAGAGATGAAGGGGCCACGAAGGCAGAAGCGTTCGAACGGGGTGCCGACGACTACCTCGTGAAAATGCCCGACGTGGTCGAACTTGTGGCAAGGATCCGCCTGCACGTCGAGCGACGACGGGCGATGTTCGAGCAGGGGCGGGCCCGCCGCCGTCTGGAAGAGGCCAACCGCGATATCGCCAGGCTCAACGAGCAGATCCAGACCGAGAAGGAGACGATCCAGCTGGAGGCTCAGCGGGATCGCGTCCGACTCGCGGCGATCACCACGCTCGGGGCCGACCTCAATCGATACCAAGACTTCGAACTGCTGCTCGATCGCATTCTGCTGGAGGCGAGGAAGTGCTGTGACGCGGAAGCGGGGGCGATCTTCACGATCGCCGGTGAGCAACTCGAGTGCAATCACATTCAGAACGACAAGGTGGAGAGCCGCGGTGACGCTTCCTTCACGCACCGGATGAGCCGATCGCTCAGTCTGGAGAGCGTCGCGGGCACGGTCGCCCTGACCGGCCGATCGATCCGCGTCGAGGATGCCTACTCGATCCCGACGGAACTCGATTGCTCATACGACACCGGCCGAGATCTTGCCGCGGGGTATCGAACCAAGGCCTTGCTGAGTCTTCCCTTGCGGACTCGCGACGGGAAGATCCGTGGTGTTCTTCAGCTTGCGAATCCCGGCGGCGAAGATGTCGATCTCTCGTTCACCGACGAAGATCAGCACATCATCGAGCACTTCGCAGGCCTCGCGACGGTGGCGATCGAACGAACCGCGATGACGCGGGCGCTGGTGATGCGGATGATCGCGATGGCCGAGGTTCGTGATCCCACCGAGACCGGGACCCATGTCCAGCGGGTCGCGGGTTACTCGACGGTGATCTACGACGCCTGGGCCCGTCGGAACGGGGTGTCGGATGTGGAACGCGAAAAGAACCGTGACCGGCTTCGGACCGCGGCGATGCTTCATGATGTCGGGAAGGTGGGCATTCCGGATGCGATCCTGAAGAAGCCCGGGAAACTAAACGACGCGGAGTTCGCGTTCATGCAACGACATACGGTCATTGGCGCCAGGCTCTTCCGAGGGATGCGGACTGATTTTGACGATGTGGCTCGGGAAGTGGCGCTGCATCATCATGAGCGATGGGACGGCACGGGGTATCCAGGTCCGATCGAGCCGGATGCGGAACTCGGACCGCCGGAGGTTCCGACGCGAAAAGGGTTGAAGGGGCAGGAGATTCCGCTCTTCGCTCGGATCGTGGGTCTTGCCGATGTGTACGACGCGCTTTCTTCGAAGAGGGCCTACAAGGATGCCTGGCCCGAATCGAAAGTCCTTGGACTTCTCTCCGAGGAATCAGGGCGACATTTTGATCCGGAGCTCGTCGAAATTCTGATGGAACGGATCGACGAGATTCGGGCCATCCACGATCGCTATCGCGATTGACCGCCGACGTCGCCCCCTCTCTCAATTGAATATTTGCTCGGGCAGCGTTCAATTCGCGCTTCAGAATCGGTATGTCCGTCGTTCTCTACGAACGGCGGGAGCCGAGAGAAGGCCTTTTAAAGTGAATGGCCGGGGGGGTCTCGGTGTCTTTTTTATTTGCGTGGAGAATGAGGAGAACACATCAAACGTCTCTCCCGTAGTTGTGGGAGTTAATCAAAGGGAAACTTAAAAATGAACGAAGACCAACTCAATGATCATGGCGGCGGACACTGGCTCGATCCGTACAGCGCCGCGAACGAATCAATGCGTAAACTCGAAGAGTCAGAGGTCGAGGAAGGGGCGGAATCGCTGCCCTTCGGAATGTCGGGCGTCACCGGTCTCCTGCAACGGCTGTCGGCTGGTACCGACGACGAAGCATGGTCCTTGGCGAAGCAACGCATGGTCGCGCGGTATCTCTTGGAACTTTCAAACGTCTACTGGATGAACCACGATGAGCTGGCGTTCTGCCAGCGGGTCGCCGCGGCCTGACCGGTCGGTCGCACCGCCACGACAATTTTTAGTTCCCAGACCGATGCACCCAAAATCGGTCACCCACCGCCGACGTTCGCTTGCGTCGGCGGTGGCTTTTTTGCCGACGATTCACGCTGCTGGAGGACTGGAGACCGTCGCCCGTTCAGGGAGACGTCGTCGGCGGATCGGATTTGAGTTTTTCAAGACGGGCAACCTCCGCGATGACCGTGGATCGTGCGGCTTCCCACGCCGGCGAGAGGGTCTTGATTGAGTTCAGGATCGGTTCGGCGATCCGGATCGCCGCAGCGTGTCGATCCATGTCCTCGGGAATCGGGACGAATGCACGAATCTCCTGAAGCAGCGCCTCGACCCGCGCCAGGAGACCGTTCAACTCGCGGAGGGTGATGCCGATCCCGTTCCAGCGTCGGATGCCGCGGTCGCAGGCCGCGTTCCATGCCTTGATCCCGTTCGGGGAGAGGGTCCACCGGTCGTCGACGTGGATCATCGGAAATCGGTCACGGAGTCGCGGGCTGGTGGGATCGACGAGCTTGGCTCGTTCGGTGGACCAGGGCAGGCTGGCGGCAAGCGAGTCGATCGCGTCGATCGCTGAGAAAAGGCCGTCGATGCGATTGCCAAGCATGCCACGACGATTCCCGAGCAATTCCGCATCCGCCCCGATCAGCATCACGCCGGAATCGCCTTGCGGTTCGATCGCCTCGACGCCGAGCGCGATTCGAAGCGGGTCGAGACCCACGGCCACGATCTTCGCGAGCTTCGTCTTCTCGAGATTCACAGCGTTGATCCCCGGGCCAAGATCGCTGGTGGCGATGACGATGGCGAGTGAATCCTCGCCCGCTGCCGGGAGGCGGGGCGTCGTGGAGAGTGTGGCGTCGGTTCCCAGCCGAAGATCGAGTGCGGGACTGACGAGAGCGTCGAGCAAGGCGGCTCGGGCGTCTCGAGTCGCGGTCGACGTCGACCCGGGCATCGATCGTCGCGTGGCCGTCCGGAGGGCATTGAGTCCTGCAGCGACCGAGTCCGCCGTTCCGCCCCAAGTCGGGAGCGTTTGAATCACCGCACGATCGGATCCCGCCACGGAGGTGACCACGGCACCGAAATCACCTTCTTCCTCGATTTGGATCTCGTCGAATACCAGCCATTCCTCACAGGCGAAGAGAATGGGGATGCCAGCGCCGCCGACCCGGCGAATCAGTGCGATGGTTCGAAGGTCCGCCGAGGCCTGGCGGATCAATCCGGCGATGGCGAGGCCGTCGTCCAGAAGGCCCATGGTCGCGTCGATCTCGAAGATCACCCCTTCCCAGTCTTGGGATCGCGCGAGTTCGATGGCCTCGTCGATGCCACCGCTCGTCACGTTGACGCCAACCATGCCGGTGACGGGAATCAGAAGGAAACGGAAGGGTTCCGAAGAAGACGCCGTGGCATCAACGCCGGTGAATGGGCTCGGCTTCATCGCCGCGAAGGCGGTGGGGGCGAACGGATTTCCCGCGATCAATACGCCGAGCAGCATCAGGAATGGAAGGTGGAAGGCGGAGCCCATGGAGCCCATGAAAACCATGAGGAAGGGTCGAGCGGCTGGTCGGCAAAGCATGGTCTGAATCCGTAGCGGAAGGGGAGGTTCAAGCGACATCATGGGATCGTACCGGTTTCGCCTCGTTACACTCGATCATTCGACCCCGGTGTTGTTCCGGGCAGCCAAGACGATTCGAGGGTGCGTACGAGGCGGCATGGCCTCGAGACAGGACAGTTTGTATGAGCAAGCAGGAACCGGACGGGCGAACCACCTATCGCCGTCGCAAGAGATCTCAGATGCACGCCGAGGCCGAGGCCGAGGTGTCCCAGCATGCTGAAATCGCCGACCACCCGATGGTGGAGGGCGGCCGGCCCGAACTCGTCGTGGATGACGCCGAGCTGGTTGGTCTCGCGCAGGCGATTCGCGAGAGCGGAAGCTTCGCCTACGACACGGAGTTCATCGGCGAAGAGACGTTCCTTCCCCGGATCTGTTTGGTCCAAGTCGCGTGCGTGGGGAGGTTGGCGCTGGTTGATCCGCTGCAAGTCTCCGACCTCGGACCGATCTTCGAGCTCGTCGCGGATCCCGAGATCGAGACCCTCGTCCACGATGGAGCTCAGGATCTCGAGCCGGTTCGCCGGCTTCTGGGCAAGGAACCGCAGGGCATCGTCGACACCCAGGTCTGCGCGGGCTTTCTCGACATGCCGTGGCCGAGTTCGCTCGCCAAGACGGTCGAACGCTTCGCCGCACATGGGTTGTCCAAGGGGCACACGTTCACGGACTGGGACGCTCGTCCGCTGACCGATCGTCAGGTGCGCTATGCGGCGGACGACGTCAGGTTCCTCCCGCTCGTCTGGAGCCGGATGCGGGCCATGCTCGATGAAAACGGACGGCTTGAATGGGCGCTTCAGGAATGCGAGGAGTCGCGGCGTCGACATGTAGGGGGATTCGATCCCGAGAAGCAGATGCGAAAGATCTCACGTGGCTCCCGCCTCAAGGCGCGAGCGACGACGGTGTTGCGAGAGATCGTCGAACTTCGCCACGAACTGGCGAGGGAGCAGGATCTTCCGCATCGGGTCACCATGAGCGACGAGTCAGTGGCCGAGATCGCCCGAATTCAGCCGCAAGATGCGGAGGGATTGCAGCGATGTCGCCATCTCGGACGGCGAAACACCAGTGAGTTCGCAGAGCGGATCATCGCGGCGGTGAAGCAGGGGATCGACGGTCCTCTCCAGTCCCTCGAGCATCTTCGCAGTCGGGATGAGAATGCCGAGGAGCGGATGCGGATCGATGCGATCTGGTCTGCCTTGAGCCTTCGTTGCCTGGCCGATGGAATCGCGCCGAACTTGTTGACCAGTCGCGCGAGCCTCGCCCGGTGGTATCTCGATGGCTGTGATGGGAAGTCGCCGGAGCCGCTTTTTACGCCCGACACCTGGCGGTGGAATGCGGCGGGCAGTTGGCTCGAGGCGTTCCTCGATGGGAAGGCGAGTCTCGATCTTCGTTGGGACGACGGTCGCCTTCATCGTGCGGATGACGGCCTGCCCGGTTGACGTAAGAACGGCCATTCGTGGCGTTGAAGATCAGAAAGGGCCCGTCGGCGAGATTCGCAGACGGGCCCTTCAACACGCGCGGAGGGACTCGAACCCCCAACCCTCGGCTTCGAAGGCCGATGCTCTATCCAATTGAGCTACGCGCGCTCCTGACGCGATCCGTGGAACGCGGGCGAGGAGTGTAGCGTGAGCGGCGTCCGAACGTCCTTCTGAATCCCGCCGGGGGGGAGGGAATTTCGGGGATTCCGGTGGAATCCGGTCGTACGACGCGAAGCAGCGCGTTTCGAGGTACCTTTCTCAGCCCGGCATCGCATGCCATCGCATGCCATCGCATGCCATCGAATAGCATCGCCGGATTCGACCCGGATTCGACTCAAACAGCAACCAAGGAATCGTCCCATGGGCTTTATGGAAGGTAAGCGTGGATTGATCGTCGGCATCGCGAACGAGCGCAGCTTCGCGTATTCGATCGCCGAGAGTCTCATTCGGGAAGGCGCCGAGTGCCTCTTCACCCATCTTCCCGGGGACAAGATGGAACGGCGGGTCCGAAGATCGACCGACGCGCTCGGCGTCACCGATCCCTGGCTTCGCCCGTTGAACGCGGGAAGCGACGAAGACATCGCCTCCGTGTTCAAGGAGATCGGAGACGAATTCGGGAAGATCGACTTTCTCGTTCATTCGATCGCCTATGCCGACCGGGACTGGCTGCAGCCGGGCAAATTCACGTCGACGCCGCGCGAAGTCTTCACGCAGGCGATGGACATCTCCGCGTATACGTATGCGGCGATGGCCAACCATGCCGCACCGCTCATGACCGACGGTGGTTCAATGATCGCGATGAGCTACTACGGTTCCGAGAAGGCGGTGCCGGGGTACAACGTCATGGGTGTCGCCAAGGCTGCCCTCGAGGCCACCACCAGATACCTCGCGCTCGAACTGGGCGAAAAGGCGATCCGGGTCAACTGTATCTCGGGTGGGCCGCTCCGAACCATGAGTGCCATGGCCGTGGGTGGCTTCGGTGAGATTCTCGACTGGGTCGAGAAAAAGGCACCATTGAAGCGGAACATCGAGGGCCGCGAAGTGGGCGACTGTGCTGCATTCCTACTCAGTGGTCTCGCCAGTGGCATGACCGGGCAGTGCATCTATGTCGACTCGGGGTATTCCACGGTCGGCCTCTGATCTTCGTTGCAGTTTTGAATCGCGTCAGTGCTCTTCGAAACGCCATCGGCCTTCGAAGAGGAGATCCTCGTCTCGAACCACGCGGCGACGGATCGCCTGCGCGAGTTCCACGATCCCCTCACCGCTCTTTGCACTGATGGTCATCCGATCCGCCGGGATTTCTGTCGGATCGATCAGATCGATCTTGTTCAGAACGGGGAGAATTCCCTCGGGGGGATGAAGTTTCTCCGGAAGCACGGCATCCGCGGCGTCGGGCGCGGTCAGGTGGATCACCAGCGTGGCTTCTCGGATCGCGGTCAAACTGGCATCGATCGCCGCTCGTTCGAGGTGATCATCACTCGCGCGAAGTCCCGGTGTGTCGAGCCACTCAACGACCACGCCGTTCAGGTCGAGCAGCGCAGAGACTCGATCGCGCGTGGTGCCCGGAGCGGGTGACACCATGGCGACGGATGTCCGATGAAGTGCGTTCAGGAGCGAGCTCTTGCCCGCGTTTGGAGCGCCGACGCAGGCGATGGTCACCGGTGCAATCAAGCGATTCAGGCGATGACCGATGACTCGTTCTTCTTCGGTACCGGGCGTGGCATCGATGGATCGGCGGCGGGCCTGCCGAAGCAGCAGGGGGATCGCTGCCGGACTCGCCGCGTGCGCGATCGCATCGAGGGCGAGGGCTTCGAGATGATCGAGGGCCTCCGGACGGCTCCCCGAAGGCGGCGTGGAGCACCATTGCACGCCGTGCTCTCTCAGTATTACGGCCAACCGGCGAATGACCGCCGGGCCGCCATGTGGCATTAATTGGGCGTGGGTCGAGTCGATTCGTGCCACGATGCCGTCGTCGATGTCGGCAAGCCGACGGTGGTGGAGTGACGCGACGTCGAAGGGACCGCTTCCCGCGATCGATTCCAGAACCGCGTCGAGGGCCGACGACTCCGCCGTCTGAAGATCGATGATGGAGACGCCGCCTCGGCCTGGGGGCGACGATTCCCATGCTTGAACTGCTCGAACCCGAGCGTCCGGCTTCACGAGTTCGAGTCTTCGGTGGCGGTGCGATAGGAGACGGCGCAGCCTCGCAGCGCGAGGTCCGGCACGATGCGGCTGACTAATTCGTCGTCTGCGAAGATCGATTGGGCATCGCCGCCGGTCGCGATGACCAGCGGAAAGCCGCCGTAGAACAGCGCGTAATTCTCGACCAGTTTCCAGACGCCGCCGTGGATCGCGTTGTGCACGCCCCGGAGCATCGCATCGGTCGTGTTCCGACCGAACGGTTCACCCTCGGGGCGGAGGTAGTCGATCGAGGGAAGCAAGTCGGCCGAGTTCGTGAGGGAATCGAGCATCGCTCGAGTGCCGGGCAGAATAGCGCCTCCTTGAAAGACGCCTTCGCCATCGACGAAGTCGACGGTGACCGCGGTGCCCACGTCGACGACGATGCATGCCTGCTTGAGTTCGTTCCAGGCGGCGGCGGCGGCCAGCAGCCGGTCGACGCCGATGATCGACTCAGAATCGAGGGCTCGCCCGATCGGGACCGGAAGATCCTTTTCGAGTTCGATGATCTCGGCGCCGATCTGATCGACGACGAGTGACCGCATGGCATCCGCGGTATCCGCACGGACGGACGCCAACAGAACGATTCGATCATCCTTATCGACATCCTTCGACCACGCGACGAGTTGTTCGAGGGCCTCGGTCGGCGTATCGGAAGACACGGTCGCAAATTCCTGCACCGTTCCGTCGACGAGTCGACCGATCTGGGTTCGAGTGTTGCCGATCGAGACGGCGAGCGCGAAGGACATCGCGAGATTCCAGTAGAGCGGTGCGGCAACCGCAAATTCGGGCGAGCTCAGCGAGCAGCCGCAGTGGGCTCGCCGGCGACCGCGTCCGCGATCGAGGCCGTCATTCTATCGAAGACGCGGGCGAACACCGAGCCGCCGGGAATTGATCGGCCGTCGAGGGCGGAAATTAAGTGGAGAATCCGGCGACTGGAAGTAATGGCGACCTCGTCGGCCTGGAGTAGTTCGTCCACTGAGAGCGAGCGGCATTCGACGGGAATCCCAATCGCTCGGGCGGATTCGATGGCAAAATCCAGCATGGCTCCCGGCAGGATGTTTCGAAAATCTCCGCATTTCGGGGTGATAATGGCACCGTTGAGGGACGCCATGACGTTGGAACTCGAACCTTCCGAAATCAGTCCGTCCCGATAGAGGATGGCTTCGGTCGAACCCGAGTCGTGTGCCTCGGTGGCTGCCATGATGTTCGGGAGCAGGCCAATGGTCTTGAGATCGCATCGGTGCCAGCGTTCATCGGGTCGGAGAATGGCTGTGGTGATGTTCGGCGTTTCAAGATCGGTCAGCGGTGGGCTCGGAAGTGCGTACGCGAAGATGGTGGGGGTGAGCCCGTGACTCGGGACATGTCGTCGAGGCATCTCGCAACCGCGAGTGATCTGCAGGTAGACACAGGCATCTCGGAGATCTTCGGCATCCAGCAGACGCTCGACGATGCTTGAATATCGGCAGGCATCGAATCCGGTGATCCCGGTTTCCGACAGGCCCTTCGCCAAGCGATCTTGATGGGCGTGCATCGACAGCGGGATGCGATCAAAGACCCGCACCATCTCGTAGACGCCGTCACCGAAGAGAAAGCCACGGTCAAAGGGAGATACTCGAGCTTCGTCCGCGGGTACGAGCGTGTCGCCGAGGAGTACCACCCGTGGTCGAGGGTTGGGAACAACGGCGTCAGTGGCCATGCCGAGCCTTGATGAACCGGCTGATGCTCGCCGGATCCAGCTCGTTCTCCCAGCGACCGTCAACCTTGAGCGTGGAGCCCACGATCACGCCACTGGCTCGGTTCAGGAGACCCGGTAGGGACTCCGAGGTGACCCCACTTCCGACCATCACCGGGAGGGGGGACGCCGCGCGGGCGGCATCAATGTCGACGTCGGATGCGGGGGATCCGGTGTGGGGTCCGGTGACGATGACCGCGTCGGCGCCGGCGAAATGCGTTCCGGATACGAGATCGGCGATCGAGAGATCAGCAGTGAGCGCGTGGGCGGAGTGCTTCTTGCGGACGTCGGCCCAAATCGCGATGTGTTCGGCGCCGATTGCTCGGCGGTATCGGAGCAATGGCCCGGCATCGGCTTCGGCAAAGATTCCCTCATCGGCCACCGAGGCATATGCGAACCCCTCGGCCCGGATGAATTGGGCGCCGGCGGCGTGGGCGACTGCGATGGCCGCATGATTGGCGCCGGCCAGAATCTGCACCCCGACCGGGATCGTCACGGCGTCGACCACGGCCTTCGTCGCCAAGGTCATGGAGGCAACGATCTCGGGTCCGACCGATCGAAGCAGGTACGGCAGATCGTGCATGTTCTCGACGAGGACCGCGTCGAAGCCCGCCTCGGCGAGCACTTGTGCCTCCTGCGCCGCCTTGGAGGCGATCTCCTCGGGCGATTGGGTGCTCCGTGGCGTTCCGGGAAGCGGTCGAAGATGAACCATCCCGATTGTGGCGATGCTCGAGGAATCGAATCGGCGGGTGAGGTTGGTCATTTGGGTGTCTTTCGAATCGTTGCTGCCGCATCCTGCTCATCGTGGAGCCGGATTTTCTGGTGTGATCGGCCGAGCTGAATGAAAAGGACAAGGATGATCATGGTGCCGAGCGCGATGAGTCCAAGGATCCCACAGACCATCCAGAACGCACCGGAATCATCGGCGAAGGGGATTCCCTTCACGTTGATCCCCAGCAGGCCCGTGATGAAGGTGAGCGGAAGAAAGATCGTCGCGATCCAGCTCAGTCGATACATCGACCCGCTCATCTCATCCATCGCGCGGATGTGATCCTGCTCGGAGAGGATCCGAGCTCGTTCCAGTTGGCCGTCGATTCGGTGTTCGATCCATCCGGTTCGTTCCTGGAGACCCCGAAGCGCGGCCAGATCGCGGGGGTTCGCTCCGGTGCTGAAGTCGACGATGCAGCGTTGCAGCATGGTCTGGACCGGATCGAGGTGTCGATCGATCCGAAGTAGGACCTGACGAATCTGATTGATCTTTTCGATGCGACCGCTCCGTGCGTTCGCACGGTCGAGCTCGGTACCGTCGAGCACTTTGGCGATACGTCGAATCGTCGGCGGAACGCGATCGAGGAATTCGTCCATGAGTTCACATGCGGTGCCAAGTGGCGTTCTGGCCTCGGATCCGCTTTGGGCGATGGCGTCGCAGGCGGTTTCGATCACGCCGAGATTCCCGTGTCGAAGCGTGAGCATCGTGGACTCCGAGAAGGCGATGATCAGGTCGTAGTCCTCGTCGGTCTCGGTGAGGACTTCCGCGGGGAGCTCGAGTCGAAGCAGCGTCGATTCCGCGAAACGCCTCCGCCCACTCTCGAAACCTCGTTCGTGAAGCGAATCGAAGAACTCCGGAGGAAGTCCGAGGGCACGTGCGTGTTCGTCGATGACTGCATCGGTCGTCGCCGATGCCACCAGGTCAATCCACTTGAAGTCCACGCCGGGAGGGCTGAGTCGCCGGACACCGGGGCCAAGCTCTTCGTACCATTGGTCGGGAATGGTCTGGACAGTCATCGGCATGAGGTGGAATCCGGGTTCGGACGCGAGGAATATGAGGTCCAGAGGAGAGTACCGATGCGATTGAAAAGATGCCCGGCGGAATCCGGGAATCCCGAGCGATTCGAGCTCATTGAGGCACCCGGGAGACGTGTGGTGGTGGTTCCGGCCGCGGGCATGAACCTTGTATCGGTCGGCATCGATGGTCGAGAGATGCTTCGTCTGCCGATCGCCCTCGACGATTTTATGTCCACGCAGAAGACCGGGGGAGTGCCGTTGCTACATCCCTGGGCGAATCGGCTTCGGGGAGATGTCTTCGAGCAGGATGGGATGCACGTCGATCTTGCGGCCGTTCCAAACCTCAAGAGAGATGGCAACGGTCTGCCGATGCACGGCCTGCTGTTGCGTTTCGATGCGTGGGAGCTTGAGCACGGGGGTGATGGTGACGAGGCGTGGATCGAGGGATGTCTCGACTGGCCGTCGTTCCCCGATCTGATGACGGCATTTCCCTTTCCGCATCGACTCCGAATTCGCTGGACGCTCCGTTTGATCTCCGGCGGATTGGAGGCGACTTGCCTCCATGAAGTGAGTGCGGCGGAGGTGGACGTCCCGCTGGGGTCGGGCTGGCATCCCTATCTGGCCCCCGGGCCCGGTTCGCACGCCGAACTCCGGGTCGAGACGCCGACGCTTCGCCCGGTCGCCCTCGACGATCAAGGTCTTCCCCGTCGGGATGACGCCGGGAATCTCATTTTCGGTGACCCCATCGATCCGACCGGGCCTCTGGGATCCCGTTCCTTCGATGATCTGCACAGCGCCCCGGTTGACGGTTGGAGGTGTGCGATCTCCAGCCCCGGCGGTGGTCGGATCGAGTTTGAAGCCGACTCCAACTGGCCCTGGTTGCAGTTGTACTCACCCGCTGACGCCGAGTTCATGTGCTTCGAACCGATGCTCGCTCCGACCGCGGCCCTGTCCGACGGTACAGCGCGGGTCGTGGCAGCCGGTACCGTGTTTCAAGCCTCCTTCTCTATTCGTTTTACGGTCTGATCCTGCGCTCGATGTGCGGAATCCGAAAATAGAAATCACGTGATGAAACCAGGTCTCGGTCGACAACTTCAGGGTAGACGCATCCTCATCACCGGCGGTGGTACCGGCATCGGTGCCGCGACGGCCCGGGCATGTGCCGCGGCGGGAATGCAGGTGATGCTCTCCGGCCGGCGGCTGGCGCCGCTCGAAAAAGTCGTCTCGGAGATCCGGACATCGGGCGGAGAAGCATCGATGCGGGTCGGCGACGTCGTGGCGCCAGGCGCCAGCGAGCAGTTGATCGACGCCATGGGCGAGGATTTCGGCGGCATCGACGCGGTCTTTGCCAATGCGGGTTACGGCATCGAGAAGCCCGTGCTTGACGCAACTCCCGAGGAGATCCGTCGCATCTTTGATGTGAATCTCGTGGCGGCGATCGACCTGATGCGGGCGACCGGGCTTCGACTTCGCGAAGAGAACCGCCCTGGGCACCTGCTCGGATGCGCGAGCATCCTCGGCAAGTTCACGATGCCAGGCTACGGCCTCTACTCGTCGACCAAGGCCGCGCTCACCCATGTCTGCCGATCGATGCGATGTGAACTGTATGACGATGGAATTGCGGTCTCGAGCGTGCATCCCGTCACCACGCGGACCGAGTTCTTCGAAGTCGCGCAGAAGGAAAGCGGGGCAGGACACGGGCCCGTGGTGAAGGACGGTGTCCCGACGCATGCGCCACGGATTTTCGTGCAGTCGGCGGACGTGGTGGCACGGGCCGTGGTGAAGTGTCTTCGCCGGCCGCGAGCCGAAGTCTGGACGTCGTCGGTCGGTCGTCTGTCCGCCGGAATCTTCGAATTGGTGCCGCCGGTCTACGAGGCGATGCTCCGTTCGGAGATGCGGCGAAAACGTCGCGAAGCAGGTTCGGGGCGCTGACTGATCATGGATTCCGCGTGCCCGGATGGGAGGAGTCTCGATCTCGACGCCGGAGGCGGCCACGGCGACGGGGACGCGAACGCAGGATTCCGCGGGGTTCGGTATCTTGGCGGGTCTTCGGTGTGCTCTCCGCGGGGTGATCCGCGGCATTCGAGCACGCGTGTATTCCTCCCCTAGGAAGGACTTCGGGCAATGGCCATTCGAGTTGGTATCAACGGTTTCGGTCGCATCGGTCGTCTCGTCTATCGTGCGGGTATCCGCCGTGGCGGATTCGAATTCGTCGGGGTCAACGATCTTGTCCCGTCGGACAGCCTCGCGTACCTGCTCAACCACGACACCATGCATGGTCGCTTTGAGCATCCCGCCACCGCGACCGACGCGGGGTTCGACTGTCACGGGCAATCGACTCATTGTCTCAGCGAGCGTGATCCCGCGGCCCTTCCCTGGGGTGAGATGGACGTCGACTATGTCATTGAGTCGACGGGGCTCTTCACGGCCGGTGATACGGCATCGAAGCATCTTGAAGCTGGCTGCAAGCGAGTGGTAATCTCGGCTCCAACCAAGACGCCCGACACTGTGAAGACCATGGTTTTCGGCGTGAATCACGAGGATTATGTTCCCACCACCGACACCGTCGTTTCCAACGCGAGTTGTACGACCAACTGTCTGGCCCCAATCACCAAGGTGCTCAACGACGAGTTCGGTATTGACGAAGGTCTGATGACCACCGTCCACGCCGTGACCGCGACCCAGCCCACCCAAGACGGTCCGAGTAAGAAGGACTGGCGAGGCGGTCGCAATGGCTACATGAACATCATCCCCGCGAGCACCGGCGCTGCGAAGGCGGTAGCGCTCTGCATTCCAGAGATCAAGGGCAAGCTCACCGGTATGGCGTTCCGTGTGCCAACCGCCAACGTCAGTTGTGTTGACCTGACGGTCCGCACCTCAAAGAGCACGAGTCTCGCCGAGATCAACGAGGCGATGAAGGCGGCGGCGAACGGATCCATGAAGGGGTATCTCGCCTACACCGAAGACGAAGTCGTCTCCAGCGACTTCATCGGCGACACCCACAGTTCGATCTTCGACGCCGGGGCCGGCATTGGGCTCAATGACCGCTTTTTCAAGGTCATCAGCTGGTACGACAACGAGGCCGGGTACGCCAATCGGTGCCTCGATATGGTCGCCATGATGGCGGAAAAGGACGGCAAGGCCTAAGAGGGTGGGGGGTTGATCATCGGATGCCTTGACAGTGCGTCCGGTCCGATCTACGCTCTCCAATCGCTCAAATAAACCTTATTGCGGGGTAGAGCAGTCTGGTAGCTCGTCGGGCTCATAACCCGGAGGTCGCAG
>JAPKCC010000176.1 GCA_028823105.1 Phycisphaerales bacterium | reverse complement strand
CCGGCGAGAGATTTTTTCAGAAAAATCCGCTGACCGGACCCAACTTCGGCGCTGTTCGATATGGCGACCGCCATTCAGCCGCCCTCTCGTTAACTGGCGAGTACGAACAGCGTTGGTGCACGAATCGAAATTGGGCATCAGCTCCGCCACTGTGCAACTTCTCTCAGGTTCTAGTCGCGAGGGATTCTGGCATTCCAAGATCCGTCAGCCGATTCAGGATGTTGCAGGCGATCACCGCCTTTACGAACTGCGTCCCCACCGGCCACAGTTCGCCTGCGCCTCTGAATGCCGAGATCGAAGTCCCGCTCCAATGATTGTCTTGTACCGAAAGTAAGTGTTCTCCACTCGGGCCTGGTGATGGTATCCCGACTCCTTCTTCCAGCGTTCATGTGCCGGTCGCGGCTTCGCAGCGGCTATCTATGCACCAACGCCGCCCCGCGCCGTCGGAAATAACAAGGTCGCCCCGACCAGCATAGACACCAATGCCGAACCGACGAGCAGAGGTACGGACGCGACCCTTGATGGCATCTTGGCACTGATCACTGAAGCATTCCCTCATGCAGGATGAAGTCGGCGATCACGTCGACACCCGTTCCCACGCGCATGTTGGTGAAGACGAAGGGGCGGTCGCCCCGCATTTTCTTCGTGTCCCGCTCCATCACTTCGAGCGAGGCCCCAACGTACGGGGCCAAGTCGATCTTGTTGATCACGAGCAGATCGGATCGCGTAATGCCCGGGCCGCCCTTTCGTGGAATCTTCTCGCCTTCGGCGACATCGATCACGTAGATCGTGAGATCGGCGAGATCCGGGCTAAATGTCGCGGCCAGATTATCTCCACCGCTCTCCACGAGCACGATGTCGAGCTCCGGGAACTTGGCCGTCAAATCGTCGATTGCCTGCAGGTTCATCGAAGCATCCTCTCGGATCGCCGTGTGCGGGCAACCGCCTGTCTCTACTCCGACGATGCGGTCGGGCGCTAGAGCCATGCTCCGCACGAGAAACTCAGCATCTTCCTTCGTATAGATGTCATTCGTGACGGCGGCGAGCTCCCAATCGTCTCGGAGACGTTTGCAGAGGGCCTCCATCAGTGCCGTCTTTCCGGATCCAACGGGTCCACCGATACCCACGCGGAGCACCGGACGTTCATTCGTGAGGGTCATTGTTTTGAGCTCCTTTCTATATCGTGATCAGTGCGAGCAGCCGACCGGACCATTCTCTGAACGATTGACCGCGACTTCATGACCGAAAGAGACGCGAATACTGGGTTTCGTGGCGACTCGAAAGAATCGCGACAATCGGGAGCGTCCCGCCGATCTCGTCATCGTCGAGGGCAAGCGCCGATTCGCAAACGATCGGAATCCGTTCGGCGAGGCCGAGCATCAGGCGTTGGCCTGCGACGTGCCCGAGCGGAATCAGTTTGACGCCTGCGAGGATTTGGTTTTCCGCCCAGGACCAGGCATAAGCTGCGAGCGATTCCTCCACAGGCAGGTGCCACTCGCGAATGGCGTGGGCAGTCGCCCGGGCGAAGGGCCAGATGGGCGCTGGACCGGCTATGCCTGACTCGCTCGGCATGTAACCGAGTTGTTCGAGGAGACGCCTGAGTGCCCGCCCCCTCTGGAGGTCATCGTCCCGAAGTTCACGGGTCTCGCGCATCGCGACCAACTGCCTCGCGAGCGATTCCTCTCGCCCACGGTTTCCGGACGCTACGGCGTCGATCAGCCGCCGGAGTATCGGTAGATCGACGCGACCGATGCAGTGATCGAGTTGCAGATTCGTCCATTCGGAAAGCGCTCCTTCGTCGGTGACTACGCCCGCATCGACTGCGGACTCGAGCCCCTGGGAATAGGCGAAGGATCCCACCGGAAGCGATTGGCTGTTCAGCTGCAGCAATCGCATTAGGGAAGATTGGCGGGTGAACGTCATGGCGTGCGCTCGTCGCCATTATTTTTTCCGTGTTTAGCGATCGGTGCCTGTTCTTGTCTTTCCTCTTGCCTCTCGTCGGCGTGAGGATGTTCATGTTGATGAGCATGCGAATCCGAACGGCCGTGACCATGGTAGGCACCTCGCTCGGGTTCGAATGGTGCGGACACGGAATCGACGCTGAGCCCGAGTCGCCTCACCATTTCGTCAAGTACATGGTCGGGTTCGTACCGCAGCCATCCTGGTCCGACCTGAAGCGAAACATGTCGATTGCCTAGGTGGTAACAGGCGCGCGCGAACAGCAGGGGATCTTCTGCCCGAGCATCCGAGAGCAATTCGCGGGCGGCCCCGACGACGACGTGCACACCATCCTCACTTCGAAGCTGATCCCCATCGAGGATCGAGGCTCGGGGCGGCAGGAACAGGCCCGCCTTTCGGCCACTTTCCAGCACGACGCGTTGACGGGATCGCTGTCGCAGGGCGTAAGGAAGGGTGAGCCGATCGTCGGCTTCGACCGTAACGTCGTCTTTAGAAATGCGTGTGATGAGTTCCAGCATGTCGGTCCTCGCGTCGCTCTTAGAATAGAAAGTAG
>JAPKCC010000175.1 GCA_028823105.1 Phycisphaerales bacterium | reverse complement strand
ACGCCAACTTTGCCCGGAGTATGTCGCTCTCCATGCTCAGTGCTCAGTCACGCGCCTGTGGCCGGATGCCCGCCGGCATCACGGCCCGCTCGGCCCATTCAAACAGCCCTTGTACGCCGATCGCGAGCAGGGCAGCGGGCACGGCGCCCTCCAGGATCAGCCCCATATCGTCGAGTCGAATGCCCGTGAGGATCGGTTGCCCGTAGCCTCCAGCCCCGATTAGCGCGCCGAGCGTTGCGGCACCGACATTGATGACCGCCGCCGTCTTGATTCCGGCTAGAATCGAAGGCGCGGCCAAGGGCGCTTCGATCAGGCGCAGGCGCGCGCCACTCGACAGGCCCAGAGCCTCGGCAGATTCGCGCAGCGGCAGTGGAATCCCGGTCAAGCCCGTGTGTGTGTTTCGCACGATCGGCAGCAGGCTGTACAGAAAGAGCGCGACCACCGCCGGACCGGCGCCGATGCCGAAGAGTGGAATCATGAAGACCAGCAGCGCGAGCGCTGGAATCGTCTGCGCGACGCCGACCACTCCGAGGATCACCTGGGCGAGGCGGGGTCGCCGGGCCGCCGCAATGCCGAGAGGCACGGCGACCAAGATGGCGGCGGACAGAGAGCTTGCGACTAGGGCGAGGTGCTGACCGGTGTAGCGGAAGAACCGCTCGGAGCGCAGTGTCTCCCTAGCGTCGACGTCGACTCCGAGTTCCTTGCGCAGAAAGTCAGCCGCGACCACGTTCTCCTGCACGCCCTCGAGCTTGACGCGCGCGTTCATTGCGATCATCTCGGCCTCGTCGATTTGGCCCTCCAGGCGAAGCATGGCCTGGAGCGCGGCCGGCTGCGTCTCAGCCAGCTCAGCGCGGTAGAGCAGGAGCGCCTCGTACGAAGGGAAGTAGTCGAGATCGTCCTCGAGTGTGAGGAGGTCGTAGTAGGTGATCTCGGCGTCGGTCGTGTAAAGGTCGGTGAGGTCGACACCTCCGGCTGCCATGCCGCGGTACGCGAGGTCGTGTTCGACGCCGAGTACGTCTTGCTGGGGCAAGCTGTAGTGCCGCTTGAGGCCGGGCCAGCCGTCGCCGCGCTCCATGAACTCGGTGCCGAAGCGAACGACCAGGTCGGGATGCGCGCGTAGGTCGGACACGCGACGAATGCCGAGACGTTCTGCGAGATCTTTGCGCATTCCCAGCGCGAAGTTGTCACGAAAGCCCAGTGACTCGCTCATGCGCAGGCCCGATTCGGCGAGGATCTCGCGGATCTCCTCCCGCGACTCCGGCTGCTGCTGCGCGAGGATCTCGTGCGTGAGCGTTCCGGTGTACTCGGCGTAGACGTCGATCTCGCCCGACACCAGGGCGTTGAAGACGAGACGCGTCCCGCCGAGTGCCTGACGATGCTCGGCCGGGGTCTCCGTCGACGCGAGGGCGCGTACCAACTCGCCTAGCACGACGCCTTCGGTAAAGTTTTTTGAGCCGACCATGATGGCGCGTGGGTCGGGGCGGGATTCGCCGGCCACCAGCAGGAGGCCGACCGCCAGCATCAAACCGGCTGCGAGTCGGAGGCGCAGACTCACGGCTGTTGCTCCATGGCTTCGAGGGGCGCGCGCTGCGCTTGGATGAAGCGCGTCACAAACTCGTCGGCGGGCGTGCGTAGCATCTCCCGCAGCGTGCCCTTTTGCACGATTCGACCGTCCCGAAGCAACACGATCGTATCCCCAAAGAACGCGGCCTCGCCTAGGTCGTGCGTCACCATCACGACCGTCTTGCGCAGCCGCGAGAAGATCTCGCGCAGGTCGTTCTGAAGCTCGAAGCGGATCATCGGGTCGAGTGCCCCGAGCGGCTCATCGAGTAGAAGGACCTCAGGGTCGAGCATCAAGGCGCGCATAAGGCTCACACGCTGCTGCTGGCCGCCGGAGAGCTGCAGTGGAAACCGGTCCAATCCATCGAAGGGAAAGTGCGTGAGCTCGGCAAGATCTTCGATGCGCGAGGCAATGCGCTGTGAGGACCAGCCGAGATGCTCTGCCATCAGCGTGGCGTTGTCGCGCGCCGACAAATGCGGAAAGAGGCCGCCGTCCTGGAGCACGTAGCCCATCCGTTGGCGGAGCGCGGGTAGCTTCGCCGGCTCGAGGGGCTGGCCCGCGAAGCGAATGTTGCCCGCGTCGGGCAGCTGGAGGCCGATCATCAGACGCAGGATCGTCGACTTTCCACAACCCGATGGGCCGATTAGAACGGTGGTCTCACCCGACGCTACGCTCAGATCGCAGTTTTCAAGTGCTGCGACGCCGGCGTAGCGCTTGGTGACGTGACTGAGTTCGAGCATGACCCTTCCTAAGAGTTGATCCGGACCTGCGTTAGTAGACCATCGCATATGTGGCCGCCTCTATTCTTCCCTGATCCCGACGGGCCAGTCCCGTTGCGACTCTTGGATCTTCGGGGACTGCGGAGCTTGCCGGGCCCTGTTGGATCAAGTCTTTATATTAACCGGCTGTCAGCGAGCAAGGGCGTGAAGGTCTACTTGATGCAGGACTACGG
>JAPKCC010000099.1 GCA_028823105.1 Phycisphaerales bacterium | reverse complement strand
GCTCCGACCGCTTGTAAGCACACGGTTTCAGGTACTTTTCACTCCCCTTATCGGGGTGCTTTTCATCGTTCACTCGCGTTACTGGTTCACTATCGGTCGTCGAGGAGTACTTAGGCTTGGGGGGTGGTCCCCCCATGTTCAGACCGGGTTTCACGAGCCCGGACCTACTCTAGGCCTCACCGGCAACATTGCTACAGGACTATCACCTTGTATCGTCTGCCTTTCCAGGCAGTTCGCAATGCATTCCGGCTTATCCGCTTTCGCTCGGCGCTACTTACGGAGTCGCTGTTGCTTTCCTTTCCTACGGTTACTGAGATGTTTCAGTTCACCGCGTTCGCTTCCGTACCCTATGCATTCAGATACGGATGACCCTTACGGGCCGGGTTGCCCCATTCGGAGATCCCAGGATCAAAGCTCGGTTACCAGCTCCCCTGGGCATATCGCAGGTTCCAACGTCCTTCATCGCCTCTCGACGCCAAGACATCCACCGTGTGCCCTTAATAACTTGACCGCGCCGACCTCAACCCGATCCCGAAGGAACGAAGCAAAGATCGACCTTTCCTCATCACCGCGAGTGGTGAAGTCGGAAACGGCTGTCAGCAGCAAGCAAGACAGCCCGCAAGTCACATGGCTACTCAAGATCTCTCGGTCTCGATGTTCACATGTTGACCTACATCTTGGTGAAAGGTCAGTGAACATCGCGACATCGTGCACGGGTTTTCAAAGAGCAGAATCACGACCCAAAGTCTCGGCCGGCTGCCTCGCGTGACGATTTCCGTCGGTTGAGGGCAGAAGGAGAAGGATAGTAAAACCACCGGGGGTGTCAACCCCACTCACTCTCCAAAAGAGCCATTTTCAGGCTAGTTTTTGACATTGCGAGGCGGAGAAGGCTGTTTTGCGGCCGGATCGTCACGAACATCCTCGCTTCAGTATCAAAACCCGGGCTTTATCCACCATTTTTCCACGAGAAAACCGTGCTCTGGGCCGCGTTGAAGCCTCTCCTACCCCCCTAGGAGGCGAGGAGACGCCCGTGAGCCCCTGTGGTCATTCACGACTCACCAATGCCGGCATGGAGCATCGCCACGAAAAAGCCGGTCGTCCTCTTCGGACGACCGGCTTCGGGGTTCTCTTGAGTCTTCAGTCGAACGGAACGTCATGTCCGATCATGCCTGGCCACGGCCGGAAAGACTACGCTCAGAGGGGTTTTCGACCATACATACGCATCAGGAAGACTGGGCGTCTCGCACATCCATCTTCAGCCGAACCCGCCCGGGATCGGCAATCTGTCTTGACGGAACCCTCAGTTTCACCTCGGATCCATCAAGTCGCCTGCAGACCACGGTGGAGTCCTCGTTTCGATCCAACCCCGAGCCACCGACAGCGGCAGGATCGGCAACGACGTCGACGAGGTACCAGTCGGTCGAGAAATCGACCGTCGTTGATGAGCCGTTCTCCGACACGGTGGCGGATCGACCGATCTGCTCACCTGGTTGGACGGTGAACTGTTCACTTCGGCGACTCCCGTCGAAGTACCGGTACATCTCGATTCGAATCTCGCCCAAGCCCATGCTTCCACCGTCTTCGGTCGCTCGGACCACGTAGAACTCGACCGGCGGCTTGATCTCGATGGGTGCCGACCAGTCACTGGTCAGTGAACCGATCGTAAACGCCGTGGCAAGCCCCTGCTGAGCTTCGAGAAGCTGCCTGCTGCGGGCGAAGAGCGGGTTGTAGAGGAGCACGCGACATCGATATCGATAGGACACGCCTGGCTCGACACTCAAGTCATGGGTCCAGACCAGCATCTCGTCATCAGTGGCCACGTCGATTATCTGGATCGACTCGTCATCAAGACCTGCCATCGCCGCTGCGGCCGCGGGGTTGAGTGCCTCGAACTCGGACTGAAGTCGCAGAATCTCGGCCTTGAGACGATCGAGCTTGAGGGTGAGATTCAGACGGCGTCGTTGGTCGGATGCCGAAGCCGCAGACCCCTTCTTGCCTTGTCCACTCGACCCGAAACCGGGATCACCGTTCGGATCGGACTTCCCACCGCCTCTACCACCGCCCTTGCCAGCACCCCCCGAACTACCACCTTTGGAATCATCGATCTCATCCTGTCGAATCGCTCCGCCGAGTTCTTCTAGGGTCGACTCGACACGCTTGGCAGAGTTGACTCGATCGCGGAGTCGTCGCTCGATCTCACGCTGCTGTTGCCGACGAGCAGCCTCTTCGTCGCTGACATCCTCGATGTCGCTTTCGGAGGATGCCGCTCGATCGTCAAACAGTGCTGGCTCGGCGAATGAATCGTTCACGGTGGCATAGAAGTCCGGCTGCATGACCTCGAGCTGTCGAACCTTGTCGTCGAGGGTCTGCCAGACCTGCTGACGGAACCCTGCATCAAGCCCGGAATTTGCGACCAATTCAGCGATTTCCGCGCGAAAAGAGAGCATCCCCGGAACTGGCTCGACCAATGCGGCGGCCCCCCACTTCCCATCACGGCCCATGGCCTGGCGCTCGAAGACGATGTCGACGAAGTAGGGCCGTCGGTTGTACCAATTGCTTGGAATCTGGCTCCGCATCGGATCGGTCATCGAGTCCTGACCCGAAAGCTCTTTGCGAATGGCGGCGAGATCGATGCTCGCCACGGGCGTCGTCCAGATGATGTCCCGACTTCCACCATCGAGCATCGACGAAAGGGCCGGGACTCGTTCGAGTTCGGACTGCTGGATCGTGTCGATGGTCTGCATGACCATCGGCTGAATTCGCGGTTCGGGAATGATGGGCTCGTAGTACCAGACGTCCGCAGAGCCGACTTCAGCCGGCAGCAGGACCGCCGCCAGCGAAGGTGCGATGAGCGGCGGCGACGTCTCAGGCGACGTCCTACCGGCCAAGCGCTGACGATACGCGTCCCCCCCGCCGCCAGACACGGATGCGAACTGCTCGACTTCGGCGTCGGCGTCGGGTTGCAGCTTGCGACTGAGCTCGCGAGCCTTGGCGACCATGACTTCATCGACTTCCGCTGGTCCAAGCACTCGATTATCAATGTCTGCGGTGACCGCATCGAGATCGAGCGCGACGACGGCGAGCACGCCGAGAAGGACCAGGGCCGCGAGGCCAAAGACCATCTTCTCGATGTGCTGTTCCCAGAATGGAATTCCCTTGTTCATCCGGATGGCTTCCGCTTCGAGGTTCGAGGTGCAGGTGAATCAGTGACGAAAGGTCAGCCAGCCTGACGAGGCATGGTCTTTGGAGTGCTCTTGATTCCAAGAGCTTCACGGAGGTCGCCGGGCATCGCATCTGCCGTCCACTCACGAAGCCAGATCGTCTCGATCTGGAGCTTCACCGTGGAAACCGGCTCGATACCGTAGATGTAGCCCTCCGCCGCCGCGGCGAAGGCATTCGCCGGCTGGAGTTGAACATCCAGAACGGTCATGAAGTTCTGACCCGCGATCGCATCGATCACCGCGGGGAGTCCTCGGGTCGCCACCACGATGGTGCAGTCGACGATGCGAACGTCGTACACGCTGTTGGAGGTCCGGCCAGTGATCGAAATCGTCTTGTCGATGGCCGCTGCGGCCGAGATATCGACTTGTGCGATGCCCGGGTCCGCGGGGCCGGAACCGGATGCGTTTGCCGACGCTGTTCCATCGCCCCCAGCATTGTCGCCTCGACCTGTGCGGCCAGAGGCGCTTCCGCCGGAAGTACCCATCCCTGCTCCACCGAAACCACTACTGCCACCGGATGATCCAGATGATCCGCCCGCGGGTAGTTCGGCACCAAGCGGCGCAATACTCATCGAGACCAGACGCTTCATGGGTCCGCCGATGACCACGCCATCGCCATTTGCCGCTGCAAAGGCATGGAACAGGTCTTCAGTGACCCAGAATTGCCATTGCCAATCGAACATCTCACCGAGCGGCATCATGCTGGTCGGCTGAGGAGGAATCGGGAGTACTGACGGGCTGGCGTAGAAGCTAATGGGCGTCGTGCCGTCCTCGCCGAGGACGTGGCTTCGGTAGATGTTCAACCGTGCCGCCGTCAACTCCTTGCGCATTGCCTCCGTCTCGCCCTCGTCGAGTTGATCGACCGAGTCCTTCCGGGCTCCGGAGACAAAGACGTCCCGACGCCGCGAAAGCTTCCCGGACAGGTCGTCTCGCGTCGGCGGGACTCCGGCACGGACGTCGGACAGGAGTGATCTGTACGCCGACACGAGGTTCTCGTGCAGAAGGAAGGGCATTTCTTCGAGTTCAGGCTTCGAAGACGGGGCGGGAAAGTGACCCGGAAGAAGATCGTCAGCCCCTCGAATTCGCCCGTTGAGCGTCTGGTTCCGTGCGAGGCCAGCGGCGTGCACGATCTCTGCCTGCGCACCGATCGTCGAGACCGCCTTCTCATAGGCTTCGAGAAGTCGAGGATTCACCACGCCTCGAACAGAGATGGGGTCACCACCAGGAACTTCAAGGGCCACGGTCGTCGTTTTGTATCGATCCAGTTCCTTCACCCTCGATGCCGTCTGCTGCAACTCAGCCTTGAGTTCTACAGACATGCCCGAGGAGACGTACCACGCCGTCAACGGCAAGACAAGGATGACGACGGCGCAGATCACGACGACGAGGTGGGATTTGATCCAGCGAAGCACGGGTGTCATTCGCGAGTTGCCTTTCCTATGCCGGAGATGCCGGCGAATCGACGAAAAAATGATCGAACGAGGTCAGCCGTGTTCCGGCTCTCAGGTTCAATCCGAATTCAACTTGATACGGAACGTGACCCGACCGACGTGGAAGACATCGCCGGCATCGTAAAGGCTTGGCTCACCGGGGATTGCGGCATCCTGATCGAGGTCGACGAAATCCACCTCATCCTCGACCTTGCCGCCCGGTCGCCGGTTGCTGCCACCGGTAAACCCATTGTCACTCGAGCCGCCGTCGCCCCCGAAACCACCCGAGCCACCGCTACCACCCACGAACGAGCCGCCGGAACTTCCCATTCCGGTCGGGTCAGCATTGGGATTGATCTTCTCCCTGCTGCGATTCGTGTTCTTGCCAGGCTGACCGCCGCCGCTACCACCAGCGGCGAAACCAGTGCCGCTGGGGGCGTCGTTACTCGCGGAACCCGACGGAGGTTTGCGGCCCGGAGGCGGCTTCGGTTTGCCGGCCGGCCGGTCCGTACCGCCTGTGACCTCGTTCTTCCCATCCGTGCTGACCTTCACGATCTGAAGATCCCCCGGGTTGGCACTAAAGGAGCCAGGAATGACGACGTACGGAACACCGTCACGAACCCCTTCCTTCGCCAGCCCGTCGATGAACTTGCCCATGGTGTCGTTGAGGAATCCACGCTCGTCGTCGTTGCTGAACGCCACCTGCATCTCGACGTCAAGAAACCGGCCATCCGCCGAGGGCGTGTAGGTGGCACCGAACTGCTCGAGCAGGATGAGATTTCGATCGCCGGGCTTCACGGCCTTGATCTTCTTGAGATCACTCCCGAGCAGCTCGGGCTGTGGGCCTGCTGAGGCGACCGCATTCATCGCATCCGTGACCAGAAAGGGCCAGATTTCCCGGTCATCGAGCATTCGCTCGAGGTTTGTGGAGGTGAATCCGATGTTCGCCGCGGCGGAGATCTGGTCGACCTCGCCCGTGAGCTTCTTTGCGAGTCGGACCACGGAATCGACCTCACTGGCTCCGGCAATCGAGCTCGCGCCCATCGTCGTCCGAGCCGAGAGAGGCTTGATGAACATCATTCCACTGGCGACCACGGCGACGCAGGCCGCAGCCACGAACCACCTGGTCTTCGATGCCCACGCCTGATCGCGAATCACCTCGGTCGGCGCCAGATTGACATCGATCTCGGCTTCGCCAATTCCCTGCAGGGCCAGACCGTAGGCCGTGGCCATGCTGACGCCGTGAGAGGCAAAATCCGCCGCCATTCGGCCCTCCACCTGGAGCCGCCGGAATTCATCGAATCGGGCGACGTGCAGGTTCAACTGCTGCCCAAGGAACTTCCGAAGACCAGGGATCTTGAAGGTGCTGCCAACCCCAAGAACCGTGTCGAGCTTGACGCCTCGATTCATGTTCTCGTAGTGAGCGATCGATCGCTGTACATCCTGAAGCAGATCCCCAAAAACGGGTCTCATGGCCTGCATGATCTGCTTCGCATACTTGCTGCTGGCCGATTCCTGCTTCAGCCGTTCGGCCTTGGCGTAGGGGAGTTTGAATGCCTCCATGATGGCCTCAGTGAAATCACTGCCGCCGATCGGGAAGGTCCGGATCCAGCACTTATCGCCGTCAACGACCACCAGATCACTTGCCTTGGTTCCGATATCCAGCACCACGAACGGCTTCTTCGCGTTGCCCATCAAGTCAAAGTGAACGGCGTTGAACAACGCCACCGGGCCGAGGTTGACGATGCCCGGCTCGAGGCCATATTCGCTCCAGATCGCGAGGCGATGGTCGAGTACGTCCTTCTTAATCGCGAAGATCCCGACTTCGGTCTCTGGAGAATCCTCGGAGACGAATTTCTTGGCGTCCCACTCGACCTCTTCGATCGGAAAGGGAATCTGCTGGGCGGCTTCGAACTGAATGATGTCGGGGATCTTCTTTTCTTCAACCGGCGGCAACTTGGCGAAGCGCGGAAGCGAAGATCGACCCTCAATGCTCATCACGACCGTCTGGTTCTCGAGATTCTTCTGACTCGTAAACGTTCCAAGCGTGAGACGGATCATCTCGTCTACGTCGAGATCCGGCGTGCTCAGCGGCCGCTTATGCGGAAATTCGCCGAAGTCCGACACGAGGAACTGATCTCCCGATCGTTCGAGTCGGAGTGCTTTCACGGCGTAGGAACCGACTTCGATGCCCCATGCAGTCTTGCTTCCAGCCATTGGATCGCCTCTCTGGGAATCTGTGGTACCGGCTCCCTCGAAGGGCAATGCCGAGTAAAGGAAGAACTATACCGGAGCGAGCCCATCGAGACCTGCCCGATATCCGGCTCCAACGGAGTTCCTCGCGAATACTGATCGGATTGAGATACGAGTCGAAGATGGTTGACGGTTCCAACCACTCCTCGGTGTATGCTGCAAACATCCCTGACGACGCCCGCCGGGGGAATCATTGCCCGCCCGAAGAACAAGATTGATCCATGACCGACGAGACACCACGACCATCCGAAGACCCGGCACCCACGCCCTCTTCGGCTCCCGACCCGAATCCGACCCTCTCCGAGTCGGACTCCACCTCGATCGACCAGGAACTCCTGGCCGCCATCGGTGATCCTGCTCGTGATGATTCACCGACCCCGGACTCCGTGTCCGCATCGCCCGCCGCATCAACCAAGGAACCCGCGAGTCTCGAATCCGAGATCGCCGCGGCACTGGCCGGCGTTGATCTGATGGCGTTGGCGAACGAGTCGACGCCTGCGACAGGAACCCGCATCAATCTCGCAGGTGGCCGTCGAACCAGGACCGGGCAGATCGTGTCGATCCGCAAGGGAAGCGTGCTCGTCGAATTCGGACCGAAGAAACAGGGCGTGTGCCCGTTGTTGCAATTCAAGGAACCTCCGACCGAAGGCTCCACCGCAGAGTTCCTCGTTGAACGACTCGACTCCGAGGGGCTCTACGTTCTCAGTGTTCCTGGCTCCGTACAGAAGGCCGACTGGGGAAACATGGACATCGGCCAGACGGTCGAGGGCAAAGTGATCGGCGTGAACAAGGGAGGCCTCGAAGTCGAGGTCGCTCATCACACGGGCTTCATGCCCGCCGGCCAGATCGACATTCGTCACATCCCAGACATCTCGATCATGCTCAACGAGCGGGTCACCTGCCGCGTGACCCAGCTCGACAAGCGGAAGGGAAGGCTGGTCCTCAGCCGGCGTGTGATCATCGAGGAGGAACGGGCCAAGAATCGCGACGCAATCCTCGCCACCCTCGAGCCGGGCCAACGCAAAACCGTCGTCGTCACGAGCATCCAGCCCTACGGGGTCTTCGCGGATCTGGGTGGTATCGACGGCCTGATTCACGTCAGCGAGATCTCACATGATCGGGTCAGGGACCCAGGTGATCACGTCAAGGTGGGTGAGGAACTCGAAGTCATGGTCACCAAGATCGACACGTCTGGCGATCAACCAAAGATTGGGTTGAGTCGAAAGGCCGTGGTCGCCAACTCAAGATCCGCCATCGGCAACGCCCTCGAAGTGGGTGCCACGGTGAGCGGAACCGTGCGAAAAATCGCCGATTTTGGAGCCTTTGTGGAGGTTGCGGAAGGTATTGAAGGCCTCCTTCATATCTCGGAAATCAGCCACAAACGGATCGATCGGATCGAGGGCGTCCTCCGTGAGGGGGAAGTGTTGCAGGTCAAGATCCTCTCGATTGACTCCGACAAGGGCCGAGTGAGCCTTTCGAAGAAAGCCCTTGAAGAACGGCCCGCCGGCGCGGACCGTGGCAAGGGCCGCGACAGTCGAGAGCCCGATCGGCCGGAGGATCCGGAGATGAGAAAGCTCCGAGCCCAATTCAGCGGCGATCTCAAGGGCGGTCTCGGCTGACCTTGGAGCCCCCTACAAAGGGGCCAGCACCCATGTTGACGGTTCATCTCGCGACAACGGGAGATCCCGCGACCATCTCCCCAGCGGCGACGGAGCACGACGATCCCTTCGTCGAGGCAATGCGTGAGCTCGCCGGCGACCTGGCGACCTTCTCCCATGGCCCGATCAACACGATGCCCGAGGGATGCCAGATCCTCGTCGGCGGCCGAGTCGATCCCGAACAACTCGCCGCGGCTGCGGACCTTCATACGATCATCGTGCCCTGGGCAGGCATTCCCGGAGATCTCGTCGACTCGGTCAGGGCTTCAGGCCGCCGCGACGTCGCCATCCGCAACATCCATCACAACGCCGCCAGCGCGGCTGAGATCGCAATCGGCCTTCTGCTCGCGGCCTCCCGCGGCATCGCCCGCCTCGACCCCCGTCTTCGCGCCGGCGACTGGCGACCTCGATACGAACCTCGTCCGGCTCGACGACTCGAAGGATCGCGAGCGACCGTGCTCGGTCGCGGGGCCATCGGTTCCCGAATCGCCCGCGCCCTGACCGGACTCGGCATGGAAGTGACGACGCTCGGCCGTCCGCCGGCGAGCGGACGGTGGGAAACCGACGATCTGGCGCGCCGGATCGAAGGCGGACTCGTGCTCATCGCCGCGATTCCGCTTCTTCCCGAAACCAGAGCGTTGATCAATGGCCGCGTGCTCGACGCGATCCCGGACGGAATCTTCGTGAACATCTGCCGTGCGGAGGTCGTGGTCGAAGACGATCTCTACGACCGACTCCTCGACGGCAGACTCTTCTCCGCCGGTCTCGACGTCTGGTGGAACGTTCCCGGGACGATCGAGGCGCAGGCCAATCATCCTCCGAGCAACCGGCCGTTCCGTGATCTTGACAATGTCGTGATGACGCCGAAGGTCGGCGGCGGGCTCGGTGAACCGGAGATTGAAAGGCGACGAGCAGAGGAGGTCGCGGCGATTCTTCGGGAATTCACGACCTAAAACACCAACTGAAGACCGGTTGGATACCTCAATCCTCAGGGACCAGCCGATCGATCAGGTGGGAAACATCCTCCGCGGAAGCCCGCGGAAGGTCTCCCCCTCGAAGCAGATTCGGCGCGTCGATGACCACCTGACCGGGTGGACATCGCCGAAGATCGAAGTCGACATCCTCCAGGCGGCCATGCAACGTTTCCAGCATGCCGTAGCGGCTTCGAGTGATGGAGAACCGGATCTCGATGACGTCGATCAACTCGAGTTCGACGGCGAGGTCACGGATCCCCCGCGCTCCGTGATAACGAAGATGGAGCCGATCCTCGGGCTCGAGCCGACCTCGCGCCGCCCGACCGGCGAGCCGACTTCCGAGATAGGGACTCCCTTGATCGGCGAAGCGATCCTCCAATGCATCCAGACACTCGAGAATGTCGAGCGCGGCGCGGAGTCGATCAGCCCGAATCCGGTTCATTCCCGACTCGCCAATCGAGGCCGCCCTCATCGCCGCCAGATGACGTTTTACAAGTCCCTCAAGCTCCGCCGGGGCATTGCGAAGTTGCATCGCCCGCGACAACGATGAGGTCCGCCCGGTGTGCACGTCCGTGGCGACCGACTGCGCCAGCCGATCATCCGCAAGGTTCCGCAAGTCGTCATTGAGACGACGGCGTCCGGCGCGAGGCGGGTCCGACGATTCAGAGTCTTGGTCCTTCGGAAACATGGAGGCCTCGAGCGTGGTACGCGGTACTGATGCGGCGGTTCAATCGGCGTTCGGACCGGGAGTTCCGAGTTCGTCGATCTGAAGCCGCTCGACCGACCGTCTCTGAAGGAGGTAGATCCGTCCACCGGCGGCAGCGATGAACGCGATGGTCCAAGCCATACAGAGCGTTGTCACCAGCCAACGCCATCCGTCGAGGATCGAGACCGCAAATCCCCGGGTTCCGGAAGATTCGCCAACCGCGTGCTCGGGGCCCACGGCATCGAGTGAGGGCCAGGCGGTGCCTTGACTCTCTGCAAACGGGCCGCCAAACATGCTTCCCGCCGAACGAGCTGCATCGAGCGTGATCGCGGTAACGCCGGAAACGAGGAGCCACCCCACCGCCCCCGCGACCACCGCCGTGGCGAGCAGCAGCAGATAGCGACCGGGCCGATGCCTGATCAGTCCCGCGCATCGAACGACGAGTTCGGAGGGATCTCCTGATTCACACGCCGTTCCCGAGCACAACATCGGAAGCGCGACCAACCAAGCGACGATCACTAGCGCCGCCGCAAAGGAGAAGATCAAAACGAGGAACCAGAGCAAAGACACCAGGACGTCAAGCCCGGGAATGAGCGCGAGCAGGCCCGACACCGCTGCGGGCACGAGGAGGATCAACGCCAGTACCGGGGGAAGGAAGACGCCTCCGTACAGGCGACGCCAGTCCCGAACCGCCCACCGTATGACCGCCAGGGTGGGAACATCCCGATCACGAGCAAATCGCTCGGCGTCGATTCTGGCGATGGCGCCGCCAAAGATCGCGAAGAACAGGAGAAAGACGGATCCGAAGATCACCAGAAATCCTCGGTCGTTCCGCCAGAGACTCCCGACGTTGGAGACGATCGCGATGTCAAGGCCGTGAATGATCCTGGCCGGCCGAAGCTCCACGACTCCGTCGCGGACCTCTTCAAGCCCGGTGCTCATCCCGCCAAGCAGAGATTCAAACGCATCTCGCCGACGCAGTCGTTCGACCCGATGGCGAACTTCCTCCGGCGCCGAGGCGAACGCTCGCTCGACGTCCGCACCATCCACGTCGTCGGTGTCCCAGCCGTGCGGCCGTTCGAATTCCTCGACGTACTCCCGAAACAGCACGGCCAGTGATTCCCCAGGCTCGGACGCCCCCAGCGGCGGCATGCTGGTTGAGGTTGACGCGTCCCAGAGCGAGCCGACGGCCAACGAGAGCACCAGGCACAACCACCCGAGTACGAGACGTTCTGGACGCGCCGAAGCGAATACCGCCGAAGCGACCTCTCGGGCGTCACTCCAGATGTTCGAAATGGGTCCGTGGGAAGGATCCATGATCCGCACGATGGATGGTTCAGGTTCGTTGGTCACCGTTGATCTCCAACGGCATGCTACCCGCGTCGCCGATTCCGGATTCCGGTCTTGAGATCATGCGGGAATCGATGGTGCGATCATCGCCGGCGGATACCAACTTGCCCATTTTGCCGCATTCGACCCCGTCCGAGGCTGGAGCCAACCTCAGGTTTTGTGGGTACTCGGTCGTTTTCCTTTGCGTCACCGCCTTCCGGCCGTACGCTCTATCTATGGAGAATCGAGATCGATTCGGTCGTGAGAACATGGACCGTACGTTCGAGGTGGCCCGCTGCCCGAACTGCGGCTTCGCCCCCACCCTCCATTCCGG
>JAPKCC010000098.1 GCA_028823105.1 Phycisphaerales bacterium | reverse complement strand
ATTTGGCGGTTCGCGGCGAAAACAGGCGTCGCGTGACACACAGACACCCCCCCCCAGGCCGCCAGCACACAGAGGCCCCGGTCCCCCGCGGTGGTGCCGCTCAATTTCCCAAGCATGAAGCATGCGCCCGCAATGTTGCACCTGCGACGGCGATGAAATCAAGGGTGATCGCACGCTCGCATTGCGCCGTGTCCTGATGCGCGCCGAATTTCTTTAGAACGTTTGTCGTGTACAAAATCGACACTTGCTACACTCGACCCGCATTCTCGTGACTGAGAGGCGACTTATTCGAAGCACCTTCGATTTCCCAAGCTGAATGTCGGCAGTTCGAACCTGCTCACCCGCTTTCACGACAGTTGAAGTGCATCGAAAATGAATGCACTGTATTGGGGGCATGATGAAGTCGGTGCAACGCAAGAACTTCGGCCACAACCTGGTGCTTCAGCCGACAGCAACCTGCACTCCCGCTAACGAGCAGGAAGTCTTAGCAGTCCTCGATCAACACCGTGGGCAACAGATTCGCGCCATCGGAAAGTTGCATAGCTGGAGTAAAGCAGTCGTTGCCGACAACGTGCTGCTGGATCTAAGACAATTGAATGATGTTCAGCTTCAACAAGACGGCGATCATCTCGTTGCCACGGTTGGAGCCGGATGCAAAATCAAGCACCTTCTTTCAAAACTCGACCGTCAAGGCGCCACGCTCCCTTCACTAGGTCTGATTACCGAACAGACCATCGCGGGGGCAATATCTACCGGCACTCATGGTTCAGGCAACCACAGCATGTCACACTTTGTCGAGGCTGTTCGATTGGCGCGATATGACGATACAAGCGGCAAGGCGATTATCGAGGATGTGAACGACGGGGAAGAACTCCAAGCTGCCCGCTGTTCACTTGGGTCCCTTGGGATCATTTTGGCCATAAAGATTCGCTGCCGAACACAGTACAACGTTCAGGAGCATTTCAGTGAATCCACTCGACTGTCGGAAGTCCTGGATGCCGAAGCGTCATTTCCACTTCAACAGTTTTATCTCATTCCATGGCGATGGACCTACCTATGCCAGCATCGGCGTGAAGATGACCAGGCACGCTCCCGCCTTGCCAGTCTGTACCGGCTTTACTGGCTACTGGTGGTGGACTTTGGCATGCACTTGCTAATCACGTTTCTAACACGCTTCGTTCACAGTCGACGCTTGATCCGGACTGCCTTTCGCCATCTCATTCCATCGGTCGTGATTCGTGACTGGAAAGTCACTGACCGGTCTTCATCCATGCTAGTAATGAAGCACGATGCATTTCGCCATATCGAAATAGAACTATTCGTTCGCCGAGATCAACTCGCAAATGCACTCGAGTACGTCCAGGAAGTCATGAAGGTTGCTGGCGGGGAAAAAGAAACGCTGCCCGAAAACAACCAACGACGAATTGAAGAGATTGGCTTGCAGGAGGACGTAGTCGGTCTTTACGACCAGTATTGTCACCATTATCCAGTCTGTGTGCGACGCGTACTCCCCGACAACACCTTGATCTCGATGTCTTGTGGTACGAAAGAAGACTGGTATGCGCTGAGTTTTATCAGTTACGAAAAACCCGCGAGGCGTACAGGCTATTTTCTTTTCGCCAGCTTCTTGGCCCGAAGCATGTCACGACTGTTCCATGCGCGTCCTCACTGGGGAAAAGTTTGCCCATTGGACGCCAAGGAGCTGGAATCCCTCTACCCCAAATTTGATCGTTTCCGCGCTATCTGCAACACGTTTGATTCGGAAGGCGTCTTTCGAAATTCTTGGACGGAGACACTACTGAAAGCAGACTCCCGCTCGTCATAAGCGAGACGTCCTTTCTTTTTTTCTTGTTACACCAAGAATCTAACGTTATCGAGATCAACCGGCCAATAGATGAATGCCCAACGAAGAACGCCGCACCCAATGATGGATGCGGCGTTCTGTGTTTCTCTGCGCTGCCGGCGGGAGTTCGATCGGAGCTGAATCGCACGCGAAACTCCGCCTCGAAGTCAAGCGCTCGCGATCGCCATCGAAGTCTCTTCGAGCCCCGGTCGCTTGAAGGCATACCCCCGATGCGCGACGACAGCCCCGCTCAGCGGCGTCCCGAGTGGAGTTCCGCTCCGAATCCTCCATCCTTAGGGCATGACATCCATCACATCCGTCACATATTTGCCCTCCGCCTTGGTGCCAGTACGACTCGCCGATCGCCTTGGCTTATTCGACCCCATCCGCGAACATTCCGGCGTCTCTGGTGTATCAACGGCCTTCGTCAGCATATGGTTGATGACTTCCCTACCATCGAGTTCGTACCCTGACCTCTTCTTGTTGAGGCAGACGGACTGCTGAATAGGACTCCCGCACCACACTCCCGCTCCCGAAAGGTATTCACGAATGACTGAAAAGAAGAACCAACTCGCGTCCCTGTTTGCGGCGTGCTGGAAGGACGAGGCCCTGAAGGCTCGCTTCATGGCTGACCCCAAGGCCGTCCTGGCGGAACACGACATGACTATTCCTGATGGGATGGATGTCAAGGTGGTGGAGAATGCAGACAACTGCGTGCACATCACGATGCCTGTGGCGCCCGTCGGTCACATGACGCTCTCTGATGAAGAGTTGAGTAACGCGGCGGGGGGTGGGGGGGGACATAACACGCAACATGCGACAATATGCCAGCGAGGCAACATGGTTCCCTGCGACATGATTAACATTGGTGGGAACAAGTCGCCTTTTTCCTGAGTCAGACTGACTGCTGCTGAGACTCCCTCACCGCGCACCCGCGTAGAGAAAGGTATTCACGAATGACTGAAAAGAAGAACCAACTCGCGTCCCTGTCTGCGGCGTGGCTCTCTGGCGATTGAACATCGTTTCGGCCAGGGTCAGGGTCTACCTAGAAATTTCGAACGCCGCATCCATCAATCATGGGTGCGGCGTTCTTCGTACATCAACCACACCCCTCACCCTCATCCAGACCGCGAGGCCCCCGTCCCCCGCGGTGGTGCCGCTCGAGTTTGTATGCATACGCGGACATTTGGGTCACACACGGGTAGGGCGAAAAATGTCCGCGTGGTGTTGGCGCTGACGATACGATCTTCGTCGTGCACATCACTCGATCGATCAGCGCCAACGCTGGCGGCACGGCATACCGGCGCGGGTCGTTGGCTCCACCGGATCCGCCTGCGGTCATCACCTCTCCCGAACGCACCAGTGAATCGTCGCGCGGATCGCATGGTGACGAATGGTGGCGATGACTGACCTTGAGTGCGAGGACACGACGTTCCCCTCGACCATGGAGATCGACCACGTCAAGATCTGGGAATGGAATAACACCGGCAGTTGAAGCCGTCAACTCGCTTAACCAAATCCCCGCCGGCGCGGGCGATCGACGCTCGGGGAAACGACCGGGGTGAAGAGACGTTGAGGCAAAAGTGAACTGACCCCGTCGCGATGCGACGGGGTCGGTCTCAAGTCGGGGTGACTGGCACTCGTTTGAACCGTCGTCCGAGATCGTGGGTCACTTCGTGGACGCCTGCCTTGGACCTCTTTCGCAACACCTGCTGGCGATACACGAGCTTGGGCCTGCGGCGGCGCGGGAATGTACTTGGTCAGAAGGAGAGATCCAGCGACGGGCGGAAGCCAAAGCCGTGGTTGCCGCCACCGCCAGGGTTGACGCCCCAGCCCAGGGTGAGACGCGTCGAGGATCGGGCGGCCGATGCGTCTCCTCCGTAGTTGCCACCGCGTGCGTTGTGTTCTTTTGAGTTGCCGCGACGCTCGCCTGTTCCTTTTTCAGCTGGGACTTCATAGCTGAGGTAGAAGTCTCGGACATACTCGTTGAGGTTGCCATGGACATCGAACAAGCCAAAGGCATTGACCTGAAACGCCCCAACCTCGGCGGTCTCGGCGCCGTATCCATCGTGCCATGATTCGGTGATGCCCGGCATCCCGACCCAATCCGCCGGGCATTCGAGACTCCCGAGGTTGGCGAACCTGATGAGATCGCTCTTGTCAGCACCCATCGCCCAAGGTGTTGTCGTTCCTGCTCGACACATGTACTCCCACTGAGCTTCGGTTGGAAATGACAGCCCCGCTTGACGGCACCATATTTCCACATCCGCAGGCCCGATCCCGCTGACTGGGATTTGACCCGATCCATCGAACTCCCCCCCATTGAGTCCAGCTTCCTTCGCGATCTTTGTGCTTGCGATCCTGGCCCACGCTTCTCGCGTGCACTCCGTTCGTGCGATCAAGAATGGGTCGAGCGTGACCCAGTTCTGGGGTTCATCATCTCGTCGGCCTGCTTCCGTTTCTGGTGATCCCATCTGGAATCTTCCACCCGGTACCAGCACGAACTCAAGGCCCGTCTTGCCGTGCGACCAGATCGACATCCAGTGCGACACACCGCCTGCGGAAAAGCGCTCGACGCGTTGGTAGGTGAAGCCCGAAAACTCTTGCAGCCAGCGTGTTTCGGCTGCGCGAGCAAGAGCCTCGACGCTCGGTTTGTCCAGTGCCGCATACTCCGATCGCTCCTTCAACACTTCAAGTGAGTCGGTGGCCACCTTCTGACTGCCCGTCGGGCGCGGGTGGGCGGCTTTGCTGGTCTCCGGCGCGGGCGGACCGACAAGGACCGAGAGAAGCGCAATCAGAAATAAAAGCTGGATCATCGGGGGGACTCAATCTGAGCAGGCGTGAATTAAAGAAGCCATTGGTCAGTGCGAGTCTATGGTAAGTGCCACTTCCTAAATCCGCGGTAACGCCCCTTTAACAGGGGCGTTACCGCGAAGTTGCTCGAGCACGACCGCTTTGAGACTCGAAATGCAACCGTGTCCTGCCGAGCGCCGCGGGGTTAGGCGTCGAGCAGCTCGTCGTGAAGTGCGGCGGATCCGAAGTTTGTTGGATGATTGGGCGGTTCAAACACAGAGGGCGACTGGTCGAAGTTTGAACGGGCGCAAACGCAAGAAGCCACCGCAGTTGCGGTGGCTTCTTGGCTGAAAGTCGGGGTGACAGGATTTGAACCTGCGGCCTCTGCGCCCCGAACACAGCGCTCTACCAAGCTGAGCTACACCCCGAGGTGCTTTTTTCGCCGGGGAACGGGGTTCGGGGCCCGTTCCTCGGAATGGCGGGTGAAGGATTCGAACCTTCGAAGGCGAACGCCAGCAGATTTACAGTCTGCCCCCTTTGGCCACTTGGGTAACCCGCCCTTGTGGGAGTCGAGAAGTGTACCTATCCCCCTTTCCGTAGGCAAGAGATGCCAAGATCACGACCTGGTGCCAAATTGCGGTCACCCTCGTGCATCACGCCCCAAATCCCTCTCGCTCGTTGGTATCAGAAGAAAAACGATGGTTCTCGGAACGCCTGAATCGGGAAGACGTCTGTTTTCGTATCCGAGGGTTCGCCAACGGCTCCCGATAGCGTAGTATTTCATTCAGAATGATCATTCGACCGCGTCGTCGTGTCGGTCCTCCGGACCTCCAATCGACGGCCTCAATTTATTAGAAGATACGGAGAATCACCTTGAAGATCGGAATCTCACTCACCGCGTTGCTCTTGACCGGAGCCGCGGCACTGGTCGGCCAGATGACCGCCGAAGCCGTCCCCGGTGGACGAGGCGGGGCTGCTGGCAGTATCGGCGCTGACGTCGCCGTCTGCACCATTCCCGATGTCTATCGGTGGGGCATGTCCGAGGGTTACACCGGATACTCCGCGGGGACCACCAGCGTCAACCTCGGTGATGTCAACCTCCGCTGGGATGCGTCCACCGACCAGCATCCGAGGATTCCTCAGAACGCCTTCCGCTACTCGCCCGACGAAGGACGTCTGGTGCAGATCGGGCGGTCATGGTGCAAGGATGGTTTCTGCGCCCTTCAGTTGAACGGCTGCGGCTCGTGCCAGCCGGCCGGCAGTGGTTGCCCCGAACTTCTCGGCCCCGGCTGTGCTGACCCATATAGCAGTTCCCTCAACGGGCAGCAGAACAATCTCGGCCCCCGTTCACAGTGCAACCCGGTCACCGGGCACTTCACCTTCCCACCCCAGAATCTCCCCTCCTACGCACCGGTCATCGGTCGTCGCCTGTCGATTCTCATCTACGATCTGAACCACGTTGTGTGGGGTCCGGAATCCAAGTACTACGTGGACGCGATGTACCTTCACTCGCAAGACACCGACTCGGGCAACGACATGAACAACGCGTCGTATCGCGGCGTGTCCGTCGGCGCAATCACCAGCACCGGATTCCCGCTCTCGACGTTCGGAAACACGACCATCGGCAAGCCTGGAATCTACGCTTGGGAGGAGAACAGCGACACGGTCTCCATCCAGCCGCTCGACTTCCCCAACGATGGTCGGGTCCACGTGGCCAGCGACGTCATCATGCAAAAAGATGGCCTCTATCGCTACGAATACGCGATCTACAACTACAACTCCGGTGATGCGGTCAACGGCTTCAGCATTCCGCTGCCGAATGGTGTTGTCGTGGAAGAAATGGGATTCCACGACAGCGTCGATCGCTCCGGCGAGCCGTATGCCACCAACAAATGGGTCATGAGCCAGAACGGTGGCCAAGCTTCCTGGAGTACCGACGAGTACACTCAGAACCCGGACGCCAATGCCATCCGCTGGGGTACCCAGTACAACTTCTGGTTCGTGACTTCGGCCGAACCCTCCGATGGCACCGCGGAGATCGAAATCTTCGAGACCAACGGAATGGCCGAGATCACCGTCTCGGTACCGACCGGCTCCGGCAACCCGTACGACCTCAACGGTGACGGCATCGTCGACGGTGCGGATGTCGGCCTCTTCCTCTCACTGTGGGGTGACCTGGGTGGACCCGGCGACTTCAACGATGACGGAACCGTGGACGGTGCCGACTTCGGCATGCTTCTCGCCGCCTGGAGCTGATCCCTCTCCCGAGCCTTCGCTCGAAGATGCGATCTGCAAGTTCGATGATCATCATGATGATCAATTGATCAGATACACAACGGCCGGCTCCTCTGGAGCCGGCCGTTTTTCTATCGCTACACGCTGCTTCGACCTCAAGAACGACGGCGAGGAAACGCCATCCCGACTTGGCAAACAAGACCGACGTTCAGCGGCCTGTCTCGCTGGCGAGTCCGGGCGCCAGACGATGCACCGTGAAGTGCACGAAGGAGTCATGCTCCCCGAGCCCTTCGAAGCGGAGACGCCAGTCAAGATGCATCTGCATCGCGGGTGACATGCTTGGAATCTGCAGGCGAATCGTCCGACCGTCGACCGAACGAGTCGCCCCGGTGATCGGCAATGCGGTAATCCCGGGATCGCCGGTACGAAGATCGAGTTTTGGAGATCCGTAGTCGCTCGACCAGCGGTAATTCCATGCGTTCAAAGAGAACGCGGCCGCGAGGTCGGCGTCTTCGGTGCTGACCGGCTGATTGAACTCGATGATCAGCCCACCCTCGACGGCTCGAACTGCGAGGGGCATCGGCGAGGGGGAATCGGTGCGGCGAACCCGGTAGAAACCGCCGGGTTCTGTCTGATCGGAGGACCATCCGAAGAGACCAGCAATGAACAATGAACCGTCGGTGGGATGGAATCGCCCTCGCATCACCCCGGTCGGCACCTTGATCGGGAGCGGCACGAATGCTCCTTGATGTACCCCGTCAACTTCGTCCTCTAGCAGAAGGTAGACCTCGCCAGTCCCGTAGGAGATGCCGAGCAGCTTCCCTTCGAGGTCTCCCCAGACGCCCTGCGGTACTCGAACCTGCGCGGCGGGCGATCGATCGACCGAGGGATGAATCCAGAGAAGCGGTCGATCGTAGTCGGGCAACGGATCGAGGCCGAGCCGGACACCGCTCCAATTGTTGCCTTGAAACGACCCTTCCTCAATCCGGTTGATCCGATTGGCGGGCATCCAGTGCCCTTCCTGATCGGAACTCCAGGCGATGCCGTCCGAATCGACCGCGAGGCCGTTGGGCGCCCTCAAGCCGCCGGCCACGATCTGCGAAGAGACTCCATCCGCTTCGACCCGGATCAAGGTGCCGTGCTGCGGATGCACCGGAAGCTTCGCATGCCGGGCGGCCTTGATGTAGTAGAGGCTTCCATCCGGGCCCACCTGCAGTCCACTTGCGGGTTCGTGGAAGTGCGGACTGTTCATGGCATCGACATTGAACGCTTCGTAGACGTCGGTCTCCCGATCGCCATCAAGGTCAACCAGCCGGGTGATCTGATCGCGACCCACCACGAGGATCTCGTCATCACGAGTCGCGAGTCCGAGCGGCTGGCTCAGACCACTGGCGATCCGCTGCCATTCCAGACGGCTGAGATCCGCATCGAGTCCGTCGACTCGCCAGACGTCACCGCTCCAGGTGGAGATCGCGGCCGATGCACCACCGTCGAGAAAATCGAAATCTCCGAATCGCATCCAGGAATTCCACGGGTTGTCCTGGGGCCAAGTGATCCGATCGATGGCGAACGGAGAGCGCGTCTCCTTGGTCGCCGTGTTTCGCTCCGCAAGGAATGACGACAGTCGCGATCTCGGCCCTCGCCAGGATCGGATCACGCCTCGGATCGGTCGATCGGAAGGCCCGACGCTCGCGGTCGCCTCGTCGCCGTCGATCGCCAGAGTTCCTGGATGATCGAGTTCGACCGACATCGCGAGGGCCAATGGTTCACCGCTCTCCGCGGCGACCGCCAGGATCTCGGATTCGTCGAGTACCCGGTCATGGATGCGCAGACCATCGAGGTATCCGCTGAATCGGGAGTCTGCGGGGAAATTGTCATTGGTGAACCCGACCACGAACGCGTTGGCGGGCGTCGGGGCTCGAGGCGCGAGCGTACCGACCGCGTCTTCCTCGCCGTCGACCCAGATCACGACTTCCTCGGTCTCGGGATCAACGGACACCGCCACATGGTGCCAGCGCCCGTCCGCGATCATCGTGTCCGCCTCGACGACGCCGACCCATCCGACGTCCCAGGCAAGCCGGCCTTCACGGACGAAGAAGGTCGCCCCATCGGGACTCCAGTCATCGTCGACTCCGGTCCGGGAGATGATGGTGCCGTCCTTGGTGGTGTGGATCCACGCCGAAATCGTGAGCGGGGTCAGTGCCGGATCGATCGCCGAACCACCGTCCCACACCGCGCGAGCCGTTCCGTCGAAGTCGAGCGACCGCCCTCGCACGCCGCGTCGCCAGGTCACGCCTTCGAGCTTGAGGTCGTGCTCGCCGCCAACGTGGTTGCGCATCGCGTCCGACGGTTCTTCATCGAAGTTCCACGCGGCAATCGCTCCCGGTGCGCGCTCCCCGAGATCTTCAAAGACCACGATTGCCGAGTCGAGCGACGCGGTCGTGAGTGAGGCGGCAGATCCGTCGGCGGCCAACAAACGCGGCTCCGCCCCCTCAGTCCCCCGAAAGCGAAGTTCCACGCCCTCCTGCCCAAACTCGACCGTCTCGATGTCATCGTCGCCGTCACCGTCGCCGTCGAAGTCGACCGCAAGTTCGCCTTCAAGTTCAATGGTCTCCGACCATCGGCGCGGACTCCCCTCCCGCCAGGCCGCCGCGAGATCCCCGCCACGCGCCGCGTTCGCCACACGATCGAGAAACGCGGGAAGCTGATCTTGATCGAGGGCCGCGAAGAGCACGCGGAAGCGCCCGTCCCCGGAACCGACGTTCGGTGGCAGGAAGCGAGCGGTCATGCGTCCTGGTTCGAAGGTGTCGGCGGCCGAGAGCATCGCGTGACCGGCGTCTCGAGGATTGGTCAGCGAATCCGCACCCACCCAACCGATGGCCGCCACGACTTCGCCGTCGCGCTCGAGGATGGTGTAGAGCCGGCCAGCCTGCGTGACGTCCGGCCATCGCGGCGGTTCGCCGTTGCTGATTCGAACGTTCTCGTCGCGGGCGAGCGACTCGATCTCGCCGGACGGACGGACATCCGCGTCGATGCCGAATAGGGACACCGCCAGGGGCGCGGCGATCTCCGTGACCTCAAATTCCCGGGACCAGACGGCGAGGCCGTCCTGCTCGTCGACGCTCAGACGTTCGAACACCACCGCGTCACCGACTGCGTATTGGAGTACGACGCCATCGGCACCGGGAACCATCCCCTTGAACCGACCTTGGTTGGGTGGCAACGGGCCAAACGGGACATCACGCGGATCCTCGAAGTCGGCCATTCCTGAATCGCGAAAGGTCGTCGCGACACCCGGCCCGGCCGGATTGGCCCAGTCGGGGGCGCCGGAAATCCGGGGCCACGTCCCATGCGGGCCGTCGTAGACGATGCCCCGGAGTTCGACGAAGTCGCCGTGCCAACCGGCGGCCCACCGGAGTTCGGCGGTGTCGAACAGGACCGCCGTCGAACCGTCCTCGTTCAACGGAATCGCAACCCCCTTGCTGGCGATGTTCTCTGGATCGACCTCGATGGCCGCGGAGAGGAACGGGCCGTAGTCCATGTCCTGCCAGGGCTCGCCGGTTCGCTCCTTGAAGCGGGGAAAGGAACCCACCTGACCTTCCGGCGACGGAAAGCTGAGCGCCCAGTGCACGCCGTTGACCAGGAGCGTTCGAAACGGTGACTGACTGAAGTCTCGAGGATGACCCATCGTGGTCGTGAACGTCCGCCCGCCGCCGGGACCGGTTCGAACCCACGCGATGGGATTGACGGTCTCATCCCCAAGCCCGCCTTCGTCGGGACGAACTGGACGCCCGAGCGCCAACACCGTCGCGTCGGCGGGCGGAAAATCGTCTCGAACGTGATACGTCCACGACCGCACGGAAAACTCGGGTTCGACGCCGGCGACCACTGGATGGTCCCGGACGGAATCGGGAATCGTCACGTCGGTGCGGGCATCGTGGCCGTAGTGGTACTTCCAGGGCGCCCCCAGTACGTCGGCCCCGAAGTCGTTCCACTGCGCCGCGCTTGGATGATCTTCTGGAAAGTCGAAGGCATGGGTGGAGGTACGGAAGCCGACGATCGGCCCACCCCGCTCGACGTATTTCGCGATCATCGCCAACTGTTCAGGGGGCAACTGTCGAAATCGAAGATAGAACACCGCCAGATCCGCCGTCTCCAGCGCCTCAAGCCCTTCGATGTTGTTTCCGGGCCCGCCTTGAAGTCGTTGATCGATCAGGACCGTCGTCTCGAATCCGTAGTCGCGTTCCAACAGATTTGCCAGCGCCGTCATCGACCATTCGGATCGATACTCGCCTTCTCCGACGACGAACACCAGCGAGGGCGGGTCGTCGGCACGAGCCATGGTCGACAAGAGAAGCCCGCAAAGCGTGGCCAGCATTACGATCGATCGAGTCTTCATCGAGTATCTCCTGATGACCGCCGCTCACCGACTGGCGATGGCCGTCAATCTTGGTTCAAACCGGAATACCACATGTTCCGGATGGTCCCGCATGGTCCGGCTGGTCCCGGCAAGAGCCGATCTCCCCTGTGGGGGGATTCGAAACGGTTCTTCGCGACTGTCCCTGGCCCTAAAAATGGGGTCGGCCGCTTTTCGCGATATCACTCACTGGGTACAGTACCTCCCCCGCCGCTGTAGCTCAGTTGGTAGAGCAGCTGATTTGTAATCAGCAGGTCGCCGGTTCGGATCCGGCCAGCGGCTCTTAGAGCAGGGCTTTTCATCTGGATTACCCCGTCAGATGCAACGGTCTACGGACCGTCCGACAGCCCCTTCGACACCCCGCGCATCCAAAAAAATAAGAGCCCCTCGGCATCCAAGATGCCGGGGGGCTTTTCCTCTGGTGAGGTCAATCATGTCCGTCCTCATGGCCAAGCTTAAATGCGATCTTCAGTTGTTCGTGAATGCCTTTCGTGAGCGGGTGCGTGGTTCGGGAGTCCTATTCAGCAGTCAGTCGGCCTCAACATGCATAACAAGAGGTCAGGGTACGAATTCAATTGCAGGGAAGGCCATCAACCCCCATCAACTTACCAACAAGGCATCGTCAAACACAAGATCCAGGCTCCCATTCGTGCGCCATCCCCCGAACACAACCCCCCGCCGCGTTGCTCAA
>JAPKCC010000011.1 GCA_028823105.1 Phycisphaerales bacterium | reverse complement strand
GCCGGATCATGCCGGATCATGCTGGATTATGCCGGGGATCTCTGCCAGACTTCTTTCGGTTCGATTCGATGGAACGGAGGCCGGCCTGTCGCCGGGATCCGAGTCCATCCCCGGAGCATCCCATGTCGCGTCGCCTCGGCTCAGCCGGACACCTTCGTGCGTTCTTTGTCGTCGTTGCGATGTTTCTTCTCGCCGACCGCGTCGCCTTCGCGGCGGTTGACACTTTTGATCGAATGGCCGCCCGCTACCTCGTCGACGCTCGGGAGCGGACGCTTGCGGCCTGTCGGGATCGCGGCCTCGAACTTCCGCCAGACTTTCTCGCTTGGATCGACGGAGATGCGGGACTGAAGGCTTCCGTCTACGGTTGCCGAGAAGATCCGCTGCCGGTGTTGCTGGCGCTTCGGTCACTCGAGATCGATCTCGGCGAAGAGACGGTGCGTCGAGACTACCCCCAACTCGCGCTCGCCTTTGCAATCGCGGATTCCTACGCATCACCCCGTCGGCAAGCGTCAGGATGGAATGACGGCGACGCCAAGCCCCTCGGAGAGTTTCTCCCCGACGTGTCTCCTCGACCTCTGCTGGTGCTCGAGTGTCCCGGCGACCCTCGAATCCTGGTGGATACGAAGGATCCCTCGCGCGATCTCGATGTGTTCGATCACGTCATCAATTTCTTCGAGGATCATCCCCAGATCGAGGTAGAGATCGAGGTCAGGGAACTTCCAGTACTGGAATACGACGACCAGGGCGTGGCGAAGCCTCGTGGAAAGCCAGTCAAGGTTCAGAAGACGGTCAACCGCGGACTCGTCGCCGCCGACGTGATTGCGTCCGCCCAACTGCAGCGTGAGTTCAATGCATACATGGTCGCGAACGGTCACCCAGAAGTCGCGGTCGACTGCGGAGACCGCGTGGTCCATCAGAAGTCGACCAAAGCGGTTCAGGACAAGAAACTCCGTACCTCTATCAAGGCAGCGCACGATCTCTTCCACGACGCGTACCGTGCCAAGGGGCGCATGCCCCAGGAGCGGGACGCGGCGCCGACCGCGAGTGAATCGATGGCATGGTTCATCCGCAATAACCTTCACGATTTTTCAGGGACCGATCGAGCCTGGCCACGATTCCCACTCGACGCGCCATGGCCAATCCTGATGATGCTCGTGGCGGACAACCAGCCGCTCCGGGAACGCGAGGAGATCTGGGCCAAGTATCGCGACGAGGGAGAATTCAGAACGTATGGCGAGTACATCGGTGGGATCGCCCAGCAGTTCGACATGCAGTCGGCTCGCCGGGTGGAGCCGTTCCCTTTTAGCTACGGTTCGATTCAGATGATGTGGAAAGATGGCGGGGTGTGCGGCACGATGGGAAACATCGGCGCACGGACGCATCGGATCTGTGGGGTTCCCGCGTCGACCGCGGGTCAGCCTGGACATTGTGCGATCGTGTTCATGGAACACGACCCGGCGACCGGACGTTTTCGTTGTCGTGGCGGGCAGTACGCCACGGGTGGCGACGAGGTGACCACGGTGCACGCGGGTTGGAACTACGACGATCGTGGTGGGCGACGAGCGATGGTGTTTCATCAGTCGGTCGCCTGGGCGGTAAATCACGATGCAGACGCCTTCACCGACGCGATGGTGCTGCGCCGGGCGTGGGATGATCTCGACGAGTCGCAACGTTCCCGTCAGTGTGTTCGATTGATGAACGCGACGCTCGACCGAAACCCCTTCGCGATGCCCCTGATCGAGGCCGCGATCTCCGCGGCGCCTGACGCGATGACCGCGGTCGAGGTGCTCGACGCGTTCGAAGCCAAGTTTGAACCGCATGCGACAAAGGAATTCGAACTCTATCGGCGGACGGTGCGGAATCTTGCCCACGCAAGGATCCGCGCCCTGCCCTCGCCCCAGACGCAGAAGGCGAACGAGCGGCTGCTTGAGGAACTCGATCGGCAGGGGTGCGAGGATGCGCGGCTGCTGGCGAGATGCTGGAAGGACCTCGGTGGCGAGGTCTTCCTCGAGGAATGTCGGACCGCGACGGTCACCTACCTGGATGCAGCCGGGCGCACGAAGGTCAAGAGAATGTCGCAGCGTTTCGCCGGCACCCTTCGTGACTGGGGACGGTCCGTGAAGTCGGGCCGGCAGCGAAAAGCGTGGGCCGAGTCGCTGCTTCCGGTATTCGCGGGCCGCGAATTGCTGGTGATCGGTCGAAAGACGTCGGTTGATCCGGCGTTCGCAGTCCTGTGCAAGTTCGCGGGACGGCCAGTACCGACGGTCGCGGAACTCGAAGCAGCGACTGCGTCGGGCCCGGCGTAGCGGGTTGGGCCGGTCATCTTCGGCGTCTGCGTTTGAGCGCCCCGGTCGAGCCGCGGAGGAGACGACCAACGGGCGGTCGGATCACTCGCGGATCACTCGTCGACTCATTAATAGTGGATGCGATCCGGCATGGCGTGATACGCCCGCCAGACCTCGAGCATGTCGGCCCGGCAGAGTTCGGTCGAGGGCAACGGTCGAGCGTCACCCGGCAGCGCGAGTGCCTCGGTGATGTGCCGGTCGTCGAACCCGCCGAACTCCAGCGCGTCGTCGTGATTCGAGGCGAATCGGATCGATGCGACGCGTGCCCACCAGCACGCGGCGTAGCACATCGGACACGGCTCGCCGGTGGTGTAGACGGTGCAGCCTTCGAGCACGTGGGAGTTCAGTGCCTTCGAAGCGGCGCGGATCGCGACGATCTCCGCATGGGCGGTCGGATCCCGGTCCGCCAGAACCTGATTCGCGGCTTCCGCAATGATTTCGCCATCCCGGACGATCACGCATCCGAAAGGGCCGCCCGCTTTCACTTCGAGGGCATTGTGCCGAGCGAGATCGATCGCTCGCCGCATGAACTTCAGGTCATCCTGCATCGCGTCTCCCGGCGGTTCATTGGTCGGCCTTTGGAATCTCGATCAACGTGTAGTACGCATCGGGATGAAGCAGCGGTTCCCCCGCCTCATCTCGGACGCCGTCGAGCCGGAGCTCATGGACGTATCCGGCGCGAAGCGGTTCGCAGATCAGATTCACGGTGAGGTTGTCACCCGAAACCTGCGCGAGTTTGACGGTCACCGGGGCCGTGTCGGTCTCCGGACTCCCGTAGGGCGAGTGCAGCAGATAGGTGTAACTCTTCATCGAGTAGTTCGACGGTTCGCTCGCCGTCGCAGGATCTGCGGGGCGAGTAAAAGTGAGCCGGAAGCCCTCGGGCGTCGCCTCCATGGTTCGAATTTCGAATGGTGTTTCACCCGTCCATTCCAGTCGTTGCATTCCGTAGGGTCGGTTGCCCTTTGAACCCCATCCGCGATTGGTCATTCCCGCGATCAGCGAGCCGTCTTCGCCGATTTTCACTCGGATGATCCCGCACTCGAATCCGTTGCGGAAAGGGAACACGGCGCCCTGGACATGGCCGTTCACCTCTTCGGTAAAGATCCGATAGACCGCGGCGTGATGCTGGTCACCCATGAACGCCTGACCCTTGAAGAACGGCCCGAGAGTTCCTTCGGTGTCCCAGAGGACCTCGCCCGGGCTCTTGCCGCACTTGTCGTAAGGAAACCAAACGACGGGCATCTTGAAGTTGGGGATTCGCTTCGCGGCTTCAGGCATCGGGATGCCGTCGGGGATCTCGCCGGGAAACTCGACGAGTGATTCCGGCCGCTTGGTGCTCGCGATTCCCCAGGGATGTCCGTGGAAGTCGCCCCGTTCGATGATGGACATCTTGCTTGCCCCGCACCATTCCCCTTGATTGTCGGTGTAGTAGATGTTCGAGTCGGGGCCCATCGCCACGCCGCATGGCGATCGCAGTCCGGCTGCTTCCGGGTGCATCACGCCGTCGCCGTCGATCCGCATCGCCCAGCCTCGCCAGTCCTTCTTGCCGAATGGCTCGCTTCCGAACGGGCGGTTCAGCGTCAGCCAGAGGTCGCCGTCCGCTTCGAAGACCGGGCCGAAGGTGTACTCGTGGTAGTTGCCGCTGATCGCCCAGTCATCGCAGATGGTCTCGATCCGGTCCGCCCGCCAATCGCCGTCCTCATCCACCATCCTCGAGACCTCGCCTCGTTGTGCGACGTACACGGGACCGTTCCAAGACTTACCGGCGGCGATCGCGGCTCGGCGTTTCGCATCATCGATCGGATGGACCGCGAGTCCGAGGGGTTCTTGAAGGCCGTCGGTGTACTTGATGAACCGCACCCGGTGGGGATCGTTCTCGGTGGCTTTGTCTTCGGGGCTTCCGGCGACCACTGCGACAGAAGGAGCGGGGTCGTAGGCGTTCTCGATGATCCAGACGTCGCCTCGGCGGGTGGAGGTCATCACCCGACCGCCACCCAGGGGAAGGATTCCGCCGACTTCGTGGGCCACCCCGTCGGGCTCCGGCACGTCGATGAACCGCCAGTAGTCAGATTCATCAGCGGCGGCTGCGACCGATGCGATGGAAGTCAGCAAAGCAGCGCACACCAGTGATCGAAGTCGACATGCCGATGGAGAGGATTGACTCGGGCACGGGTTCGGCTGATTCATGATTGGCTCCAGGCTCGGATCGATCGGGTCGGTGTGTTCGATGGGTTCATGTGTTCGATGGGTTCATGGGTTCGTGGGCAGGGAATCGAGTTGTGTCACCAGGACAATTCCACGTCGAAGGCGCCTTCGAAGGCGACATCCTCCCGCCCGACCATGCTCAATGGCACCTTGACGAGCAGCTCCATGCCGCCGCCAGGCATCTCCCGAAGGAATGACTCCGCGCCGGTGATGCGGACCATTCGTTCGTCGTTGATGGCCCAGACGCGTTCTCGCCCCTCGCCACCGGCGGGGACGATCGACGCGGCCACGGCAGCTCGCATGTAGAGGTCGCCTCGTCCTTTGTCACTTCCAACGGTGAAACGCCGAACGAGTCGGGTGCCACCTTGGGCGAGACGAGGGATCGGCGTTTCGGTGATCCGGACGCCATCGAGTTCGCTGTTGAAGGCGGGGCGGCGGTTTCGGTTTCGAGTGGTTCCTGCGAATCTCCAGGCTCCGTTGCGGATGCCGGCGGCATCGCGGGCGAAGGGTTCGGGCCAGGTCTCGTCGCGGGTGGACAGTACGGCGATTGCGGGACCGGCGGGCATCTGCAGTGTCGATCGGCCCTCTGGATGTTCCAGCTGGCCGGCCCGACCTCGCCACGTGCCCTCCGCGTCCATGAAACCGCCTCGCCATGCCTTGGCGAGGCGTGCGTGTTCGGCGTCCCAGGCGTAATGCACGTTCTCGGGCAGACCGACCGCGATGGTCCTTGGACTGACGTCCCGCATGAACGTCCCGAACAGGATCGGCTCGTCGATGGGGATCAGCGCGTACTCGCCCGCATCTGGAACCACGCCGCGAGGCAGCGGCATTGATTCGCCGAGTGAGAGGTAGGCGCGGATGGCGTCTACTTGCTTCGTCGGGTCGCCGCCGAGGTACTCGGGGAAGATTCGCTCGGAACCTCCGTTCCCCCAGAATGCCGTCATGCGGGTGCCGGGATTGGATTTCTGTGGATCGAGGAGGTGCTTTCGGAACCAGCCGGGACGAATTCGGGCGTGCATCGAGGCGAGATCCACCGCCGGTACGCCCAGCGAGGGATGGCCGGCGACGGTGTGGCATTGCACGCACGAGACGCCGTCGACTCCAGTGAGGGCGTGGCCGGCGGCGACCCGGGTGTCATCGAAGATCGGCTCACGGCCATCGGAGCCGATGGCGTCGGCGGCGACCAAGTGAATCACGAGGTCATCGGTCTGTTCGGAACCAAAGACCGGCATTCGAGCCTTCATGTACGGGCGAACTTTCTCTCCGTTGGTCAAGGTGTTCCGCAGTGCGTTGAGTCGTAGTTTGTTGCCAACACCGTCGAGGGCGGGTGGGATGCGTCCCTCGTCGCCGAGTTCGGCATCGTCGTTGGAGGCAAAACGGGTGCGGGCTTCGGCGGTCGGACCGCCGACGTCGGGGCGGGAATGGCAGGCGATGCAGTTCAATCGCGTCATGGTGTGCGCGACGGCGAGATCCGAGGGGAGCGGCTCATCGAGGGCGGCGACGTTCTCGATCAGTTCGTCGAGCAGATCACGCTCCGCCGCCGTGAATCGGTATTCCGGGGCTGCTGCTGGGACCTCTTCTGCGAGGCAGCCTCGTCCGGCGATCAGCGAAGACAACGGCGGGATGTTCGCGAGTTCGCCGAGTTTCGGCATCTCCGGCACGTGACAGGTGCCGCATCCGGTCTTCGCGAATCGAAGCATGCCCCGCTGGGCCGATTCCTCGTCGAGCTCGAAGAGATCCCAGTCGGGGGCGAGGACGGTGGCGTCGCTGAAGAAGGCATCGGCGGGAATCGGTTGCCGCGCGATGCCGGGGCCGCTCCATGAAAGCGAGAGTTCCTCACCGCCCGAGGCTTCGAAGAAGCCGATGTCGATCTTGTGTCGTCCGGCATCGAGGGTGGCCGAACCTCGCTGCATGATGGTGCCGTGAATGCCACCGTTGTCGACGATCATCGTGCCGTCGATCTTGAGTCCAGAGCCGTCATCCGAGGTGAGATAGAAGTTCCAGACGCCGGTGGCGGGGATCTCGATCTCGCCGGAGAGACGAAGTCCGAAGGAGTCCTTGCCGGCGTGGGGTCCAACACCGGGGACGGGGATTCGGATTGGATCGACCGAGCCGCCGACCTTGTCGATCGGTCCCACCCCATCGAAATCACCGTCGAAGTAGTGGAGTTGCAATCCTGGCCGCGAAGCGATCGTTTCCAGAACCCCGTCACCGGCCAGCAGATAGGCGGCGAGCGAAGAGGCTTCGTCATCAGTCAGGTTGAGCGACGGCATGCGTCCGCCGGGATGAGCCACCAGCGGATCAGCCAGATAGGACGCCAGGCTTCCGTGGGTCCAAGACGTTGTCAGATCTTCGAGACCGATCGCGGTCGCCGGGTCGACGCCGTGACAGGCGGTGCAACCAACGGATTGCCAGATCGTGGAGCCTTGGGAGATCTGAACGGATGAAACCTCCATTGCCGCGTTTAAAGGGTCGATCGGTCCGCCCTGGCTGATGAGAAAGTTGACCAAGTCCTCCACTGCAGCGTTCTTCTCCGCCGCCTCGAGTCCGTGGAGAAGATCGGGCATCCGGAGGCCGAGCTCACCGCCATGGGCGCCGATCCGTTGCCGGATCGCGTTTGGCGAGAGTCTTGATCCGATGCCCGTCTCGCCGAGGATCTGAGGCGCCCGGCTGACGCCCAGTCGACGGACGGTATTGGGTCCAGCGGCATGGCAGGCCGTGCAGGATGAGTCGGCGGCCAATATCTCGCCGGCGACCGATCTCCAGGACGCCGCCGTGGAACTGGGCGTCGGGCCGGTGGTCGGCTCGCCGCATCCCGCCAAGAGGAGGGCGATACCGCCGGTAAGCAGCTTGTGGCGATTCGAGATCGACTTGTTACCAAGACTCAACGGATGCATTCTTCGGATTTTCAAGAGTCACTCCGGGAGGGTGCGGGGTACATAATGGTACCGATGGAATGCCGCCGAGCTCTGTGGGGAATCGGGATCATTCTTGGGTTTTCGTGGCTGGTGGCTCCAAGCCGAGGATCTCCCGAGTACCGTGCTCTTCATGAAGGTCCCAGTCCGAAGTGTTGAATCGGGGAGTCAGGGGTATCAAGCCACCCGCGGCTTGTTCCGACGCCGAGTTCTGCCGTGCGTGCTGACGTGTGTGGCGCTCGGTTCCGTCGGCTGCATGGTCGGGCCCGATCCGACGCCTCCGACGACGGTGAGTCCGGATTCCTGGCACGAGGAACTGGTGGAAGGCGTCTCTCGCGAACGCGTCGACCCCGGGGCATGGTGGAAGCGATTCAACGATCCGATGTTGGTTGAGCTGATCGCGGTCGCGGAACGGAAGAATCTCGACCTTCGGACCGCCGCGAGCCGCATTCGGGAGGCGAGATCGCTCTATGGCATCGCTGCCGCCGACCTCTACCCGCAGCTTTCCCTCGGAGGAGATGCAGAATTCACGGGGGGGAGCCAGCTCAGCAGCCAGTCTTTCGGGGCCGAGAAGACGAACTTCTACAGCGCCGATCTCGATCTCGGATGGGAGATCGATCTGTGGGGGAAGGTCCGCCGGTCGATGCAGGCGGCAGAATTCGATGTGCTCGCGGAGATCGAAGACTCCCGCGACATGCTCATCACGATTCGGGCGGAGGTTGCTCGAAGTTACGTCGAAGGAAGATCGCTCCAGGGACAGATCAAGTCGCTCAAGGGCATCATTAAAGCGCAGTCCGAGACACTTTCGCTGGCGAAGAAGCAGTACCGACAGGGTGTGGTGACCGACTTTTCGGTGCTCCAAGCCGAAGCCCAGTTGCAGGTCGCGGAAGCAAAGCTCCCCGCCTTGCAGTACGAATTGGCGGCGGCGATCAATCGGCTCTCGGTTCTGCTCGCCGAACCCCCCGGGCCGTTGCAGATCCGCTTCGCCGCAACCGCGGAGGAATTCGGTGTTCCGCTCCCGCCAACCACGATCGCGGTCGGCATTCCTGCGGACGTGATCCGGCGTCGGCCGGACATTCGAGCCGCGGAACGAAAACTGGGAGCCGCCGCCGCGAACATTGGAGTCGCCGAGGCTGCCTTGTATCCATCCTTGAGACTGACCGGTCAGGGCGGATACAGCAGCACGCAATTCAACCGGTTGATCTCGCCGGATAACCTGGGCGGAATGTTTGGCGTTCAGATCAACTGGCCAATCTTCTCGGCGGGCCGACTTCGTTCGATGATCGACGTGCGGAATGAGCTGGCCTATCAGGCGTTGCTGTCCTACGAAGCCACGGTGCTCAACGCGATCGCGGACGTGGAGACGGCACTCGTCGCGTACGGCTCGAGCCTTCGAGAGCAGTCGAGGCTGGCCGATGCCGCCACGACCTACGACCGAGCGGCCACCTTGGCCACGGACCGACTTGCTCGTGGTGTCTCAGATCTTGAATCACTCTTGAACTTAGAACGAGAGCTGCTCGCGGTGCAGCAGCAACTTGCGATTGTGAACGGACAGGTCGCTTCCAATGCAGTCGGCCTCTACAAGGCCTTGGGGGGATCTTGGAACATCGAGGAAAATACGCTGGACGTCACGGCGGCAGCCGGAACAGCGGAGGATGCAGGATGAAGATGATGATGCTCGACCAGAAGGCTCTTGGATTCGCGGCGGTTGCCGGTATCTCCGCGGCGGTGTTGATGAATGGTTGTGGTCGTCGAACGGCTCAGGCCGCTCCGAAACCCCCGGCGATGAAGGTGACCTCGGTCAACTCCGAGAAAATGGACGTCCCCGATCTTCGGCGATATCCGGGTAATACCGAGGCGGTTCAGCAGGTCACGCTGGAGGCTCGGGTCGAAGGTTTTCTTGAGCAGCGACTCTTCGACGAAGGGACGTCGGTCACGGCGGGCCAGACGCTCTTCGTCATCGAGCAACCTCCTTACGAAGCCAACGTCCTAGAAGCTCAGGGCCAGTTGCGTTCGGCGGAGGCCGCGTTCGATTACGCTCGAAGCGAATACGCGCGGAACGAGCCGTTGGTGGCGTCGGGCGCGATTTCCGCGCAAAACTTCGATCAATACCGATCAAATCGCCAGTCGACGGCGGCTCAGGTGCAGGTCGCAGAGGCCAACCTCATTAGCGCCCGAATCAACCTGGGGTATACCGAAGTGACGGCGCCGTTCGCGGGTCGGATCGGTCGTCGCCTCGTCGACGTCGGCAACCTCGTCGGACCCGGTATCAACGAGAATCTCGCAGTGCTGGTCGATCTCGATCCCATGCGGGTGGTCTTTCAGCCGGCGGGTACCGAACTTCCTGACTTTCTCGCGGTCTGGCCGTCGACCAAGGTCGGCGTCACGGTCACGGTGAGCGGGGTTAACACGACCATGACCTTCGAAGGCGACGTCGACCTCGTCGACAATGAGGCGGTGGTCGACAGTTCGACCTTCATCGCAAGGGCATCCTTCCCGAATACCGATCTCAAGCTCGTCCCCGGATTATTCGCAGAGATCGAAGTTGATCTCGGGGCCATGAAGAACCAGATCGTGGTTCCCGTCGAGGCGATCCAGAACGAACCCCAGCAGGCCTACGTCTGGACGGTCAAGGATGACACGCTCGTCCGGGCCAACGTCGTCCTTGGTCCCCAGTGGAAGGAACTTCGAGTGATCACCGGTCTCGAACCCGGGATCCCGGTCGTGGTCGAGGGGAATCCCTATGGGATGAAGGCCGACGTCGCGGTCCGTTCCAAGACGTTGTCGCTCGATGCTTGGCGGAAGGAAGTGGCCGACCAGAAGGCAGCAAAGGCGAAGAAGACCGAGGGCGGAAAACACCCCGGTCAGTCCCACGTCGCCAAACACGGTACGGAGCCGACGGCCGCGACCGGCCATGAGGGTAGCTCCAAATGACTCTGTATCCGCTCGTCCAGCCCCGGAGTGACGCGTGACTCGTTTCTTCATTTCCCGCCCGATCTTCGCCAGCGCGATCGCGATCCTCATGGTCGTCGTCGGCGTGGTCTCGATCTTCACCCTCCCGGTCTCGTTGTTCCCGCCGATCGTGCCGCCCACCGTGCAGGTCATCGCGGGCTACCCCGGCTCCAGTGCTGAAGTCGTGGCGCGGGTGATCACCACGCCGCTCGAACAGCAGATCAATGGTGTCGAGGGCATGATTTACATCGCCAGTAACTCGACGTCGAATGGCGCGAGTTCGATCACCGTGACGTTCGAGGTCGGGTACGACGTCGATATTGCCGCGGTGGATATTCAGAACAAGGTGCAGACCGCCATTGGTCAGTTGCCGGACGTCACGCAGCGCTCCGGCGTCGCGATCAACAAAGCCGAGTCGGACATCACCTGTCTGCTGACTTTGTACGACACCACGGGAGGCTACGACAGTTCCTTCCTTGGGAACTGGGCGCAGATCAACATGGTCGATGCGCTGAATCGTTTGCCGGGTGCTGGACAGGTCACCAACTTTGGACTGCTCGAGTATTCGATTCGTATCTGGCTCGACCCGGACAAGATGGCTTCGATTGGGATCACGCCCAATGACGTGGTCAACGCGGTCAAGTCACAGAATATCGATGTCGCGGCTGGCCAGGTCGGGGCACCCCCGATTCCGGAGTCAATGGCGTTCACCTACCAGTTGACGACGCAGGGCCAGTTGAAGGAGGCCGAGGACTTCAACGACATCGTGATTGCAGTTCGTGACGGTGCGGTTATTCAGGTCAAGGACATCGGCCGGGTCGAACTGGGTGCCGAGTCATACGCGACGTCGACGACGTACCAGAACCAGCCAACGGCCCTGCTCGGAATCTTTCAGCGTTCCGGGGCCAACGCCATCCAGCTCAGCAACCAGATCCAAGGGTTGATTGACGAGATGGAGAAAAAGGGGAGATTCCCCGACGGCGTCAAGGCATTGATCACCTACGACAGCACCGACTTCGTCAAGGACAGCATGTCGGAGCTCGTGGTCACGCTGCTCGAAGCCATTGGTCTCGTGGTCATTGTCGTCTTTGTCTTTCTTCAAAGCTGGCGAACGACGATCATTCCGATCATCGCGATTCCGGTCTCGCTCGTGGCCACCTTTGCCGTGCTCGCCGCCTTCGGCTTTTCCATCAACACCTTGACGCTGCTCGGTCTGGTGCTTGCCGTGGGATTGGTCGTCGATGACGCCATCGTTGTCGTAGAGAATGTGGAGCGGCAGTTAGAGAAGGGGCTTGGGCGTCGAGAGGCCGCGATCGCGGCGATGAAAGAAGTCACCCCGCCAATTGTCGCGACCACGGCGGTTCTGCTGGCGGTCTTCGTGCCGACCGCGTTCATGCCGGGCATTGCCGGGCAGTTGTACAACCAGTTTGCGTTGACCATCGCTTTCTCTGTCGGGTTGTCGGCGTTTAACTCGCTGAGTCTGAGCCCCGCGCTCTCTGGGGTGCTGCTTCGCCATACCCCCCGCGAGGATCGGATCAAGCCGTTCCGAATCTTCAATGACTCGTTTGATTCGATCTCCAGTGGATTTAGCCGGTTCGTCGGCATGCTGGGGCGAAAGTTGTGGTGGGCGGTCCTGATCGCTTTCGCACTTCTGATCATGCTGACGTTCAATCGTTTCAAGGAGACGCCAGGGGGATTCGTGCCCGCGGAGGACCAGGGATGGTTCTTCGTATTCGTGGCACTTCCCAGTGGATCGTCGCTCGAACGCACCGAAGAAGCGTGTGCGGAGGCGGCGACCATCCTGTCGAATACCCCGGGTGTTCAGTACGTCAACACGGTCGCTGGCTACAACTTCCTGGATACCTATTCCGACTCAGCCGCTGGAGTGGTCTTCGCGATTCTCGATCCCTTCGCGGACCGAACCGCGTCGAGTGAGGGGGCCTTCGAAATCATCAAGGCCTCACGCATGAACCTTGCGGTGATCGAGGGTGCCACCTGTATTCCGATCAATCCGCCGGCGATCCCGGGGCTCGGTTCGACCGGGGGCTTCCAGTTCGAGATCCTCGACCAACTCGACAAGGGGTCCGACGCGCTGCTCGCCGCGACGTTGGAGTTCATCGAGAAAGCCGAATCAATGCCGGAGATCGGCAAACTGCTTTGTGACTTCAAGACCGATGTGCCGCAGGTCAATCTCGACATTGATCGTGTCGAAGCGACTCGGCTCGGCCTCTCCATGGGCGACGTGTTCCAGACGCTTCAGGTTCATCTCGGTGGCTACTACGTCAACAATTGGAATCAATTCAATCAGGTGTATCAGGTCAATCTGCAGGCCGAAGGCGCCGATCGAATGACCTTCGATGACATTCTGCAACTTCGTGTGGCCAACAAGCAGGGCGACCAGATTCCGCTTTCGCAGTTCGTAAAACTCGAACAGCAGGCGGGTCCGATGAATATTCCTCATTACAACCTCTTTGAATCTGCCCAGGTCATCGGCGGTCCAGCGAAGGGTAAATCGGGCGGCGAAGCCGTGATCGCGATGACGAAGGTTGCCGAAGAAGTTCTGGCGCCGAAGGGTTGGGGATACCAATGGACCGGAACGGTCTATCAGCAGATGAAGGTTGGGAGCATCGCGCCGATGATCTTCGGCCTCTCCTTGATCACCATCTTCCTCGTGCTGGCGGCACTCTATGAGAGCTGGGCGATGCCCTTCGTCATCCTGCTCTCGGTTCCGCTGGCCGTGCTCGGAGCGCTGATCGCACTGGATATCCGTGGGCTGCCTTTGGACGTCTACGGCCAGATCGGGCTGCTGATGCTCGTGGGACTGGCGGCGAAGAACGCGATTCTGATCGTGGAATTCGCGAAGACGCTGCGCGAAGATGGATGGGGAATCGTCGAGGCGGCGATGGAGGCGGTCCGACTCCGGCTCCGACCGATTCTGATGACCGCCTTCGCCTTCATTCTCGGGGTCGTTCCGCTGGTGATCGCGACGGGGCCCGGTGCAAATGCGAGGCATTCGATCGGTACGACGGTCTTCGGCGGCATGATCGCATCCACCTTCCTGAGTCTCCTGATCGTTCCGGTGATCTACATCATGGTCGAATTCACGCGTGAGCGGATCTTCGGGGTGCGGGGAGACGATTTGCCGCCGGACGCCAAGTCGGCCAAGGATCCTCTTTGATCACCCCGCTTGAAGGGTGATGGTATTCGGCATGATTCGTGATTCGGCGCTTGCGGGCCGGTCCCGTTTCGGTACCGTCGGGGAATGAAGAAGCCTTCCATACCGAGTCGACGCGAGTTCATCGCCGCCTCCGCGGTGGGAGCCGCCGGAGCGATCCTTCCATCTCGAAGTGCGGCAGCCGTGCAGAGTGGTCCGCCGGAACCGGAGTCGAAGGCGATTCCGGCTTCGGCGTCTTCGGACGACCTGCGAGTCGCCGTGGTCGGGCTTCGCGGTCGAGGGTGGAATCACACCATGGGGTTCGCCCGGCTGCCGGGCGTCCGTGTCGTCGCGCTCTGCGACGTCGATTCGGAGGTTCTGAAGAGACGGGCGGCGGAATGCGCCGCCGGCGGAAAGAACCGCCCGGCCTTCGAAGTCGAGACCACGGGTGATGTTCGCACGCTGCTCGACCGAGATGACATCGACGTGATCTCCATCGCCACGCCGAATCACACCCATTCGATGCTCGCCTGCTGGGCCCTCGATGCCGGGAAGCACGTCTACTGCGAGAAGCCCGTCTCCCACGTGGTCGAAGAGGGGCAGCGGATCGTCGACGCCGCGAAGCGGAGTGGCCGCATCTGCGCAAGCGGCACCCAGGGTCGCTCGGCGTCGAGCGTCCGTTCCGCGATCGACTTCGTGCATTCCGGTGGACTCGGGAAAGTGCACTGCTCTCGCGGGCTTTGCTACAAGCCGCGTAGATCGATCGGAGCCAGTACCGGGCCGAAGTTCGTCCCGTCGTCGGTCGATTACGACCGTTGGCTCGGACCGGTGGCCTATCTGCCACTGGACCGTCGGCAGCTCCACTACGACTGGCATTGGAATCTGGCGACCGGCAACGGTGACCTTGGAAACCAGGGCATCCACCAGATGGACATCGCCCGTTGGGCGTTGGATCAAGGGGAGATGCCGAAGGCGGTGTCGTCGGTCGGGGGCCGCTTCGGCTACGAGGATGCCGGCGACTCTCCGAACACGCAGGTGGCGATCTTCGATTGCGGAGAAGCGCCGCTGGTCTTCGAAGTTCGCGGTCTGCCCAAGGACAAGGCGTCGCAGTCCGCAAAGTGGGAGATGGACCGCTACGAAGGCCAGTCCATCGGCAATATCGTCCATGGCGAGAACGGCATGGTTCGAATCTCCAACTCGTACTCCTGGGCCGATTTCATCGATGCAGATGGAAAGAAGCAGCGGGAGTGGAAGGGTGGCGGCGACCACTTCGCGAACTTCGTCGAAGCGGTGCGGGCCGACGATCAGGAGATCCTGGCCGCGCCCATCGTCGAAGGGCATCTCTCGTCGGCGTTTTGTCATCTGGGAATCCTCTCTCATCAGCTCGGTGACGCCGCGACGCCATCGGAGATCGACGCGGCCTGGGCCGGCGACCCGATCGCGACGGACGCATGGAGTCGAATGAGTTCGCACCTGAGGGCCAATGCCGTCGATCTGTCGGCCACGCCGGTGGTGCTGGGCCGGCCGATTCAAGTCGAGGCCTCGGGAGAGGCGATCGTCGGTGATCCTGAAGCGACCGCGATGCTCTTCCGCAACTGTCGCGAGCCCTATTCCTTCTGAATTCGATCGCCCTCGAGGTGATGATGGTGGAGCGACGCATGTCGAACATTCCGGAACGGAATCGACGCGAGTTTCTGGCGGCATCGGCGGGAATGCTCGTGGCGGGGCCGGCCGGGATCGCCGCGGCCGCCCGGGCGGTCGCCGGCACGATCACGGCGACGCCACGGGCATTGACCTTCGGAATGGTCACCTATCTCTGGGGAAGGGATCTCTCGCTTCAGGAGCTTCTCGTCGCCTGCGAGGCCAGCGGACTCGAAGGCGTCGAATTGCGAACCACTCATCGGCATGGCGTGGAACGCGATCTGAGCGCCGATGCACGCCGGGAGATTCGGAAGCGATTCGCCGACTCGCCGGTGGCGATGGTCGGAATCGGAAGCGATGAACGTTTTGATTCGCCCGATCCGGCTCGTCTCGCAGCGGCGAAGCGGTCCACGAGAGATTTTCTCGAGCTCTCCTCGTCGGTCGGCGGGTCAGGTGTGAAGGTCAAGCCCGATTCGTTTCATCGTGGCGTCGATCAGGCGACGACGATCAGGCAGATCGGCAGAAGCCTCGCGGAACTCGCTCCCATGGCCGCGGATCTCGGGCAGGAACTCCGGCTGGAGGTTCATGGGCAGTGTGCGGACCCCGGGCACATCCGGCGAATCGTCGAGATCGCGGATCATCCCTCGGTGCGGGTCTGCTGGAATTCGAACGCCCGCGACCTGCGAGGCGAGGGATTGCAACGGAACTACCAGCGGCTCCGCCCGTACTTCGGTGGAACGCTCCACGTCAGGGAGCTTGGTGACGAGCGGTATCCCTACGTGGACTTGATCGAGTTGCTGGTGCGGGACCGTTACGCGGGAATGGTCCTGCTCGAGGCGCACTCTTCGCCGCCCCGTCATCGGGTGCCGGCATTGGCGAACCAACGCGCGGTGATGGATGAGATGTCCCGGCGGGCCACGGTCGTGGTGGGTGATGCGCCCGTGCCAGTGGTGATCGCGGCTCGGCGACGGGCGCCTCGTCAATTCGACGTTCGGGCAGGCGACGAACTCTTCGGCACCGTCCGGTTGGGAAGCGGGGACCGAACTCCGGTCGTCTTCCCGCTGAACGCTCCGGGTGGAAGACTCGCGGTCAGGGCGTTTCCCTTCGAGCGTCGTGCAGGGGAGTCGGACGATCATCCGCATCATCGCGGCCTCTGGTTCGCTCACGGTGACGTGGACGGTCACGATTTCTGGCATGACGAGAACTGCCGGGTGGTGGTCCGGAACGCCGTGGTCGAGGGAAGCAGCCTTCGGTTCGACGCCGACTGGATGGCTGGTGGCCGTCGTGTCGCGGTGGAGTCGAGAACCATGCGATTCGCCGCCACGCCGTCAAGGCGACGAATCGATGTGGACATCGAATTGAAGCCGGTCGCCGAAACGATGATCCTCGGCGACACGAAGGAAGGGGCATTCGCCCTGAGGCTGGCGCCGACGCTCCGAGTCGATGGGCCGCAGGCCCTCGGGCGACTTGAGAATGCAGAGGGGATGCTCGATGGTGACTGCTGGGGCCGGCGATCGAAGTCGATCGTCGCCGAGGGGCCGGTCGATGGACGTCTGGTGCGGGTTCGGATGACCGATGCGGGGGGCAATCCCCGCCATCCGACCTGGTGGCATGCCCGGAAGTACGGATTGCTCGCGGCCAACCCGTTCGGTCGACGCGCGTTCGAAGGGGGTGGAACCTCGGGGGCGATGACCATCACGAAGGAGTCGCCGTTGCGTCTGCGGTACGCCGTCGAACTCGGGACGGGGCTGGATTCCGCGTCCGTTGATTCCTGACTCTTCAGTTGTTTCGTGAGCGAGGCGGGAGCCCGCGGGATGGCGACGCTCCTCCGGGCGATCGCGTCGTCGGGTCTTTTTCCAGAGAACCGCCGGCGTCCTCGTTCGCGGCTCGTACCATGCACCGATGCCTCCTCGAGTGATCAGCCTGCTTCCCTCCGCGACCGAAGTCCTGTGTGCCGTCGGCGGGGAATCGCTCCTCGTCGGCCGAAGCCATGAATGCGACTTTCCCCGCTCGATCGGCGATCTTCCGGTGCTCACCGCCGCCCGCACTACGGCGACTTCGAGCGCCGAGATCGATGCCGAGGTCAGGGCGGCATTGAATGGTGGGGATGGTGAAGCCTCCGCGTCGGCAAGCCTGTATCACCTCGACGCCGATCTGCTCGTTTCGCTGAAGCCCGACGTCATCCTCACTCAGGATCTCTGCGATGTCTGCTCGATCGATCTGGCGACCGTTCGATCGATCGCCGCCGGAATGGACGATCCACCTGCGATCGTGAGCCTCGATCCGAAGACGTTGATGGACGTCTTCGACGATTTCCTGAAGGTGGGAGCCGCGGTCGACCTGGAGCAGGAGTCGGAAGTCGCGGTGGTCCGGGCGCGTGACGGCTACTGGTCCGCGGTCGACTTCGTGAACCAGTACATCCCCGGTCCCGAGACTCTCTTCCTCGAATGGACGGATCCACCATTCGTCGGCGGCCACTGGACGCCGGGGCTCATCGAAGAGGCGGGCGGAACCCATTCGCTCAACACCGTGGGGTCGAAGAGTCGGCAAGTGACGCCGGAGGACATCGTGGCGGCGCAACCCGAGCGGGTGATCATCTGCCCCTGTGGTTACGACCTGGCCGCGATTCGCCGCGATCTTCCGGCCCTGCAGGCTGCGGACTGGTGGAACGCGCTGCCGGCGGTGGCAGGTGGTGATCCCAACGCCGTGGTCATGGTCGACGGCAACGCCATGTTCAATCGGCCCGGCCCGCGGCTGGTGGACGCGTTTCGTTGGTTGGTGAGTTGGCTCAATGATCGTCCCGAGGTTCTTCCTCCTGATTTTCCAGTCGAATCCGTCGTCACGTCGCGTTGACGGGCGAGATCTTCCGGGCTGCCCCTTCGGCAGGACAAACCACTGTCCTTGCTTTAAGAACAGCCCTGACGAACCGAAGAAACGGCCGGCTCCGTCGCTGAAACGGCACGGGGCTTGCGGCTCATAAGGTTGCATCGGCATCCTGCGATCCGGAATCGCGATGCCGGGAATGGAGTCAACGACATGCAGATGGATAGATTCACAACCCTCGCTCAAGAGGTCCTTTCGAACGCCCAGTCGCTTTCGACCGGGCGAAGTCACGCCGAACTCACGCCGCTCCACATTCTGGCCTCGATGCTCGAGGACCGAAACGGTGTTGCGTCTTCGATACTCGCCAAGACGGGCCTCCAACCGGAACGCGTCCGCGACGTGGCGGAAGCCGAGCTCGCCCGGCAGCCGCAGGCGAGCGGTACGCAGCCGAGAACCGCGAATGCGACGATGGAAGTTCTGCAGAAGGCGGAGCGGGAGGCGAAGAATCGGAAAGACGCGTACGTGTCCACCGAGCATCTTCTGCTCGCATTGATAGAGGTCCCGAGTGCGGCAAAGGAAGTCCTTGGGAGTTGCGGCGCTCATCGGAAGGACATCGACGCCGCGATTGACGCGATCCGCAAGGCCTCTGGCGTAAACCAGGTCAATGATGCCGATGCCGAGAACAACTTCGAGGCCCTCAAGAAGTATGCCATTGACCTCAACGATCGGGCCGCAGCCGGAAAGATCGACCCGGTCATCGGTCGTGATGAGGAGATTCGGCGATGCATGCAGGTATTGTCGCGGCGAACCAAGAACAATCCGGTGCTCATCGGGGAGCCCGGCGTAGGGAAGACCGCGATCGCGGAAGGGCTTGCCATCCGGATCATCGACCACGATTGTCCCGAGGGAATGCGGAACGCGAGAATCATGGCACTCGACGTGGGCCAGTTGCTCGCCGGAGCGAAGTTTCGTGGTGAGTTCGAGGAACGCCTGAAGGCAGTCCTTCGCGAGGTTGCCGCGGCCGAAGGTTCGATCATTCTGTTCATCGACGAACTTCACACCATCGTCGGCGCCGGACAGGCCGACGGCGCGGTGAGTGCGGGGAATATCCTGAAGCCGGCCCTCGCCCGAGGCGAACTCCGCTGCATCGGCGCGACCACGCTGGACGAGTATCGGAAGCACATCGAGAAGGACGCCGCGTTCGCCCGCCGCTTCCAGCCGGTATTGGTTGGTGAACCCAGCGTCGAAGACACCATCGCGATTCTGCGGGGATTGAAGCCTCGCTACGAGGCGCATCACGGCATTCGAATCCAAGATAGCGCGCTGGTCAACGCCGCTCGGTTGAGCGATCGATATATCAGCGATCGATTCCTGCCCGACAAGGCGATCGACCTGCTCGACGAAGCCAGTTCCAAGTTGCGGATCGAGAACGACTCGATGCCCACCGAACTCGACGAACTGAGGCGACGGATCATGCAGTTGGAGATCGAACGCGAGGCGTTGAAGATGGAAAGCGCCAAGGATCAGGAGGCTCGAAAACGACTCGGCGTCATCGTCGAGGAACTCGCCTCCCTCGAAGAGCGAAATCAGGGACTGACCGCGAAGTGGGAGATCGAGAAGGGCGACCTCGACCTGATCAAGCAGATGAAGGCGGAGATCGATCAGAAGCACACGGAGCTCGAGCAGGCGAAGCGGCTCGGTGACTTCGAGGCGGCGAGCCGGATCCAGTACGGCGACTTGCGCCATCTCGGCGCCCAGCTGCTTGCCGCAGAGGAATCCCTGCATGCGCGTCAGGCGTCGGGTGATTCGCTGGTGAAGGAGGAGGTGGACAGCGAGCAGATCGCCGCGGTGGTCGCTCGATGGACAGGTATTCCCGTTGACCGGCTGGTCGAAGGAGAACGAGAGAAACTCCTCCGGATGGAGTTGGTGCTCGAAGAGCGGGTGGTCGGCCAGGATCTAGCGGTCCGGGCGGTCAGCGAAGCGGTTCGACGCAGCCGCGCGGGTCTCGGCGAAGCGAGTCGGCCGATCGGGTCCTTCCTCTTCCTCGGCCCCACTGGCGTCGGCAAGACCGAACTCTGCAAGGCGCTGGCCTCCTTTCTCTTCGATACCGAAGACTCGTTGATCCGCGTCGACATGAGCGAATACATGGAGCAGCACGCGGTGGCGAGGTTGATTGGGGCGCCTCCGGGATACGTCGGGTACGAGGAGGGCGGGCGATTGACCGAAGCCGTTCGAAGGCGTCCGTATTCGGTGGTGCTCTTCGATGAAATGGAGAAGGCGCATCCGGATGTGAGCAACGTGCTGCTGCAGGTGCTCGACGACGGCCGCCTGACCGACGGGCACGGACGAACGGTCGATTTCTCCAACACCATTGTGGTGATGACGAGCAACATCGGAAGTCACAAGATCCTCGAGATGTCTGAATCCGGTGCGGTGCACGAGGAGATTGAGGCCTATGTCAAGGACGAATTGAAGCAGCATTTGCGGCCCGAGTTGATCAATCGGATCGACGACACCGTGATCTTCCATCAACTCGGCCGCGACCAACTGACGGGGATCCTGGGGATTCAGATCCAGTTGGTTCGTGAGCGGCTCTCGGCTCGAAATCTGCATCTGGAGATCACCGACGACGCGCTCGAGGCATTGGCCGCGGAAGGGTACGACCCACAGTTCGGCGCCAGGCCGCTCAAGCGGGTGATCCAGCAGCGGATCGAGAATCCGATCGCAACCCGGATCCTGTCCGGGTTGTTTGAGGACGGTGACACCATCCTGGTCTCGAGCAGCGGCGAACAATATCTCTTCAATCGACGGCCAGCGGCCGAGCCGGAAGAAGAGATCGTGGATGCGGAATTCGTCGAGGACTGAGTCTCCGGCCACCTCACGGTTGTCTCTTTGAGGCGGCAGGTTGATATCCATGGCGCATGCAGCCGGTACGCTGGTGGCCATGATGAATTTCTCCTCGCGACGTGGTTCACAGATTTCGACGCTCGGGCTGGTCCTGGCGATGTTGCTGCCTTTGTTTTTCGCATGTCAGGCATGGGCGTCCGTGCCGGATGGCGATGAACCGCTCACCATTGATCGGATTTATGGCTCCGGCGAATTCTCGGCCCAAGGGTTTGGGCCGGTTCGCTGGCTCGAAGACGGCGGCTATACGGCCCTGGAACGTGATGACGACGGCCAGCCGATTCTGGCGAGGTACGAGCCGGAGACGGGCGAACGAACGGTGCTGGTTCCGGCTGCGAGGCTGACGCCGGATGGTTCAGAGCGAGCCCTCTCGGTGGCCGACTACCAGTGGTCCGCCGATGGCGAGAAGCTTCTGGTCTTCACGAACACCCGTCGGGTGTGGCGGCGTCATAGTCGGGGCGATTACTGGGTAGTCGATCTCTCCGCTGGCACCTTGCGGAAGATGGGCGGAGATCTCGAAGAGACGTGGCTGCAGTTCGCGAAGTTCTCTCCCGATGGAGACGCGATCGCCTTCGTTCACCAGAACGATCTCTATCGGCAGAATCTTCCAAACGGAGCGCCCGTGGCGTTGACCACCGATGGTTCGGCGACGCTCATCAACGGCACCTTCGACTGGGTGTACGAGGAGGAGTGGTCGCTGCGGGACGGCTTTCGTTGGAGCCCCGATGGCGATCGCATCGCGTTCTGGCAGATCGACGACGAAGGCGTCGAGCAGTTTCCGCTCGTCGATCTCACCTCGGGCCTCTATCCCGAACTCAAGTGGATCCATTATCCAAAGGCAGGCACCACCAATCCAAAGTGCCGAGTCGGCGTGATCGAGCTGGCCAGAGGGCCGGCCAACTCAGAAGACGGTTCCCCGGGCGCGATCACCGGGAACAGTCCGGTCCGCTGGGTGGAACTCCCCGGGGATCTCCGCGACGATTACGTGGCTCGCATGGAATGGACGCCGGACGGGCACCTGCTGATCCAACAGGTGAACCGTCGGCAGGACACGGTGAGTGTGCTCGACGTCGATCCGTCGGGGTGGAGCCCCTCGCCGGTTTTTCGTGATCATGATCCGGCGTGGGCGGACGTCTGCGACGACGTGGTCTGGCTCGATGACCAGGGGCGAGCCTTCACTTGGGTCAGTGAACGGGGGGGTTGGCGCCAGGTCTGGATCATCGATCGTGACGGTGTCGCACCACGTTGTCTGACCTCGACGGCGCAGGACGTCATTTCAGTCTTGAAAGTCGATCCGAAGAACGACGCGCTCTGGTTCCTGGCATCGCCGGAGAACGCGACCCAGCGGTATCTCTATCGCCAGTCTCTTTCCGGCGGAGAACCGGTCCGGGTCACGCCGTCGGATCAACCAGGTTCGCACGATTACCAGATCTCTGATGACGGGCGGTTCGCCATTCATCGTTGGTCTTCGAAGTCGCAGGTTCCTCAGGTCGAGCTGGTGCGGCTTCCGAGTCATGAGCCGGTCGATCGATTTTCAACCGTGCGGAACGAGTCACTCGCCGCACGCATCGACGAACTCCCACCGGTACGCGAGGAGTTTTTTCAGCTCGAGCTTCCGGATGGCGTGGTCGTCGACGGATGGATGATGTTTCCGCCCGACTTCGACCCGGAGGCCGGAAAGTGGCCGTTGCTGATGCATGTCTATGGGGAGCCAGCGGGAACCACCGTCAACGACAGTTGGGGATCAGCAAGCCAGTTGTGGCATCGCCTGCTCGCGCAGGAGGGATACGTGGTGGCAAGCATCGATAACCGGGGAACGCCGGCGCCGAAGGGGCGGGCGTGGCGCAAGAGCGTCTATGGCGAGATCGGAGTGCTGGCCGCGTCAGATCAGGCGGAGGCGGTCCTCGGATTGATCGCAGCGCACCCGTGGATCGATACCGAACGAATCGGAATCTGGGGATGGTCGGGTGGCGGCTCGATGACGTTGAACGCGCTGTTCCGTTATCCGGAGATCTATTCGGCGGGCATCGCCGTGGCGTTCGTCGCCGACCAGCGTTACTACGACACGATCTACCAAGAGCGATTCATGAACACGCCGCAGGCGAATCCCGAAGGTTATCGAGCGGGCTCGCCGATTCACCACGCCGCGGGCTTGGAAGATCCGGTTCTGCTGGTCTACGGGACTGGCGACGACAACTGCCACTACCAGAACTTCGAAGCGATGGTGAACGAACTCGTCAAGCACGGAAAGCAGTTCGATCAGTTGGCCTATCCGAACCGAAGTCACGGCATTCACGAAGGTGCGGGGACCAGTCTGCACCTCCGGCGATCAATGCTTCGTTGGTGGAGGCGAAACCTTCCGCCTGGACCGACCGTGGTCGAATGACCGATGTCCGGTCGTTCAAGGCCCTACAGACGGAATCACCCGCATCACCACGACCGATCCGAACGGTGAAATCGATACAGTCGATACGGCTGTACCTGCGAGTGGAATTCCGCGTTCCGGATACTTGCAGGGTGCTGTGCACGGGGCATCCTTGACCCAGTGCCTTCGAGGAGTTCCGTGTTTCCGTTGCAGGAATCGGAGCGATGAGAGGGCGTGCTCAAGGAATCAAAGAAATGAAGATCCGACTACGCTCGCTGTCTTGCTTGGTTTCCGCGTTCTTCGCGTTCTCTTCGTCCGTCGCATTCGCTGATGTCATCGAACTGGACCTCGGCCGATTCCAGTTCAATGGCGGCGTGGAGAACTACGCCTACGAAGGAGCTCATGCCGACCTGATGGGCACGGACTATGAGGGAGACCCGTACGTCCGGACCGTGGCCACCGTCGACCTGGGATCACTTTTCAAGCAGGTGGGCATGGAGGCGATCTCCTGGATCCGAATCTCGGATATGGGTGACAACTACTACAACCCGAACAGTGATCCAGGCGCTGACATCGATCTCTTTGCGATTGCTGGTCAGCCGTCTGACATCACCACCACCTATGAGTATGACGGGCCGAATTCCCGGTATGCCTCGTCGACCAGCGAGCAGATTGCATCTGAGGTTGCGGTCGTCGATATGGACTACGGCGGGGGCGATGCCGCACCCTGGTGGATCTCGCTTGGGGAGAACGGATCGATCACCATGTGGCTCGATGGATGGGCGCCCGGCGACTCCGGTGACGGTGATGATTCCGGTGACGGTGATGATTCCGGTGACGGTGACGATTCTGGCGACGGTGACGATTCTGGCGACGGTGACGATTCTGGCGACGGTGACGATCCCGGCGACGGCGGCGACTCCGGCGACGGTGACGACTCCGGTGACGGCGGGAGCGATCCGAACTGGACGATTTTCACGCAGGTCGGCGACCCCCGAAAGCCCGTCGATGGCGGTGGCATCACATTGCCTTCCTACGCTCTCTCCGGCTTTCAACTTCGAATCAACGAGGTCTCTCCGACGCCCGAGTGGGTCAGCGTCTCGGTCGGTTACGAGATGGCGGGTTCCACGGTCGTACCCGGCCCGGCGATGCTCTCCGTCCTGGTCGCAGCCGCAGGGCTGGTTCGCCGTCGAAGGCGATGAATAGGCAATTTTCCGGGGTTCCCCGCAACCCGCCATGACCGCTCGGTAGAGTGGTGGTCATGGCGGTGTTCGCGTATCAGGCACGAGATGGAACAGGTCGTCGAGTGGACGGCCGGCAGGAAGGCGCGAGCCGCGCTGCGATCGTGTCGGAACTGCAGTCGAGAGGCCTCTCGCCGATCTCGGTCCGTGAAAGCGTCGTCTCGGGGCGTCGTCGTCGAAAGCGACTTCCAGATCGACGTCTCGCCGCGGCATACGGACAACTCTCGGATCTTCTCAAGGCCGGCGTGCCACTGCTGCGATCATTGGCGCTGATCGGTCGGAGCAAGGCTGATCTACGCCTGGCGGCGGCGGTCAACGGAATCGCCGAGCGGGTGTCCGAGGGCGAACGTCTCGCCGACTCGATGCGTGCCGTCGGTGGATTCCCCGAAATCCACATCGCGATGGTGCAGGCGGGCGAGCGGGGTGGTTTTCTTGAAGAAGTACTCTCGGAACTCTCTATCTTTCTGGAACATCAGTCCGAACGAAGGGCGACGGTGATCGGGAATCTGATCTATCCCGCGATCCTCCTTCTGGTGGGCATCGGTGTGGTGGCGGCAGCGCTGGTGTTCTTCGTCCCGAAGTTCCAGGATTTCTTTGACGAAATGGAACTCCCCATTGCCACGCGGATGTTGCTCGGCACGTCCGACTTCCTCACCGGGTGGTGGCCATTGATGCTGATCGCCATCGTTGCGTTGGCGGTTGGCTGGATCATGATCCGAGACCGACCCGGTGTCCGTCGTCGTGTCGCAATCTGGCAGCTGAAGATCCCAATCGTGGGCGAGTTGACCCGTGCTATGTCGGTGGCTCGTTTCACGAGAATGCTTGGCACGCTGCTGGCCAACGGAATCCCCTTGCTCGCTTCGATGCGGATCAGCCGGGAGGCGGCGGGCAATCCGTTGCTCGTCGAGGCGATCGACGCGGCCGCCGATGCGGTCGGTGGCGGCGAGTCTCTCGCGAAGCCACTGGAAGAGAGCGGGCTCTTCGGCGAGGAGGTCGTCGAGATGATCTCGGTGGGGGAGAGCGCGAACAACCTCGCCGTGGTTCTGGTTGGGATCGCTCGCAACGCGGAGCGGAAGACCGACCGGATTCTGGACATCATGCTGAAGTTGATGGAGCCGGCGATGCTCCTGCTTCTGGCCGGCGCGGTGATGTTCATCTTCATGGCACTGGTGGTGCCGATGATGTCCCTGAGTTCCCAGATCGACTGATTCGGTCCTGGCCGGCGAGCCTCGCGGGCGGGTTGACGGGGAATCAGGGGGTGGATTGCCTGGGAGGGGATCGAAACTCTTTCGAGCCGGGGCGGTAGACTTCTCAACGGCCCATCTTTGGATGGGCCCGGTGAGCGGAAGGATCTGCTCACGCGACGAGGCCGTTTAGCGTCGGCGGGAGGTTCTTCCCTCCTTGCCCGACAGAAGGAAGGATTCACGCATGTCTGACAAAACTCGACGTCTTCACCCGGTTCGCCGCGGTGGCTTCACGATCATCGAACTCCTGATCGTCATCGGAATCATCCTCGCCATCGGGGGGCTGGTACTGGTCAATGTGGTCGGGGCCAGCGAGAAGGCGGACAAGTCGCTCACGCTCGCGCAGGTCCAAGCCTTTGATCGGGCACTCGAGCAGTTCAAGGTCGAGATGAAGCGATATCCCTCCGAAGAGGAAGGGCTCGTCGTGCTCTGGAACCGTGAGGAGCTTGAAGACGAGGACGACTCTTCCAAGTGGGGCGGTCCCTACCTCAAGGAGGGGAACCCCAACGACACCTGGGGAAACGAGTGGATCTACCGGAACCCTTCCGAGGTCGAAGGTGTCGCCTATGACATCGTTTCGATCGGGCCTGACAAGGAGGAAGGTACCGATGACGACATCTCCAGCAATGACGGCCGAGTCGGTTCCGATGGCCAGCCGATGGATGACTTCAGCGACTTCTCGCCGAGCGGTTCCTGAACCAGACCGCTTCTCGGCATCTCGCGGCTTTACTCTTCTTGAACTGCTTGTCGCGCTCGGAATCTTGCTCGCGGCCGGCGGCATTATGATTCCCTTCACGCTCGCCGAACTCGAGCGACGGGAAGTGGTCCTTGCCGAAGATCAACTGGGAATGCTGGTCCGGTTCGCTCGGATCGAGGCGCGACGTACCGGAACGCCGGTCGAGGTGATGATCGACGCCGATGGGCGCCAGGTGGAAGTCCGCCGACTGGATCCGAAGTCGCCGGGCTCCGTGTTCGCCGGAGAATCGGGCCGCGAGGACTCCGACTCCGAATTCGAAGATGTCCGCGATCTCGATGAGTCGAATCCCGACCGGCGAGTGTCGTCGCGATGGGCTCGGCGATCACTGCCGGATGCCGCATCTCTGAAACCACCACCGGAAGCCGAGTCGGGGCGTGAAGGGCTCCGGCCGGGCGATGTCTTTGACGAACTAGATCCAGTGTTTCCACCCGTTTCGTCGTCCTCTGCATTTGAGCAGCCATGGCCAGGGCCGACTCGGTTCGCCGTCGCGTTTCCTGACGGATCCGTGGTGACGGTGACCCCCGCGGTCCTTGCCTCTCGCGGGCGGATGCAATCGTGGAAGATCGATCCATGGAGCGGCCAGTCGACTTTCGTCCCGTTCGAACTTCCATCTCCGGAGTCCTTGAGCGAGATTGAAGACGACGGCGTGGAGGAGGATCCGATCAACGATGCTGCCCCGGATGCCGGCGGCGAATCGGCGGAGACGGCATCGTGAAGCGACGGCTCACACCTTCACAGGCCGACCGTCGCGGTGGTCTCCTTCTGGAGACCCTCATTGCCATCGCTATTTTCGTCGGGATCGCCACCTTCGCATTGGGCGCGGTTCGAGACAGCATCGTGGCCGCCGAACGAGCCAGGCTCAGGATCGTCGCCGTCGATCTCGCATCGAGTCGCATCGCCGAGATCGAGGCGGGGCTTGTCTCGCCATATGACTCGGAGGATGAACCGGGATTCGAAGCGGAAGAGTTCGAGGAATCGCCGTCTCCGTTCCGGATCGAGATGGAAGCGGAGTCATCGGGCTTCGTCGGACTGGTTCGGGTGGTGGTCTCGGTCTTTGAGGTCGATGAGTCCTCCTCATCACTCGCTCTTGACGAACGTCAGCTCGCCCGACTCGTCGCGTTGGTTCCGGACGGACTGGGCAACGCCGGATCTGAGACGCCTTCGGAAGCCTCGGACGGGGAGGTGGAAGCGAGATGACGTTTCGACCGCATGTCCGATCCCGGAGACGACGCCCTTCCGCCTTCACGTTGCTTGAGACGTTGCTGTCGCTCGCAATGGTGGTCACCCTGCTCTTGGTGATGACGACGGTCTTCGATGATCTCGTTGACGCGCGGCAAAGAATCCAGCGCGGAGCGCTGGTCGTCGAGGGCGCCACGTCGGCCCTTGAACTGCTTGCCCGTGCCGCGGATACCGTCGTGGCGACCGACGGAGCCGGTGACGCGGGGGTGGTCGGTGATGCCACGTCGCTCCTGGTCACTCGAAGCGGCGTCGCGACGAGCCGCCTTTCCCGGGGAGATACCGAGGTCTCTCCGCTCTTCGACAAGCACGCCATCGAGTTGGCGTTCCGAGGCGGCGGCCTCGAGGTGAGAGATGGCGACGGTGGGGCTTGGTCGACGCTGGTGCCGGACGTCTTCGCGATTCGTTTTCAGTATCACGATGGGACGGCGTGGTCCGACTCCTGGAACAGCGGTGCTGCGGGCCTGCCGGTCGCGATCGAGTGTGCGATCTGGACGACTCCCTGGCCAGAGGGGCTGCGACCCGAGTGGATGCCGGATGTCGATCAAGACGGCGAAGACGAGTTCGACGCCGAGTCGGGAGGGGCTTTTTCCGACGATGCGTTCGCGGCGGAGTTTGGAAGCGATGCCGGAGATCCGTTCTCCGGGTCACCCACCTTCCTCACCACCGACGATCCGATGCCCCGGCCGGATCACGTTCGGGTGGTCGCGATTCTTGATGCGGTTCCGGTCTCGGAATCTCGGGCAGAAGGCGAGGGGCAACGGTGATTCGAAGGACGCGAGCGCCATCGCACGGTCGAAATCCGCGAGGCATGGCCCTCGCCGCGGTGTTGCTGATCGGCATGGGGATCATGCTGCTGGCCCTCGGCGTGATCCACCTCGTTCGTTCGGAAGTCGCGGGTCTCGGCGCGGTGGCGGATTTCGAGCAGTCTCGATTATTCGGTCGAAGCGCTATCCGGGCGGTTGCCGCAGAACTGGCTCGGGAGCGGGTAGTCATGTTGCGTGGCGAAACGCCTCGCCTGCCCGAAAACCTCGAACTCTTTGAACTCGAAGGCGAACTTGGGTCAGGCGTCGCGGTCGCTCGCGTGCTTCCGACGGGACCGGGAGGCGCTCTTCTGATCGCGGAAGCAGGCAGGCTCGATCTCAATCTGGTCGACGCGGAGTCGCTCGCCGATACCGGCTTCATGACCATCGAGGAATCGAGGACGGCGATCGCCGCTCGGAGCGCGAGGCCTGGTGGCCGATTCGATTCGGTGCTTGATCTTCTTTCGCTCGTCGGAGACGTGTCCTTCAGTCCCGCTCGGCTTCACGGACCGCTGGATGAGGTCTCGATTCTCTCGCGGGTCGATTCAGATCAGGGCGCGATCGGCGACCGAGTACTCGCCAGGCTCGACGCGGATCTTGGCGCCGAGGTCCGTGGTCTGGCAGATCTCCTCACGGTGCATTCTTTCGAGCCGGATGTTCGGCTCGACGGTTCGCCGCGGCTGGTGGACGGGACCGCGACCGCCGAAGACGTCGAGTCGCTGGGCCTCGAGGACCGTGACACCGCAGCGCTCCTAGAGAAGTTCCTCGAAACAGAGTCGCCTCCCGATGAGGATGCTCCGGCAGAGCTCGATGAGGACGATGCGGTTGAGGGTTTGGCCGCGTCGGAAGCGTCGTCGGTGGAAGTCGAGGAGGAGGCTACGAACTCGGGCGAGGACATGTTGATGCCTCGGCTTCGATCCATGCAGTCGCGGGGTCTCGGTGATCTCGGGTTGGCCTACGACTCACTCACCGAGTCGTCGAGTGGTTGGCGGAATGGATTGCTCGATATCAACACCGCGAGCACCGCGGCGCTTCTGGGGATCAAGGGCATCGGGCCTGAACTGGCCGCGGCGATCGTGGCGCGACGGGAATCATTGGCGGCGAATCGCAGGTTCGATCGTCTCTGGCCGGTGGCGGAGGGGCTCGTGGAGGCGGAGGAATGGGACGAAATCGCGCCTCGGATCACCACCCGATCCCTGCTCTGGAGAATGACCATCGCGGTCGGGTTTGTTGCAGATGGTGCCGTCGACGATTCGCTCCAACACCCCACGGTGTGGGAGGTGGTCTTCGACTGTGGCTCCGTTCCGCCGCGGGTGGTGGAACTTCGGGACGTCACGATGCTCGAGCTCGCCGCGAGGATCGTCGCCGCCCGTTCGGGAGAATTCGAATTCGAGCCTTTTGACCCGAGCACGAGCGGACTGGCCGACGACGTCGCCGGCGAGGGCCTCTTCGCGGAGGACCCGCTCTTCGAGCCCTCGTCACTATTCGACGATTCGCCCTCGCTCTTCGATGACCAACCGCCCTTGTTCGAGGAGGGCTCGCTCTTCGGGGAGGATTCGACGTCTCTGGAGCCTCCAAGTCTCTTCGAGTCTGAAGAACCGCTCTTCGGCCCCGGGGTTGGGGGCTCGGGGAGGGGTCGAGGTGAGGAGGAAACCGCCGAATCCGGCGGAGGGTCGAGTGACCGCGGTCCTGGCGGGCGATGGCGACCTGCAACCGGAGGTAGGTAGGATCGGTTCACGTCTCGGTCGCAGACTCGGGCATCAGAAAGGCCTTACGCATGGCTCGGAACATCCAACTCGCCGTCGATGTCGGACACCGCGCCCTGCGTGCGGTGAAAATTCGTCCGGGGCGTCGAACCACGCTGACTGCGACGGTCTTTGAAACGATCCCCGAGAGCGTCGCGACCGACGACGCTGCGGCGATCGGCGCGGCCCTCGGCGCGGCGATGGCCCGCGCCGGCCTCGGCGCGGGCCCGGCGGTCTTCGCCCTTGATCGCTCGATCACGAGTTTCAAGCGTCTCGAACTTCCCACGGATGATCCTGACGAACTTCCGGCGATGGTCCAGATCGCGGTGGAACGGGAACTGCCCATCGATGCGGGAGATGCGGTGATCGACTTCTCGATCATCGAACGAAACCCGGGGGTCTTCGTGGTCGAGGCGGTGGCGGTCCCGAAGCGGGAGATTGAGCGAATCCACGCGATCGCCGATGCGGCAGGCCTGAAAGTCGCGCGCATCGCTCCTCGTTGCCATGGCGCCATGCGACTTGCGGATCCGGTGGAACCGACCTTGTTCCTCGATGTGACTGGGGAGGGCCTTGAATTGGGGCTGGTCGAGGATGGATTTCTCAAGTGGTCGCGCGGCGTCGCCCTAGACGGCGTTGACGGTGCGCCGCCGACGGCGGACGAACTCGTTCCAGAGATCCGCCGAAGCTGGTTGAGCTATCGCGTCTCCGCGGGCGAGATTGAATCCCCGATGCTTCTGGTGCTCGGTGGTGAACAGATTGCAGACTCCATCGGGCGGATTTCCGAGGCCACCGGACTCACCACCCAGCGGTTCATCGGTGATCGCCGGGTGCAGGCCGATGTAGACATGCGTGGGGTGTGGCCCCTGGTGGGTCTCCTGCTTCCGACGGCGGCCGATCGCCAGGTCGATCTGGCAGCCCCTCGGAAGACGCCTGATCGCGCCGCGAGGATTCGCCAGAAGACGCTTGCGATCGCGGGACTGGCCTTGATCGCGGCGGGTATCGGTTGGACGATCGGAGGGTCGCAGCTTGAGTCTCTTCGTTCCGAATCGACCGACCTACTGGGGAAGGCCAGAGCCGGTAAGGACGAGCATCTCAGATTCAAACGGGATGTCCTTCGCGCCGGCCATCTCGAAGCATGGACGTCGGTCCGACCTGCCTGGTTGGAACATCTCCTGGTGGTGGCGGCGCCGGGCATCGACAGGGGCGGAACCGTCCTCGATGAATTCGGAGGTTTTCTCGAGGACGACAAGATCGCCTTCACTCCCGAGAAGAAATTTGTGGTTGATCCCAACGTCCGCATTATCGTTGAAGGGGAATCCCGAAGTCGTGATGCCGCGGCAGAGGTCCGCGATGTACTCGTGGCGGATGATCGGTACGTGTTGCGAACGACCGGGGCGGATGCCGGGGGCGGAAGACGACTTCCCTACCCCTTCGGTTTCTCGATGCGGACCAAGGTGATTGATCCTGGTCCGGTCGAATCCGACCCCGACTCCGAGTCCGACTCCGAGACGGGAGGTGAGGAGTGAATCGTCGGCAGCGAAGACTCGTTCTCGTCTCTGTGGCACTCGGGGTCCTCGGTGGGTCCGGCGTGCTGGGTTGGGCCGTCGGTGCGGGGAGGCTGGGCGGCGATCGATCCGAGATTGTTCGCAAGATCGACCTCTATCGGAATGTCTTGCTGACGGTTCGAGAGGAACGGACGGAACGTCCGGCGCTGGACGAACGTCTCGCCATGGTCGTCGATCGTTCGATCGGTTCGGAACTGGAATCCGTCGACAGTGATCTGCGGAGGCGGCTGGCGATGCTCGCCGAGTCTGCGGGTATCAGGGGTGCCAGCGTGTCCACGATCGGCGCCGCAGTGATCGCGACGCCCGCGGTGCGCGAGTTCTCAAGATCCGGAAATGAACGCGCCTTTCGCGAAGAACCAGATTTCGTGCTGGTGCGAGCGAACGTCAAGGGTGTGGGGCCGATCGATGCCGTGGTTCGTTTCCTGCATGAGCTTGATGCCACACCATGGTTGAAACGGATCGAGCAGGTGAGGCTCGATCCCGATCGGGAGGGGAAATCGATCACGATCGCGGTCGGAGTCGCCACCCTGTTCATTCCCGGTCTCGCCGGTGACGGCGAACTCGACCAACGACCGCGTTCATCGAGAAGACCTGGAACCAGGTACGAGTCGCTGGTGGCGGCGAACCCCTTCTCACTCCCCGATACGCCGGCGACTCCGGACGTCATCGTGCCGAGGCCGACTCCGCCGGTGGTTCGAGCGAATCCTCGGTCGTTCTGGTTGCTGACCGGCATCATGGAAGGGCCGGATGGGACGGAAGCATGGCTCCGGCAGATCGAGAGCGGTGAAACGATCGAACTGCCCCTGTCGGGGAAGAAGCGAATCGGGAGGCAGATCGTCCTGCAACTGGAAGCCGCCTCCGGCGACATCGCCAGCTTCCGAGTCGGCGACGAAACCTTCCGAGTGCTGATCGGTTCGACTCTGGATCGTCCGCTTCCTTGAGAACCGGGCGTCCTTGGCTCAGAACTGATGGATTTTGGGCGGAGAACCACGATGGATGGGGGTCCATGGGTACCATGACCCCTATATCTTGGGGCATGGAGCCCTTTTGTGATAAAGCCTTGATCGCCTGGGAAGGATTCCCAGGTCATCGGTTGAGGTGATGATCGCCTCGGCGGTTCGGAACGACGGATGTGGATGCTCATCAACCGGTCGGAGACCGGGGTCCACTTCCGCTGGAGCCAGAATATGAAAAAGATCCGGAAGTGTGCTCGGTGGACCATGTTTGCGACGGCCTCGATCGGCCTCTTCGTGGGTGCGCCATTGGCGTACGCACAGGAGGATGGCGAACCGCCTCGCCCGGTCCTGGATGACCAAGGCGTGCCGCAGGTGCGGTTCAATTTCAAGAACCAAACCTGGGATCAGGTGCTGGACTACTTCTCGCGGGTGACCGGTCTTCCGATCGTCCGAGATGCGGAAGTGCCGGAGGGGACGGTCGACTACATCAACCCGGCCCCGTATCCGCTCCCGAAGGCGCTCGAGACGTTGAATCTTCTTCTGCAGACTCGGGGGCTTGTGCTTCGCGATGAAGACGGCCGGCTGGTGTTGGAAGAACTCGCGAATATCAAGAAGGAAAACATCCCCACCTTCGTCGGCGAACTCCCGGAGAACGTGACCGCGGACACACTGGTGACGCTCATCGTGCCGCTCCTCAATGCCACGGCCGCAAACGTCTCCGAGCAGTTGAAGGAGATGGTCGCCGACTACGGAATGGTCGTCGCGCTTCCCGAGCAGAATTCGCTGCTCCTGGTCGAGACGGCGGCGAACGTCCGTCGCATTCAACTCATCGTCGACGAACTCGATCGCGAAGACGTCGAGAACAAGGTCGAGCAGATCCAGCTCAGGTATGCGAGCGCCACCGAACTTCTACCGACGCTCACGAAGTTGATGAGCGAGCGGGTGGTCAAGACGGTGACTCGGGGCAAGGCGAAGGTCCAGGTCGAAGAAGACGTGATGCCTGTAGGCTTCCGAATCACCGCCGACGAACGGACCAATTCGATCATCGCTCGAGGAACTCCGCGTCGTCTTGAGCGACTTCGGAGCGCCATCGAGTTGCTCGACTCGGAGAACGTCGGTTCAGTGATGTCGATGCGGACCATCCAGCTCGAGCGGCTCACGGTCGCCGACGCACGGGCCAAACTCGACGCGCTCTTCGCGGGGCTTCCCAAGGAGAAGCAGCCGACCTACGTCGCACTCGAAGAGACGAATCGCCTGACCATCTCCGCCGATGCGGAATTGATCGATCATGCAACCCGTTTCCTCGCCGACCTCGAGAGCGGCGGAGCGACGAATAACCCTGGGGCGGCGTCCGTGGCCTTGCTGTCGCTCAACCATGCATCGCCAGAATCAGCGATTCAGGCCTGCCAGGCGGTATTCACGCCGCGACAGGCGGCTGTGGTGAAACTGGTGCCCGGGCCTGACGGAGAGAGCCTGATTGCCGCCGGTCCGGCGGGAGACCTGGATTCCGTTCGAAAGACGATCCTTCTCATCGACCAGCCGGGTCGCGTGGATCGGCAAGTTCGTTACCTCATGGTCGACGCGGTCGACCCTGCCGTCGCCGTGGCTCGAGCCACGCGGATGTTCGAGGCCATGACCGCCGGGCAACCCTCGCTGGTAGTGGAAGCGGACTTTGATCTTCCCTCCCGGCGGTTGGTGATCGAAGGAAATAAGGAGGCACTCGATGCCTTCGAACGATCACTCGCTTCCGCTGAAGCAACCGTGGAAGCCAAAACCATGGTGCGTCAGTTCACTGTGAACTCGACCGCTCCCAGTCGTCTGGTGAATTCCCTGTCGACGCTCTCGCGATCCATGCTGAAGCCGCGCGACGGGAGTCCGTTCACGCCGCCGACATTCGAAGCGGTCGACGCGTTGGGAATTCTCATCGTGACCGCCGGGCCTGATCAGTTCGTCACCATTGACACACTGTTGACCACCCTGGATCGTCCTCAGCCCGGAGACATCACCTACCGCGTGATCCCCCTCGGCACGAGCGACGGCAACCTCCTGCTGGAGCGGTCGCTGGCGGCGTTCGATCGGCAGGCGGGCATGCTTGCGGAAGGCGAACTCCCTCGGCCGGAAGTATCCGTCGATCCGGTCACGGGCGTCTTCGAAGTGATGGGCTCGACGAAGTCGGTCCAGGCCTTCGAGCGATCCTTGTCTGAAGCACGGCGGTTGCTTCCGCCGGCGCCGGTGAGCCGGATGATCACGATCCAACAGGCCAGAGCTTCGGAAGTTCTCATTCCGCTTCTCGCCATGATCGAGACAACGACGGAAATCGGTGATGGCCGACTGATCGCGCCGCCCACCATCGAGGTCATCACGCCGACCAACAGCCTCTGGGTCCGGGGCGACAGCGCCCAAGTGAAGTCCATCGAGGCGTTCGTTCGCGAGCTCGACGTGTTCGAGCCGACGGATATGCCGCCGCTCCGGATGCTCCAACTTGGGGGAAGCGACGCCACGCAGATCGCGAGGCTGCTTACCTCCCGGTACGACGCCCGGCCCAACGACATCCGTCGAGAGCAGCCGGTTCGAGTTGAAGCCGATGCAGCGACCAACACCCTGGTGGTCACGGCCCACGAAGCGGTCTTCGACGAGATGAAGGACTTTGTCGAGTCGTTGAATCGAAGCACCGAGACCGAAGCGGAACGGGAGACCATGATCTTTCCGTTGCGGCTCGCTCGGGCCATAGATCTGGCGAAGGCCCTCGGCACGCTCTATCCCGAGCCGCCGATGCCCCTTGATACCCGCGGGCGTCCGCTTCCGCACCTTCGTCAGCCGCGAGAGGTCTTCGTGAGTGCCGATGGTGGGACCAACACGCTGATCATTGAGGCACCGAGCGGACGCAAGGCCAGCTTCGAGGAACTGGTGCAGCAGCTCGATCGCATCGAGTTGCCTCCGCAGGCATCATTGAAAACCTGGAACATCGTCCGCGGCGAAGGATCGCAGATCGCCAGCACACTCCAGAATCTCGCCCAGCAGGGCGTGCTCAGTCGCCCCGGCACGAATGGTGAAAAGGCGGTCGAGGTCACCGTTCAGTTCGAACCTCGAAGTCGAACTCTGATCGTGGCTGGCGACGAGTTCACGTTCGGGAAGATCGAGGAGATCCTCGCGGATCTGGAAGCCGTCCCGGTCACTCGAGCCCTGCGGGTCATCGAGATCACGGCCGGAGATGCCACCGAGATCGCCGCCCGAGCGACCCGGCTCTTTGAGGAACAGACCGCCGGCAACCCGGACTTCACCGCGGTGGAAGTCGAAGTTGATGCGGTCAACGGGACCATTCTTGCCGTCGGCGAAGACGAGTCGTTGAATCGATTCAGTCAGGTGGTCGCGCAACTCGAATCGACGCAGGCGAGGCCGCCGGACATCCGTCTCCTCTCGCTTCAACACAGCGACTCGACCGAGGTCGTCGAAATGCTGACCGAGTTGCTCGGAAACGAACTCGCCGTCGCGACGCTCGGAGGCCCACCTCCGGTCATCGAGGCACTTCCGCAGGTGAATGCGATCCTCATCGCGGCCGAACCCCGCGAGCATGAGATTATCCGCCAGATCATCGACACCATCGACACCGCGGACGAGGCCCTTCCACCCATTCGCATCCTTCAGGTCCGAACCGCCGACGCGGGGAATCTCGCGCTGGCCCTCGGTCAGACCTACGACCGTCGTTCGAACGAAGAGAAGGCCGCGAAACCCGTGCGAATCAGTGCTGATTCTGCGACCAACGCGTTGATCGTGGCGGCGCATCCGGATCTTCTCGAAGAGATTCGCACCATCGTGTCGGATCTCAACGATGCCGACCGACTTGACGCCGAAGGTCGGGAGATCCGAATCTTCCCGTTGCGGGTCGCGCGGGCGGAGGACCTGGCGAAGACGATCGACCAGATGTATCCGGAGCCGCCGATGCCCCGAGACAGCCGCGGCCGACCTCGGGCTGATCTGCAGCAACCTCGCGAAGTCGTGGTCCGGGCAAATCCGCAGATGAACGCATTGATCGTCGACGCCCCCATCCAGCGGATGGCGGGATTCGAGAAGCTCGTCCAGCAACTCGACCAGACACAACTCGGCGAAGAGACCGAAATTCGAACCTGGAAACTACCCACCCTCGAGTTGGAAGCCACCGCCAAGATGCTCCGCGAGCTTGCGGATGACGGACATCTCGGGGGAAGCGAGCAAGGTGTGTCCACTTCCATCTCCATCACGGTAGATGCCGCGAGTGGCACCCTCCTCGTCTCAGGACCGACAGAGATCTTCGCGAGAATTACGAAGGTGATCGAATCACTCGAGTCTGGCCCCGTGGTGCCGGCGACCAGCCTTCGGACCTTCCGGCTTACGCAGGCCAGAGCCGATTCCCTCGCGCCGATGCTCCGCGAGATTTTGGTGGCGAGAATGGTTGAGTCCTCCCGGGGAAGTGATCGTGAGATTCAACGGCTGCTCACCGTGACCGCCGATCGAAAGACCAACACCATCATCATCTCGGCTCCGGACATCGTGATGCCGGTGGCGGAAGAGCTGATCCGAACGCTCGATTCCTCCGCGTCGGTCGTCGGTGATCCGACGGTTCGGGTGCACCCGCTGATGTTCGCGGACGCCACCGTGGTCGCGGCCGCGTTGCAGCAGGCGCTCCCGAGCATGACCAGCCCGGCAACCGGAGATGCCATGGCGGTCAAGGTCGTCCCCGCAGCCGGTTCCAACGCTCTGCTGCTGGTTGGAATCCCGGAAGAAATCGAAGAGGTCCAGCTGCTCATCGAGCCACTTGACGCACGCCCCGCGACCGACGCTATGGATGCTCGGACCTTCGATCTTGCGCACGCCGATGCCACGCGGATCGCCCCGGTCGTGCAGACCCTGCTCGACGACCAGCAGGGAAGTGATCCTCGAATTCTCATGGAGCGGATTCGCCGGAGTCGTGGGATGGTGGATCTCACTCCGAAGGTCCGAGTCGAAGCGGATGATCGAACCAACAGCCTGATCGTCAGTGGTCCCCAGCAGGCGGTGAGTCTCGCGGGAAGCCTCATCGAAAAACTCGATCGGCCCGACGCGAACTCCGAACGAACATACGCCACCTTCACCCCTCGAAACGCGAACGCGGAACGGCTTCTGGGGACGGCGCAAGAGGTCCTCGACCAGACCCGCCCCGGCGGAACACGGTCCAGCCTCGAACTCATGCTGGAGCCGGAGAGCGGTGCCATCCTGGTCGTGGGCACCCAAGGGGAAGCGGATCGAGCCATCGCGCTGCTTCAGGAATGGGACGCGAACGTGCCGGTGCTTCCCGCCATCGACTTTGGGGTGATCACTTTGAAGAATGCGGAAGCGACCGCAGTGGCAGCGACCATCGGCCCGATCCTCCGGGATCGCACTCGATGGCCGGACTCACTTCGTGACGCCATGCGGGCGGGGGTGATGATGGCCGAGCCGAGTGTGACGGCGGACGTGTCCGGCAACCGGCTCCTGGTATCTGCTCCTGCAGTGTTGCAGTCGATCGCTACGACGCTTGCCAAGCAGCTTGATCAAGACTCGGCCGGAGATACGGTCGAGGTCCGGGTGTATCCAGTTCCGGCAGGGGGCGCCGAAGGAATGGCGTCGGCCCTGCAGGCGGCGCTCGATGCAGCCGTATCGTCAAGGCCAGGTGAGCCGAAGCCGGTGGTCGCGTCCGCCGGACGATCCGATGCGATCGTGGTGACCGCATCGCCTCGTCTCCAGGAAATCGTGGCCACGCAATTGACGGTCATGGAAACTTCAGGGAGCGGCGTGCAGGTTCGAACTGTCTTTCTCAAGCATGCGTCGGCCGCTCGGATCGCCCCGCTCGTGGAACGAATGCTCGCGGAGCAAGCGGGCGTCGATCCCAAGGATCTCCCGGGATGGATGCGGGCAGAATTGATGATGGCGAAGGTTCGCGGACAGATCCCCGAAGAGGCGACGATCCGCGTGCTCGCCGACGACCGACTCAACGCGATTGTGGTGACGGGGCCAAGTGCCGTCTTGAACGCGGCCGAGCAACTCGTCTCGCAACTCGACGTGCCTGCGGGGGTTGACGGGGGCCGGTCGATTCGAGTCTTGGAGATCCGAAACGCCGACGCTCGTGAACTTGCGACCACGCTCGACGAACTCTTCGCCGAGGACGACGACGGGCAAGCTCCGCCGGCGATCCGAGTCAATGCATCAAGCAACACCTTGCTGGTCCGGGCGACGCCCGACCAATTCACGGAGATCGAATCGATCGTGAACAGCATCGACGACGCATCGCTGAACGTGGCTCGAGAGTTGCGGACCATCCCGATTGATCCGAGCCGAGGTTCGGCGGAAGATATCGCCCGGATGATCGAGCGAATGCTCGATCGCGAGGACGACGATCGGGTGCGAATCGTTCCCATCGACGAGCTTCTGAAACGAACCAAGCCTCAGAAAAAGGTCGGAGGCAAGATCTCCCGAGCGACCACCCCCGGTCCGGTAGGCCTACTCGGCTTCGCGCGTTCGGCAGTGCTTGCGGTCTCGCTCTCCGCAATTCCCGTGGCGGCTCAAGACACGGAACCGGCGGCTGTGGTCCAGGACGAAGCCGAAGTGATCATCGCGATCGACCCGGCGACCAACTCGCTCATCATTCTCGGTTCGCCGCGAGAGCTGGATCAGGTCCAGGGGCTTGCCGCCGAGGTTGAGGATTCGCTTCCCGGTGAAGGAAGCGTGATCAGAACGGTCCCGCTTCCCGCGAACGTGGATGTCCGCAACGTTGCGAATGTCGTGTCGGCGACTCTTCGCCAACTGGTTCCCGCGGGTGGAAAACCCGGGGATCTCAGCCGGCGGACCGCAGTGGTTCCGGATCTGACCTCGAATTCTCTGGTGATCGCCTGTCGCGAGGACGACTTTTCGCTCATCGCGGATCTTATCGCGTCGGTGGCCCGACCCGCCGAGGCGGCGCGAGTGGTGGTCCGGGTCTACCGGTTGACCGACATGAGCGCTGATCGAGCGGCCAGCGGTCTCAACGCGTTATTGCTCCGGCCTGGAAAGGGACGGTTCAACGAACTGGCGATCACCCTGGATGCAGACGGCCGGACGGTCCAGGCGCAGTTCGATCCGACGCAGGTGACGGCCGTGGCGGATTCAGAAGCGAATGCGCTCGTGGTGATGGCACCAGAGGCGGCGATTCCGTTTGTCGACCGATACATCGAGCTCGCGACCCAGTCGCCCAAGGGTGATCGGACCACGCTCCGGCTGTTCGAGCTTCGGTATGCACGTGCTGCCGAACTCCAGAAGACCCTCCGGCAGATCTTCCAGACTCGGTTCAGAAACATCCGCCGAAGTGGTTCGTCGAAAGCCGCGGAACCTGATTTCGCGGTTGACACTCGGAGCAACCAACTGATCGTGACGGCGAGCACGGAAGAACTTGCCGAGGTCGAGAGCCTGCTCAAGCAACTCGACGTCGAGGACGGAAGCGAACGGAATCCGCTCACCGTCATCGAGCTGGTCTCGGCGCAGCCGAGCACCGCAGCACGGATCCTCGACCAGGCGGTGATCGGAAACGATGAACGGTTGCGATCCACCACGCTGGTCCTTCCCGACGACGAGTCCGGAATTCTGCTGGTGAGGGCGGACGGCCCAACCCTTTCGGAGATGAAGGACGTTCTGGGGAGAATCGATCGCGAGGCGACGAGCCGATTCCCGGTTCAGACGCTCGAACTTCAGCGGGCGGATGCGGGCGAAGTCGCCGACGCGATCCAACAGTTCTACGACGATCGAGCGCAGCTCTTCTCGTCGGGGCGAGGCCGCAGAGCTCAGTCCTCGACGGTCGCGATCACTGGGCGAACCGGCGGAGCCACGCTGTTGGTGGCGTGTGATGAACCTACGTTCGAGGAAGTCAGCAAGCTTGCCGCCACCTTTGACGAGAAGGACTCGACCGCGGGATACGAGTATCGGATCTACGCCTTGAAGCATGCTCGTGCCGCAGACGCGTCGCAGACCGTCGAGTCGCTCGTGCAGTCGCTGTCCATGAGCGACGGCAATGTCATCCGTTCTTGGATGTCGCGTCGAGGCGACAAGTCTCGCGACAGCCTCGGGACGATCGCGATTCAGGTCGACGAACGATTGAACGCGTTGATCGTGAGCGGCCGGGGAGACCGCTTCGAACTAGTCGAAGATCTGATCAGCTCGCTCGACGTTCCCACGCCGGATGACGAAAAGCGGGTCGTCCGCTACTACCAGTTGGCTGGCACCGACGTGGAGCTCATGGAGAGTGTGCTTCGAGACGCGCTCGGGGTCGAAAGCTCCCAGAATCGGCGATGGTGGATGGGCGAGCCTGACGAGTCGGAAACCAAAATTTTCGCTGACCAACGATCTGGCACGCTCTTCGTGGTCGGAAGTGAAACTCAGCAAGCCGGCGTGAAGTCGATCATCAACGAACTTGACACGATGATGGCGGGCGGCGAATCGAAGATCGAGGTCGTACGGACCGAGTTTGCTGATGCGCAAGACGTGGCAAACGCGGTGGATCGGTTTCTAAGAAGTCGCGCGCGGGCAACCGGGCAGGCGGCGACCGTGGTGGTGACCGAGATCCCGAATTCTGGCGCCATGCTGGTGGCCGGAAGCGCGGACGATGTGAGAATGGTCAAGGATCTCGTCGGACGGATCGACGCCCCGGATCTCTCGGGGGCCCGCTCGATCGAGATCGTGCCGATCGAACGCGGCGATGCGGTCGAAATGGCGACGTTGGTCGGGGCTCAGTTCGCCCGTCGAGGTGGAGAAGGCGTGGTCATCACGCCGGACGCTCGAACGAACTCCATCTTGGTCAACGCGCCCAGCCAGATTTACCCTCAGATCGCGGCGCTGATCAGTCGTCTGGACGCTCCCGACGACACCACTGAGAGCGTGATCCGCACCTATAGCCTCGCCGTCGCCGATGCTTCCGAAGCGACCCGTATTCTTCAAGAGACGTTGCGGCTCGACGAGAATGGTCGAACCACAGGTATCTCGATCGAGATGGACGGCGCGGAACCAGGCTCCGCCCCCATTGAGGTCCAGGCGACGATCGTCGCCGACCGCCGATCGAATTCCATCGTGGTCACTGCCACTAAGGCGAGCCTCCCAGTGATTGAGTCGATCCTTGCGAAGCTCGAAGAGGCACCCGCGCGAAGTCCCATCGAGTATCGCATCATCACTCTTGACTACGCCCCGGCCGTGGACGTGTCCTACACCATCGAACGCTTGCTGTTGGCTCGAGGATTTGAGTGGCAGGATGTGGCGGTGGACTACAACCGTTTCGAGAATCAACTCATCGTCGGCGCTACGCCAGACCAATTCGAAGTCATCGATTCCATTCTGTCGGAGCTCGACACACCCGGAACCCGAACCCGTCGCACCGATTTCGTCGCCCTGCAATTCGCCGACGCCACGAAACTCAAAGAGGCGCTCGCGAACTTCTACGGCCCTTACGCGATGGAAGCCGACACGCCGGGCAAGCAGAACGTCCGAATCATTGCCGACGAAGCGACGAACAGCCTGGTGGTAACCGCGGCAGAGCCGGAGTGGAAGGGCATCCTTGCACTCGTCGAGCAGCTGGACAGCGAAGAGTACGACGCATCCCTGCAACTCGCAGTACTTCCGCTGGTCTATGCCGATGCGCGGAGCGTCTCTCGGGCGATCAACGACGCCTTCCGTCCGCAGGTCGAGGCGGCACGGCGCAATCAGAACTCAAGTCGGAGTGAGAATCGTCAGCCGGAAGGCGAGCGACCCAGCCGGGATCGAAACGAAGCAGCCGCGCCGGTGCTGATGCAGAGCGAGGAATGGGTGAGCGCCAGCGCCGAGGTGCAGACTAATTCGCTGGTGATTTCTGCGAACCGCCAGAATCTGGCCAAGATCCAGCACATTGTTCAGCAGCTCGACGTGGCTGATTTCATCCGCCTTCCGGCACCACGGCTCATTCCCGTCGGTGCCGGTGACCCAGAGTCGCTCGCCGAGGCGCTTCGTACGATCTATCTGCCGGAAGGCGAGAATCGCGGAGGGACGCTGCGTATCGTGGGTGATCGGCCCGCGAACGCGGTGATCGTCCGAGCGGACGACGAGGAGTTCGCGCAGATTCTTGCCCTGGCAAATGCGTTGCAGCAGGAAGCAGATTCGAAGGGCCTTTCGGTTCGGGTGCTCCGACTCGAATCGGCCCCGGCGGCTCGGGTAGCGGAGGCAGTTCGCGAAGCATTCGCCGCGAAGGCCAAGCAGGCCCAAGTTCCCTTCTCGATTCAAGTGGATGCCATCGGTAACGCCTTGGTGATCGCTTCCACGGCTCCCTTCTTCAAGGAAGTCTCGGAGACGGTCCGGGAGATAGATCGATTGGCGCCGGCGGCAGGACAGGGGATCTTCCTGATCGACCTCGAGAACATTCCTGCCGCGGTGGCGGAGCGAGCGGTGAAGCAGATCGGGCTCGACAAGCCGCAGCCGGCGGATTCGACCTCGCGGCTCGTCGTGGAGCCGATCAAGATCTCCACGCTCAGCGGCCGCAACGCGGTCCTGGTGGTGGCCAATCCCGTAGACCGGGAGACGATTCTCGGGATTCTCAAGGTGATCGATGCGGAACCCGATAGTGAAATCGGCACCTCCGAACTCCGGGTCGTGGCCTTGCAGCGGGCAAGTGCGATTGCGGTCATGAAGCTGGTCGATCTGGTGATCGATCCGGCCGGCGGGCCGGACGGCAATGCGATCGCCGCCGCCGTCAAGGAGCAAATCCGACGCCTGAACATGGTGGATCGTCGTGGGAAACTCATCTCCCTGGATCTCACCAAACCGATTCGCGTCATCGCCGATGAAGCGGGCAATTCGATCCTGATCAGTTCGACGCCCGACAATGTCAAGGCGTTGGTGGAAGTTGTGTCCCTCTTCGATCGACTCCCCAGCACCGAGGCACTCACCGTTCAGATCTTCCCCCTGGAGAACATGGCGGCGGATCGGTTTGTTTCGATCGTCGAGGATCTCTTCGAGCAGGGCCGTAATCTCGCGGTTCTCCCGGGTCTCGAGATCCCCGCAATGCCGGAGGGTGCATTGGGCGCCTCGCTCACCGAACGCGTCGCACTGACCGTGGATGAACGGACCAACACGGTCATCGCGGCCGGCAAGGAATCGGCGGTCGCGTTCGTTGAAGTAATGAAGGGGAAGCTCGATTCGGAGATCGGCACCGGTTGGGTTGAGCCGAAGTTGATTCGTCTGAAGTATGCGGATGCCGCGGACCTTGCGGAATTCATCGATGCGGCGGTGATCGAAGGCCAGACAGATCTTCCCGGCGCGACGCCGATGCAGAATCAGATCGCTCGCCTGCGAGCCATGCGAGTGGGTGGAACTCGAGCGGTCGAAAGCGACGTGTTCGTCCCGCTCTCGCGTTTGATGGTCAAGGCCGATCCTCAGTTGAATGCCCTGGTGGTGGTGGCCAGCCCGGCGAATCTCGCTCTGGTCGAGGAACTCGTCGCGATGCTCGACATCGAGGCCGCGGCTCCGGGTGCGGCGGTACGGATTTATGCCGTGGTGCACGGTTCGGCCGAACGAATCACCACCGTGATTCGCCAACTCTTTGAGCAGCAGTTCCGAGCGGACTTGATTCGCGAGGAAGACCGGATCAAGGCGATCCCCGATCTGCGTACGAATTCGATCGTGGTCTCCACCAGCAGTCGGAGCTTCAAACTCTTCGAGGATCTTCTGGCACGACTCGACACTGAAATCCCCGTTGAATTTAGAGAAATTAGGATCATCAAGCTCGCAAATTCGAGCGCCTCCCGAGTGGGGCCAATGGTGCAACGTCTCATGGACGCTCGTCTCGAACGGATGCGCAAGGTTCAACCGGAGACCGCGGATCTCGAGAAGGCCGTGGTCATGGCCGATGATCGATCGAACGCACTCGTGGTGGCTGCCGGCAACGACACGTTCAAGGTGATCGAGCGGTTGGCCGCCGATCTCGACGTCGACTCGATCGGAAGCGTTGCAGACATTCAGGTGGTTCCGATCATGCAGGGCGGTCTCGATCGAATCGCCGACGCGGTGAATCGGGTCATGGAGCGTCGCTACGCGGATCTCCCCGCAGATGTTGCTCGTCGACAGAAGCCACTGGTCATCACCGATCCACGGACCAATTCACTTCTGGTCGCAGCGAGTCCGGAGGACCGACGTTCGATCAACGAGCTTGTGGCAAGGCTTGCGGATACGCCCATGAACTCCGCGGTCGAGATCGAGGTGCTCACCCTGGAGACCGGATCCGCCCGTGACATCGCGCCGCGACTGGAGTCCCTGATGCGGGACCGGATGCAGAGTCTGGGCGAATCGGAGGCCCCGAGCGATCGCGTGTCGATCGAACCGCTCGAGGGAAGCAACGCCCTGGTGATTGCCGCCAGCCGCGAGAACCAGATCGTGGTTCGAGAGCTCGTCGAACTATTGAAGAAGGCGCAGAACGACCGTATCGGGGGTCAATCGGTGGAGATCATCGCCGTGGCCCGGAACCGGGCGTCGGACCTGGTTGATCTGGTCGACGAGCTCTATGTGAGTACCGAGAACCGGCGGCGTGGCGAAGAGATCATCCGGGTCACCGCCGACGATCGACTCAACGCCATCCTTGTGTCGGGGGCGCCGGCGGACATCGAGGCGATCCGCAGCCTTGTTTCGAGACTCGACTCGGAACGCCCGGGAGCGGTCGTCGAAGTGAAGTATCTCCCGCTCGCCTCGGCAAATGTCCTTGAAACGGTCGCGCTCATCGAGAGTGTGCTCGACGGCGGCGGTCGCCGCGGTCGTTCCGGCCAGCTCGGGACCGTCATGCGGTATCTCCAGCAGATCGATGGCGTGGAGCCGGGCGCCGATTCCGAGAAGATGGAGGTCGAAGTCTCTAGTGCGATTCGTGATTCGATTTCGCTCACCCCCGACATCCGTACCAACACCGTGATCGTCAGTGCGCCACGGGAGTCCATGGAATTGATCGAGCGGATGATCAGTGATCTCGACACCAGTTCCACGGGTTCCAAGCGGATTGAGGTCTTCAAGTTGGTGAACGCTGATGCGGATGCGATGGCGGAGATCCTTACCGAACTCTTCCAACTTCGTCAGCAGGGCAATCTCTACGTGTTGAAGCCTCGCGAAGATATTGCCGGCGCCGCGGTGATGGAGCCCTCAGGAATCGGTGGGGCTGGTGCCCCGGACGGTGGCAACATGTTCGGCACCGACCTGACAATGGTCCCCGACGAGCGGCAGGCGTTGTCGATCACCGTGGATAGTCGGACCAACTCGCTGATCGTCTCCGGCACGCCGAAGTACCTCGAACTCGTCGGTGAGGTCGTCATGGAACTCGATGCCGAAACGGCCAATGAACGAGAGACCCTCGTCTACACACTTCGCAACGCTCAGGCTGACGAAGTGGCCCGAGTGGTGAGCGAGTTCGTCAGCGAGGATCAGCGAAAGTTGGTGCAGACGCTCAACTCCGATCAACTGCCCTCGGCCGCCCGGCTGCTCGAACGTGAAGTCACGATCGTCGGGGATCTCAAGAGCAATGCGGTGCTGGTGAATGCATCACCCCGGTACATGGAACAGGTCCAATCGATCATCAAGGAACTCGATGTCGATCCTCCGCAGGTTCTCATTCAGGTCATGCTGGCCGAGATCACCCTCGATGACAACTCTGATTTCGGCGTCACGCTCAACGAGAAGGTCGGGGTGATTCCCCTCAAAACCACCGGTCGATACGGTTCGCCTGATGTCTTTAATCAGCCGCTCACGGGATCGTTTTCGGTGGGCTTCACGGATCTCAGTCTCGTACTAAGCGCCATGCACGCGCAGGGTCGTCTGCAACTGCTTTCCAGTCCTTCGATCACCGTCGCGAACAATGAAGACGGTCGCATTCAGGTAGGACAGGAGATCCGGCTCCCCGATTCAATCGCGACTTTTGACACCGGCACGCAGACCACTACCGTCACGGCTCAGGAAATCGGGATCATTCTAGAGGTTCGACCCACGATCAACCCGGACGGGTTCGTTCGCATGAACATCCGCCCGACGATCTCCCGGTTGAGCGAGCAGACCACGGATATCAGTGAGACGTTCAGCAGCCCGATCATTATCAAGCGAACGGCAGACACCACGGTCACCGTCAAAGACGGCGAGACGGTAGTGATCGGCGGGTTGATCGAGGAGAACAGCGAGCGACGGGATATGAAGATCCCATTCCTCGGTGACATCCCCTTCATCGGTGGCCTCTTCCGATCGGAGACGGAGACCCGACGACGGACGGAGCTGATCATCGTGCTGACCCCGCGAGTCATCAGGTCACCTGACGACGGCACCCTCGAATCCTGGACCGACTCCATGATCGGTGAGCTTCCGCTTCCCGAGTTGATTCGCGAACAGATTCGCGATGGTGGGCTCAAGGGCAACGGCGGGCTACTCAATGAGGCATTCGAACCCATCGATGATCCGAAGCAGGATCCGAAGCAGGATCCGAAG
>JAPKCC010000174.1 GCA_028823105.1 Phycisphaerales bacterium | reverse complement strand
GGCGAGATGCTTCAGGAGTCGAGGTCCACGTCGATGGCGTCTCTCGAGGTCTCATCTGCCTTGAAGTACTCGAACTCGGTGGGGTCGAAACCACCGACGCCGGCAATAACGCTACTGGGGAATGTCGTCACACCGGTGAGGAATTCGCGGACGTTTGAGTTGTAGAAACGTCGAGCCCGCGCGATCCTTGTCTCGGTCTCGCCAAGCTCCTGTTGGAGCTTGAGGAAGTTCGCATTCGCCTTGAGATCCGGGTACGACTCGAACGTCGCGATGAGTCCCGTGGCGGCGGCCCCGAGTTGATCTTCAACGGCGGCGCGGTTCTGCGGGGCCTCGTCCTTCCCGGCAATGGCCTGCACTCGGAGCCGAGTCACCTCTTCAAGGACCTTTGTCTCATGGGTGGCATATCCCTTCACCGTCGAGACCAGGTTCGGGATGAGATCGTGTCGCCGTTGCAGTTCGGTGTCGGTATCCGACCAAGATTCCTTGCAGAACTGGCGGAGCTTGACCAGCCGGTTGTACATCGAGATCACTGCGATCACGATCACCAGGACGACACCACCGGCCACGATGGCGACGACTTCGCCCGACGAAAGAGCAAGGACGATCGTGGTCATCATTCTTCGGTCTCCGCGGGGCCGTCATCGGAGTGCTGGAGATCCTCGGGGATGTGGTCGAGGAACTTCGTCGCGAAATCGAGTTGCTGGTTGATTCGATCGGGAGTGAGCGTGAACCAGGTCGAGATCATGCTCCCGCCGGCCGCCAGCTCGATGGTGTGGCCCTGGTTTTCCATCAACCAGTCGATCATCTCTTGGTCGATGATGTCGAAGGTCCACTTTCGGTCTTGGCCGCGCACTCGATAGGCCTTGTTGAAGGCTTCGAGCTCGAACTTGACGGTGCTCATCGAGAAGGTGCCGCGTCCCTCTTCGATTCCAAACGAGGAGAGTCGCTTGAAGAGCTTGTTTGGGGCAATGAGGGTTCGATGAATCGGCGTGTCGGTGAGGACGAGGATGGAGGTGTACATGCCCTCGGTCCAGTCATCGTTTCTCAGGTCGAGGTCATAGAGCACCGTGTCCCAAACGATCACCGTCTTTCCCCCGACTTCACCCCAGCAGATATTTTTGTCTGTCTGCCAGTCGCCTCGAAATCGGTTCGCCGCAAATTGCGGATAGCTGGCCTGTATCTTCGACATGCCGAACATCCGCGAGAAGATCCTCTGGGCTCGGCCACTGTGCTTCGCGAAGTGCGACGCATCTTCGTGTCCATGCCGGTTCTCCGGAGGGCTGAACGTCTTCGCGTCGGGCGCAAACTGTAAGCCTTTAGATGCGGCCCAATTCGAGATCATCTTTCGTCTGCTTCGGTTCTTGAACCAGAAGTAGACGAGTTGAAGTGGGCCGATGATGGGGAGGTTTGCCATGGTTGATCTCGCTGGTGACTAGATGAGCGAGGAAGGTAATCCGGTTTGACCGTCTTCGCTGGTTCTGAGTCAGAAGAAGGATAGGAGACTAGGCCATCATGGCTGGTTTGATAGAGTGACCGTATGGCGATCGAACCGGACACTCAGGCCTTGCGAATCTGCCTCTTGACGACGCAGAAACTCAATGCTGATCCATTTCCAGAGGACGACTGGCCTTGTGATCCGCGTCCGTTCATGCCGGAAGCGGAATGGCATGTGGCGACCCTCAAGGGAAAGAAGGGATCGGTTCGGCAGGTCGAGCGGTTGATCAGACGAGGGTTCGATCTCTTCTTTAATCTCTGCGACGGCGCCGCCGATCAGAATATTCCCGGGATCGAAGTCATTGAGACGCTCGAGAAGCACGGCGTTCCCTTCGCCGGAGCGACGTCCGAGTGCTACGAGCCGACCAGGGTCGCGATGAAGGAAGCGTGCGCCGCACTCGGGATCGCGACGCCGGCCTACGTGGTGGCCACGACGGTAGAAGACGTCGAGCGTGCGGCGGAGACCCTTCGATTTCCGCTCTTCGTCAAGCACTACAGCAGTTACGCGAGCGTGGATCTCAGCCGCCGTTCCCGGGTTCGAACGCCTGCCGGGCTCCGGATCCAGGCGAAGAAGATCATGTCTCGCCACGGGGCCGCGTTGATCGAGGAGTACATCGAGGGCATCGAATGCACAGTGCTGGTGGCGGAGAATCCCGAAGACTCGGAACGGCCGATCACCTACACCCCCGTGCAGTATGAGTTTCCCAAAGGCGAGGAGTTCAAGCATTCTGACGTCAAGTGGGTGATCTACGAGGGGCTCAAGTCTTTTCCGGTGGAGGACCCAATCCTCTCTGACCGACTTCGAGATGAATGCGCCCGCTTCTTCGTGCAGCTGAAGGCCGCAAGTTTCGGCCGATGTGATCTCCGGGTTGCGAAGGACGGCACGCCCTACATGCTCGAGATCAACGCCAATTGCGGTATCTACTATCCGCCGGCCGACTACGGCGCCGCGGACATCTGCTTGTCCTTCGATCCGGCGGGACACGAGGGATTCACTCGGCAGCTCGTCGCAGCCGCATTCGCCAGGCATGCCAGGAAGCAATCTGCCGTGCGGCCGTCGACCACCCCCGAACCACTCGCCATC